>CAXTWU010000350.1:0-2018 GCA_964248025.1 uncultured Acidobacteriaceae bacterium | reverse complement strand
GGTTGCGCAGGTTCGCTCCGGCCAGCAGGTTCGCCAGCAGGTGGTCCATCGACTGGGGCTCCAGCACGCGCGGCACCGTGAACTGCTTGCCGTACTGCGTCATCGTGACGAAGTGGAGATCCTTCGGCAGCGCCGAGCGCGGAATCGCCGCGTCCTGTTCAGCGATCTGCGGCAACTCGCGTCCGTCGTCAGCGGTCAACCCACTGTTGCGCGCCAGGATGCGCGTCGTCTGCCGCACCCGGTCGGCCCGGTAGTTGAACAGGATGCAGCTGTCCCCATCGTGGATCGTCGCCGTCGGTGCGCCGTTCTCGTCCAGCACCACAAACGGCACCACAAACTCATCCGTGATCCCGTTCCCGTAGCACTCGCGTACACGGGCCACCGGGTCGGCGTACGCACCCCCCTCGGCCACGCCCGCGACCATCGGGTCAGTGGCCTTCCGTTCGCGCTCCCAACGCATGTCGCGATCCATGGCATAGTAGCGCCCGCTGACCGTGGCCAGCTTACCAACACCATACTCGCGCATCCGCGCCAACAGCTGCTGGAGGTAGCCCGCACCGGAGGTCGGCAGGGTATCGCGACCATCCAAAAACGCATGGACATAAACCCGCTGCAATCCTTCCGCCTTGGCCGACCGCAGCAAGGCATACAGGTGCTCCTGGTGCGCGTGCACGCCGCCATCGGAGAGGAGGCCCAGCAGGTGCAAAGCGGTGCCGTGCTCCCGTGCATGCGAGAATGCTGCCGCGATCGCCGGCTGAGCGCCCAGCGTGCCGGCGGCCACCAGCGCATCGAGCCGCGTGATGTCCATGCCGACAACGCGGCCCGCGCCGATGTTCAGATGGCCGACCTCGCTATTGCCCATCTGCCCATCGGGCAGGCCGACATAGTGTTCCGAGGCATGCAGCAAGGTGCTGGGAAACTCGTGCAGCAGCTTGTCATAGGTCGGCTTGCGTGCCAGCGCGATCGCATTGTTGTCTCGCGCGGTCCGGATCCCCCAACCATCCAGGATGGCCAGCACCAGCGGCCGCTTCGGAGCTGAAACCATACGTATTCCCTCTCGCAGAACGCGGCCGGAGGCTCCAAGCCGCCGGCCCTGACCGGACTACTGCGGCTTCTTGCTGGGCGCGGCAGGCGTCGTGCTTTTGCCTGGGGCCGTGCTGTTGCCAGGGGTGCCGGGAGTAGCAGGCGGTCCCATGGTCGGCGGCGGGGTGGCCGGGTGCTGCTGCTCGTAGGTCTTCTGTGCGGCCTCGATTTCTGTTTTATGCCGTTCCATCACGGCCTGGAAGGTCTGCTGCCCCTGCTTCAGAGCCGATTGCTGAATCTCCCCCATCACCAGCGGTGTAGCCGCCACAAGGTCCTTGCCGGCCGGAGTCTTATAGAACTCGATGGCCTTTTCGGCGTCCTCGGTCGACAGATACTTCTGGTAGATCGCGATCGTGGGCGTTTCGACGTCCATCTTTTCGAGGCTGCTGTGCACGTCTTCCCGCACATTGTTGGGCACAAACGGCGGAAACGCCCGCTGCGTATACTGCATGACGTTTTCGATCAGTTTGTTCTTGACCTGATCGGTGCCGGTCAGCTGCATGATCTCGCGCGCCTGGGCCGCGGTAAGGGGATGCGCAGGCGGGGGCGGCTGCCCAGCTTTGGCGCCGGCCATCGGCATAGGAGGTACGGGCTTGGAAGCGGGCGCGGTTTGCGCCAGAACAGCCAGGGAAAGGAAAAAGGGCGCTGCCGCGCCAAGAACTCGTTTCTGCAAGGAAGGGCTCCTGAAATGCTCATCCGAAACCTGAAGGGTTCGGGGTTAAAGACAAGGCTGTGAAAGCACTTAGCGTGCAATCAGGGCAGGTTTAGTCGCCAAAGTTCACAGCTTCCAAACCCAGGTACTCTGCTGTCTGGCCCAGCTCTTCTTCAATGCGAAGCAACTGGTTGTACTTGGCGATTCGGTCCGTCCGCGAAGCCGAACCTGTCTTGATCTGTCCGGCACCGGTAGCGACGGCCAGATCCGCGATAAAAGTATC
>CAXTWU010000349.1:0-2052 GCA_964248025.1 uncultured Acidobacteriaceae bacterium | reverse complement strand
CTTCCGGACGGCTCAGGTCGGCGTGCTCGCGACGGAGCGCGAGCAGGTCTGTATCGGCGAAACAGTGTGCCAGTGCCGCCCCGACCTGCCCGCTTGCGCCCAGCAGCATAACTCCCAGCCGGCCGCCCCGGAACCCGCTCAATCGAAGACCTCAGCCCGGTCAAACGGAGTTCCGGCTGCGTCCTTGGGCGAGACGAGGGCATCCCCCTCATTCACGGGCCACGGCAGCCGGAGATCGACATCGTTCCACAAAATGGTGCGCTCGCACTCGGCACAATAGGGGTGCGTGACTTTGTACGCGAAGCCGACCTCGTCTGACAATGCCGCAAAGCCATGCGCGAAACCCGGCGGAATCCAGAGCAGGCTTCTATCTTCGGCCCACATTTCCATCGTCAACGACTGGCCGAAGCGCGGGGAGCTTCGGCGGATATCGACTGTGATGTCGAGCACGCCGCCGAACAAGACCTGCACCAGTTTGCCCTGTGGATGCGTGAGTTGGTAGTGCAGGCCGCGCACCACGTTGCGACGCGACAAGGAGAAGTTGTCCTGCGGCCAGCAGGTGGGCAGGCCCAGTTCGCGCATCCGGCTTGCACTGTAGGTCTCCATGAATAGGCCGCGAGCGTCGCTGAACTGTTGCGGCTGGAGGAGCAGGATGCCTGGAAGCGCTGTTTCCGTGACTTTCATGGCCCAAACCTGTCCGGCAGATAGGCTCGTTCTTCGAGCAGGTCAAGCAGGTACTGGCCGTACCCGCTCTTGCGAATAGGATGGGCAAGCGCTTCGAGCTGCGCGGCATCGATGAAACCGCTGCGGTACGCGATCTCCTCCGGGCAGGCGATCTTGGTGCCTTGCCGGCGCTCGATCGTCTGGATGTAGGCACCGGCCTCGCAAAGCGAATCATGGGTGCCGGTGTCGAGCCAGGCCATGCCGCGGCCCATGACCTTAACCTCCAACAGCCCTTGCCGAAGGTAGGTTTTGTTGACATCGGTGATCTCGAGCTCACCGCGTGCCGAGGGCTGCAGCGAGGCCGCGATCTCGACGACCGAGCTGTCGTAGAAATACAGGCCTGTGACGGCAAAGGGCGACTGCGGCGTCGCGGGCTTTTCTTCGAGGCTGACGGCGCGGCCCGCGGCGTCGAACTCGACGACACCGTAGCGTTCGGGGTCCTTGACGCGGTAGGCGAACACGGTCGCGCCGACGGTTTTAGCGGCCGCTGTGCGCAGCAGGGTCGACAATGCTTCGCCGTAGAAGATGTTATCGCCCAGGACCAGGGCGCAAGGGCCGCCGCCGATGAAGTCGCGGCCGATCAGAAAGGCCTGGGCTAGCCCGTCGGGGCTCGGCTGCACGGCATACTGGATCGCGATGCCCCAGCGGGAGCCGTCGCCCAACAGCGCGGCGAAGCGCGAGGTGTCCTGCGGAGTGGAGATGACAAGAATGTCGCGGATGCCGGCCAGCAGCAGTACGCTGAGCGGGTAGTAGATCATCGGCTTGTCGTAGACCGGCAGTAGCTGCTTGGACACCACGTGGGTGACGGGATAAAGCCGTGTGCCGGAGCCGCCGGCGAGGATGATGCCTTTCACGGCGAAGCCCGTTCTGCCCGACCGGCCCGGTTGGCGTAGTTGGTGCGCATCCAGTCGAGATATGCGCCGGTCTGGATGCTGTCGGCCCAGGGTAAGTTGGCGAGGTACCACTGCACTGTCGCTTGGAGGCCGCTTTCAAACGTCACGGACGGTTTCCAGCCGAGCTCGCGTTCGATTTTGGCGGCGTCAACGGCGTAGCGACGGTCGTGGCCCGGGCGGTCTTTGACGAACCGGATCAGCTCGCGGCGCGGCCTGGGCCCAGGCTGTTCGCGGTCCAGCAGGTCGCAGATTTGGTGCACGACCTGCAGGTTGGTGCGCTCGCTTGCGCCGCCGATGTTGTAGGTCTCGCCCGGTTGCCCATGTTCAAGCACGGCGCGAAGAGCGCGGCAGTGGTCCTCGACATACAGCCAGTCGCGGACGTTGCCGCCGTCGCCATACACAGGCAGCGGCTTGCCCGCGAGCGCGTGGAGGATGG
>CAXTWU010000348.1:0-2061 GCA_964248025.1 uncultured Acidobacteriaceae bacterium | reverse complement strand
ACATAGAGTGCGCCAAGCTCGCCACGCCCGGCGGCGTCCAGCATCTCGAGCAGGTTCTTGCCAGGTGCGGCCGGCAGGGCAGCGCCGTACTCCTCGGCAAACACCCCCCCCTGAGACACGGGCATGTAGCCCGGCAGGTAGTCGGGGAGCAGGCCCATATCGGAGGCCCCGCGCGAGTTGGCGTAATCGCCCAGGGCCGCGAGCTTTGTGTTCGGAAGCGTCCCGGCCCATTCCACCAACGCCTGAAGGTCGCGCCCGCGGAACTCCGCGCCGAAAGCAATCACCAGTTCCGGCTCGGCGGCCAGCGCATCGCGAAACTTCGTGGCTGCTTCGTTCGCCACAAACTCCGACTGCCGACCGGCCAGAAAGCCGAGAAGCGCGGAGTAGCCGTCCTCGGGAACTTCAAGAAAGGCCTTGGCCTGGCGGCGCAGCTTGATCTCGCGGTGATTTGCCAGGTACAACCGCGCGCGATTCTGGCGGACGTTGGAGCGGATGTGCGAGGCCAGCAACGGGTGCTGCTCGGTCGGATCGTTGCCCAGTACCAGCACTGCCGGAGCTTTTTCAAAGTCGCGGATGCTCGCGGTTCTGCCCGGCGCGCGGCCGAGCGCGGCGAGAAACGCCGGGTAGTCGGCGGTGCGATGGTGGTCAATATTGTTGGTACCGAGCACCAGCCGTGCAAACTTCTGCAACAGGTAGTTTTCTTCGTTGGTCGTCCGGTTGGAGCCGATGACGCCGATGGCCGAGCCGCCACGGGTGTCGCGCACCTGCTTGAATCGCTTGCCGGCCGCCTCAAGCGCGACCTCCCAGGTTACGGGCTCAAGCTTGCCGCCGGCACCGCGGAGCAGAGGCTGGCGAAGGCGATCCTCGCGGTTCGCGAAATCAAAGGCGTAACGGCCCTTGATGCACAGGAAGTCGCCGTTGGGTCCGCTCTTGTCGCGGTTGTCGCCGCGCACGATGACCGAGCCCTCGTTGTCGCGCCGGGTGCCGAGCGTGGTCTTGCAGCCGTCGCCGCAGTGGGTGCAGATGGTCGCGGTGTGGTTCATCTCCCACGGCCGCGTCTTGTAGCGGTAGGAGCCGGAGGTCAGCGCGCCGACCGGGCAGATATCAATGCAGGCCCCGCACTCTTCGCAGTCCAGGTGGTCGCCGCCGTTGGGCGCGATCACGGACGCGGAGCCGCGGTTTTGTACGCCGAGCGCCCACACGTCCATGCCTTCGCCGCAAGCGCGTACGCACCGGTAGCACAGGATGCAGCGCGGGCGGTCGAAGTAAACGACCGGCGACCACTGCTGCTCTTCGCGGTGGTTCTTGGTTTCGGAGTAGCTGGAGCCGGCGGCGCCGTACTTAAACGTCATGTCCTGCAGCTCGCACTGGCCGCCCGCGTCGCACACCGGGCAGTCGAGCGGGTGGTTGCCGAGCAAGAGCTCGAGAATGCCCTTGCGCGACTGCGCAATCTCCGGGCTTTCGGTCGTGACGATCATGCCTTCTGTGACCGGTGTGGTGCAGGCCGTCTGGAGTTTGGGCATCTTTTCGACGCGTACCACGCACATGCGGCAGGCCCCTTGCAGCGACAGGCCGGGGTAGTAGCAGAACGACGGCACGTCGATGCCGGCGCTCTTGCAGGCGTCGATCAGCAGGGTGCCGGCCGGTGCTGTGATCTGCTTGCTGTCGACTGTGAGGGAGATTGTTTTTACGTCTGCCATGAGCTCTTTCTTGTAGGTCGCTAAGCGGCTTTTTATAGCGGATTAATGAGCCTGTCTTTGAAACTCTTCAATCATGCGCTGCTTTTCGGTCAACATATGCTCCAGGACGGCATTGCGGACCAGCAAGGGAAGGTCGTTGCGAAGCCTGTCCAGTGCGGCCGAGACACGAGTCTCCGAGGCAATCAGTTCGACGCGGGTTCGATCCACTGCTGCGGTGACTCGCCCCTCGGAGAGAGCCAGCTCAGCCCGCAGTCTTGCCTGCTCTTCGTGAAGCGCGTCGAGCTTCGCCGTGATCGTGCGTATCTCCGGTGCCAAAAAATCCTGTAAAGCCTTTCGCGTGTCTTCAACCGCACCCATATTG
>CAXTWU010000347.1:0-2072 GCA_964248025.1 uncultured Acidobacteriaceae bacterium | reverse complement strand
CCGGCTTTGCGACAATAACGAATGCGCTCCCCCGCGCCCGCCGTCGGGCTTGACTTCGGCACCACCAACAGCTCCGTCGCCCTGGTCGCGCCCCATGGAAAGGTCACGCTCGCGCGCTACCCATCGCTCGCCGGCGAAACCGCGTCCTTCCGCTCGCTCCTTTTCTTCACGCGCGACGCGGCCCGACGCGTCCACGGCTATGCCGGCCCTTCCGCCATCGAGCACTACCTTGCCGCCGAAAGCCACGACGGCCGCCTGGTGCAATCGCTCAAAAGCTACCTGCCCGCGCGATCGCTTACCGGCACCGAGGTTTTTGGCCGCCGGTACACGCTCGAAGACCTGCTGGGCCGCATCCTGCGCGAGCTGCGCACCGGTGCCGAGCAGAGCTTCGGCGCACCCATCCAGCGCGCCGTGGTCGGCCGTCCCGTGCGCTTTGTCGGCGCGGAAACCGGCGATGACGAGCAGTTCGCGCTCCGCCGCCTGCGCGAAAGCTGCGGGCTGGCGGGCTTTACCGAAGTTCAGTTCGAGTACGAGCCCGTCGGTGCCGCTTACGCCTACGAGTCCACCCTCGACCACGAAGAACTCGTCCTGATCGGCGACTTCGGCGGCGGCACCAGCGACTTTTCCCTGCTGCGCGTCGGCCCGGGTCTCGAATCCCGACAGCGCGTTCTCGGCTCGGCCGGCGTCGCGCTTGCGGGCGATGCTTTTGACGCAAAACTCGTGCGCCACCTCGTCTCACCGGCGCTCGGCGCGGGCTCGCTCGAGCGCTCCGGCGGCAAGCTGCTGCCCGCGCTCCCCGCGTGGATCTACACCAACCTCGAACGCTGGCACTACCTGTCGTTTTTGCGAACGCGCAACGTCACCGAAATCCTGAAAGGCGCACAAGCCCGCGCCCTGGAGCCCGAAAAGATCGAAGCCCTCAAAACCCTGCTCGACGAAGACCTCGGCTTTCAACTCCACGCCGCCGTGCAACGGCTCAAATACGCCTTGTCAAGCAGCGAAGAGGCCGAGTTCCGCTTCGATGAAAGCGGTCTCAGCCTCCGTGTCCCGGTCACACGCGCGCAGTTCGAGGGCTGGATCGCCGAGGAGCTCCTCGCCATCGAAAACGCAGTCGACCGGCTCCTGCGCGACACCGGCATTGCCCCCTCGGCCGTCGACCGCGTCTTTCTTACCGGCGGCACCTCGTTCGTGCCCGCGGTCGAGCGCATCTTCTCAGGCCGTTTCCGCCCCGGCACCATCGTGCGCGGCGAAGCCTTTACCGCCGTCGCCCACGGCCTCGCCCTGCGCGCGCAACAGCTGTTCTAAACGCCGCGCGCGCAGAGCCTTTACGCGTTTTGCAGCTCCGGGATCTGCCGCGCCACCGGCCAGTCCGTGTAGCCGTGTTCATCGCCGCCGTACCAGTATTCCTTGGGCGCATCGGCCAGCGGCGCGCCGGTTCGCAGGCGCTCCACCAGGTCGGGGTTGGCCAGGTACGCCCGGCCAAACGCAAACAGGTCCGACTTGTTTTCCCGCAGCTCCTGCTCCACCAGATCCATCGAGTACATGTTGTTGCCGATGTAGGTACGCCCAAACTTGCGCCGCAGCTCCGCGTAATCCACCTCGGGGGCTTCGCGGGTCTGCTGTGTCACCCCCTCGATCGCGTGGAGATACACGAGCCCCAGCTTTGCAAGCTCTTCCACATACCGCCCGTACGTCTCGTTCGGCCGGCTGTCGAGCGGCGCGCCGCCCGGCATCGTCGTCGCCGGCGAAATCCGGATCCCTACCCGGCTCGCAGCGCCAAAGCCGTCGATCACCGCCCGTACTGCCTCCAGCGGAAACCGCAAACGGTTTTCGATCGAGCCGCCGTACTGGTCCGTGCGCCGGTTGGTCGAGTCGCGCAGCCACTGCTCCAGAAAATAGTTGTTCGCCGAGTGAACCTCCACCCCGTCGAAGCCCGCGCGTTTCGCGTTTGCAGAGGCCCGGCGATAGTCCTCCACGATTGGCGGCAGCTCCCTCGCGTCCAGCGCGCGCGGTGTCTCGTGCTCCTGCATGCCCTGGTTGGTAAACGCCTGGCCCTCCGGCTTGATCGCCGA
>CAXTWU010000346.1:0-2082 GCA_964248025.1 uncultured Acidobacteriaceae bacterium | reverse complement strand
CTTGGATGCAAGGGAGCGCGGGCCGGATTTTTACGAGGCGAACTCGCTGCGCTTGCGGCTGTATAAGAAGTAGATCAACAGCCCTGCGGCAAGCCAGACGAAAAAGCGCAGCCAGGTCACGATCGGCAGCCCGGCCATCAGCACAATGCAGAAGAGGATGGAAAGCACGGGCAGCACCGGGCCACCGGGGCAGCGAAACGCCCGCCGGCGTTTGGGGTCCTTCCAGCGCAGGATCAGTACGCCGCCCGAGACCAGGACAAATGCAAACAGGGTGCCGATGTTGGACAGATCGGCGAAGGTGCCGATATCGAGCAGCCCTGCCGGCAGCCCCACCACCAGCCCGGCGACCCAGGTCGAAACAGCCGGGGTTCGGAAGCGCGGATGAACGCGCGAAAATGCATCGGGCAGCAGCCGGTCCCTCGACATGGCAAACCACACCCTGGCCTGGCCGATCTGGAAGACCAGGATGGACGAGACCATGCCCAGGATCGCGCCGACTAAAACGGCCAGCCGCACCCAGTGCAGCAGGGTGCTGCCGGTCGAGAGGGAAAGCTGCTTCAACGTGTTGACGACCGGGGCGGCGTTGTCGATCAGCCGGTCCCAACGAATCAACCCGGTCAACACCACGGCCACCCCGACATACAGCACGGTACTCAGAATCAGTGTCGCAATAATGCCGAGCGGCACATCGCGTTGCGGGTTTTTGCATTCTTCCGCGGCGGTGGAAACCGAGTCGAAGCCGATGTAGGTGAAGAAGATGATAGAGCCGCCGGTCAGCACGCCCGACCAGCCATTCGGCACAAATGGGTGGTAGTTGGCGGGATGGATAAAGCTGACACCGGCCAAAACAAACACCAGGATGGCGGCGACCTTAAGCAGCACCAGGACATTGTTGGTCGCGGCCGACTCGCGAATGCCGCGGACCAGGATCACCGTGATGAGCATGACAATAAGAAACGCCGGCACGTTGAAGCCGAAGTGCCAGCCGGGGCCGTAAAGCGTGTGTCCGGCGAGGTCCGTCAGGCCGCTCGGCAGGTACGCGGGCGAGATCCACTGGAGTGAAGGGTGAATGCCCAGCCAGTCGAGCAGGTCGACGGCATGCGCGGCAAAGCCGACTGAAACGGCCATGTTGGAGAAGGCGTACTCGAGGATCAGGTCCCAGCCGATGATCCAGGCCACCAGCTCGCCCATGGTGGCATAGGTATAGGTGTAGGCCGAGCCGGCGAGGGGGATCATGCTGGCCAGCTCGGCATAGCAAAGCCCGGTAAAGCAGCAGACGATTGCGACCAGCACGAGCGAGATGGCGATGGCCGGCCCTGCGCCAGGGCGGCCCAGCAGCGCCGTATGGTGGACAAGGTAGTCGGCGACAGGCGTGTTGAAGATGGAGGTTGCGTCGAACTTTTCGCCCGCGATCGCCGTGCCGATCACGGTGAAGATGCCGGAGCCGATGACCGCGCCGATGCCGAGCGCGGTGAGTGAGCCGAGGCCGAGGGTTTTACGGAGCGAGTGCCCCGGCCGCTCGGACTGCTCGATCAGCTTGTCGATGGATTTGCGGGCGAACAGTTGGTTCGGCAGCGGTGTGGGCTCCGGCAGCGGGATGATGGCGAGGGAGTGATGAGGAGACCGCAGTACCCCTGCCGAGACCGGTTCGCACGGCGGGTTCAGCAGGGCACTGTCGGACCTAGCGCTTGCCGGTGCCGCGGGAAAGCTTCTTGGGCTTCTTTTTGCCGGAGCCGCGGGGCTCGGTGCGCTTGGCCTTGGGGGCGGCCTTCTTGCGAGCAGCGCGCTTCAGGGTTTTGCGCTCTTCGGTGGATTCAATCTTGGTTGTATTTGCCATGGATGGGGTCTCTTTCGGGGAATGACGCTTCAACCTGTTTTACTACAGATACGGTCGCGAGTTGAGCTTCCCATGCTTGGAGGGTCCACTCAGATCAGGCCGCGCTCGATTCCTTCAGCACAACAGGTGTTGCACGTGAAGATGCATCTGCTTATGCTTATACCGTGGCTCGCCGGAAAGCTCCACGCCTGGAAACGAATGAAACTGCGCGTTTCCGATGTGGAGGCGGCATTGGCATCATTCGC
>CAXTWU010000345.1:0-2084 GCA_964248025.1 uncultured Acidobacteriaceae bacterium | reverse complement strand
TTTATTACGGGTGTGATCGGGGCTACGGGGTACTTGGGCGTGGCGCTGCTGATGGGGATTGAGTCGGCGTGTGTGCCGCTGCCGTCGGAGATCATCATGCCGTTTGCCGGGTACCAGGTGTACCTGCAACACCTGACGCTTTGGGGCGTGGCCACGGCGGGGGCGCTGGGCTGCAATCTCGGCTCGGCGGTGGCGTACTGGGTAGGCGCTTATGGGGGGCGGCCGCTGGTGGAGCGGTTTGGCCGCTACGTGCTGCTGAGCCGGCATGATCTGGACCGGACAACGCGGTTTTTCAACAAGTACGGCTCGGCGACGGTGCTAGTGGGTCGTCTGCTGCCTGTGGTGCGGACTTTTATTGCCCTGCCGGCGGGGATCGCGCGGATGCCGCAGGGGCGCTTTCACCTGTATACGTTTCTGGGCTCGTGGCCGTGGTGCTATGCGCTCGCGTATGTGGGCATGAAGTTGGGCGAGCACTGGGATACCGATCCGCGGTTCAAGGCGGGATTTCACCGGTTCCATATTGTGGTTGAAGCCGCGGTTCTGCTGGGGATTGTGTGGTTTTTGTGGAGCCACCTGCGCCGCGACAGGAGTGAGCTCACGGCTGCCTGAGTTCCGGGCTTTCGCTAAAGCCGGCCCGCTATTTGCCAAAGTCAGCCCCTAAAGGAGAGACTTACCTGTTGGGCGGCGATGTTCTGCGTGCGTTCCGGTACCGCAGCGCGCCCCGGCGGTATTTTCCCTGGAGAGGACGGAAACACAGGCAATGGAAGGAAGCACACAGAAGCCCAAGCAGCCTACGGGCAAGCTTGGCGTGATGACGGTTGGGATGGGCGCGGTGGCGACGACGCTGATCGCGGGGGTAGAGGCGGTACGGAACGGGCTGTCGAAGCCGATCGGCTCATTGACGCAGATGGGCCATATCCGGCTGGGCAAGCGGACCGATGAGACCTCGCCGCTGATCAAGGATTTCGCACCGTTGGCGGACCTGAACGACATTGTTTTTACCGGCTGGGACATCTTTGACGAGAATATGTACGAAGCGGCGCGGACGGCCAACGTGCTGGAGCGCTCGCACCTGGAGACCATCAAGCCGTTTCTCGAAGCGATCAAGCCGATGCCGGCGGTCTTTGACCAGCACTATGTGAAGCGGCTGAGCGGGACGCATGTGAAGACAGGCCGGTCGAAGTGCGACCTGGCGCAGCAGCTGCGTTCCGATATTCAGCAGTTCTCGGCAACGGTGGACCGGGTGGTGGTGATCTGGTGCGGTTCGACCGAGATCTTCATCGAGCCGACGGCGGTGCATGCCACGCTGGCCGCGTTTGAACAGGGATTGAACAACGACGACCCGGCGATCGCGCCGTCGCAGATTTATGCGTATGCGGCGCTGATGGAAGGGGTGCCGTTCGCAAACGGCGCGCCGAACCTTACGGTGGACCTGCCGTGCATGGTGGAGCTGGCGAAAAAGACGCAGACGCCAATCTGCGGCAAGGACTTCAAGACCGGGCAGACGTTTATTAAGACGGTGCTGGCCCCGGCGTTCAAGGCGCGGATGCTGGGCGTGGCCGGCTGGTACTCGACCAACATCCTGGGCAACCGGGACGGCGAGGTGCTGGACGATCCGGAATCGTTCAAAACGAAGGAAGAGTCGAAGCTGGGGGCGCTTGAGTATATTCTGCAGCCGGAGTTATACCCGGACCTGTACTCGGATATGTACCACAAGGTGCGGATCAACTATTACCCGCCGCGCGGTGATAATAAAGAAGGCTGGGATAACATCGATATCTTCGGCTGGCTGGGTTATCCGATGCAGATCAAGGTGGATTTCCTGTGCCGGGATTCGATCCTGGCGGCTCCGCTGGCGCTCGATCTTGTCCTGTTCATGGACCTGGCGAAGCGGACGCCGGAGCTGGCGGCCGCCGGGATCCAGGAGTGGCTAAGCTTTTACTTCAAGGCACCGCAGACAGCGGAGGGTTTGTATCCGGAGCACGACCTGTTTATCCAGTTGATGAAGCTTAAAAACACGCTGCGGCATGTGATGGGTGAGGAGTTGATCACGCATCTGGGGCTGGAGTATTACGAGCAGTAAG
>CAXTWU010000344.1:0-2097 GCA_964248025.1 uncultured Acidobacteriaceae bacterium | reverse complement strand
CCTCCAGCACAAAGATGCCGCCGATAAACGGCAGCAGCAGCTCCTGCTTGATGGCGACCGCGACCGTGCCGATGGCACCACCGAGCGCAAGCGAGCCGACGTCGCCCATAAAGATCTCAGCCGGATGGGCATTGTACCAGAGGAAGCCGATACTCGCCCCCACCATGGCCCCGCAAAAAATGGTGAGCTCGCTGATCAGCGGCGTCCGCTCCAGCTCCAGGTAATCGGCGAAGACGACATGGCCGCTTACATAGGTCAGCACGGTGAGCGCGGCCGCCGCGATGATCGTACATCCGATCGCAAGCCCGTCCAGCCCATCCGTCAGGTTGACGGCGTTGCTCGAAAACACGATCACCAGGACGGTAAACACGATGAACGGCAGAAATGCGAGCAGGTGCCCGTGCGGCACAGCCAGCAGCGCCGGGATGCTGAGTGCCGGGTGAAAGCGCTTCAAAAACGGGACCACCAGCTGGGTCGAGTAGCTGCCCTGGGTCTGCATGGCGACCAGCGCCACCGCGACGCCGGTGGAAACCAGGATCTGGTAGCCCATCTTGGCGCGCGCCGTCAGCCCCAGGTTGCGCCGGTGCACCACCTTGATGTAGTCGTCGGCGAAGCCGATCGCGCCGAAGCCAAAGGTCGACAGCATCACGAGCCAGATAAACGGGTTCGACAGGTCGGCCCACAACAGCGTCGGCAGCAGGATCGCGATACAGATCAGCACGCCGCCCATGGTGGGGGTGCCGGCCTTTTTCTGGTGCGCCTGCGGACCCTCCTCGCGAATGTACTGGCCGATCTGGAACTCGCGCAGCTTTCCAATCACGTACGGGCCGATAAACAGCGCGATCAGCAGAGCCGTCAGCGAGGCAAAGGCGGTGCGAAACGTGAGGTAGCGAAAGATGCGAAAGGGCGAAATGTAGGGAAAGAGCTTCTGGTAGAGCAGCCAGTAAAGCAACGGGGGTCTCCGAGGGGCAGGGTCGCTTTATCCTACAGGCGGAACACCGGGTATTTCATCGGAAAGCTGCCCTAGGTGACCCTGGTGCTGTATGACTCTGGTGCGGCGCTTACAACTTCACAGCTGTTACGGTGATTTGCGGTGGCTGGGGCAATGGAGCCGCGGACGCTTGTGCGGCTTCACCGAGTGGGATCAACTTCCCATCCTGCGAGATGCG
Organism: uncultured Acidobacteriaceae bacterium; assembly: GCA_964248025.1. Classification (GTDB taxonomy): domain Bacteria; phylum Acidobacteriota; class Terriglobia; order Terriglobales; family Acidobacteriaceae; genus EB88. The sequence goes on along the minus strand of CAXTWU010000344.1, from coordinate 928 downwards.
CGTTGACTGCCCGAGTGGTACATCGACCTGCTGCTCAAAGCGCAAGTGACTGGTAAGTGGCTCGTTCTGTCCAGGACCCAGTGCCCGCTCGCTTTCGCTTACGTACTGGATTCTCGCCTTTAAGCCAGTCGGCGTCTCCTCTACATCGCTCGCTTCTACCGCCTGCTGCGCGCTCTTCTCCTCTCCCATGGCTCCGGTGGCGATGTTGAGTTCGGCCATGCCCGGTTTGCCTGGCCTTACGGGCACATTCAACACGAAATCCTGCGCCGGCTCCGCCCCATGAGCGCCCACCGTGACCGTTAAGCGATAGTAGTGAGTCGTGGCCTTTGCCGATTGCCTGGTCGCTTCAGGTGTTTGCGCAACACAAATCGATGTAAAGCACATGAGTGTGCATAGTGCACTTTTCAAGCCATCTGGTCCTCCTGGAGTAAGTTCCTACCCGCTGTAAGTCGCCATGCGGTTGCAGCTTCGACTCTGCCCTTAGCCGAAACGTAAGCCTCGTCACGATCCTTAAAGCAAGCGCGGGATTTCAGCTTGACTCGCCAAAGATCGTCGTTACTTGCGCGGGAGTCAATGCTTCCAAGGCGCGCTCGAGGCGAACGCCGCGTGAGCCTTTCAGCAGCACGGCGTCGCCGGGGCGGAGCTCGCGTGCGAGCCAGGCTCCGGCCTCTGCGGCTGTCGTGAAAAACAGCGCGGGGGTGCCGAGCTTCGCGGCGGCCTCGGCCAGCGCAAGCGCGGCCCCTTGTACGCCAAGCACCCAGCTTGCACCTTCGCGCGAAGCCTCTTCGCCGCAGGCAGCGTGGAGCGCGCCGGTTTCGGGGCCGAGTTCGAGCATCTCGCCCGCGACCACGATGTGGCGCTGGGCCGGCACCTGCATCAGGGTGTGGATCATGGCCGAAAGCGCGGCGGGGTTGGAGTTATAGCAGTC
>CAXTWU010000343.1:0-2134 GCA_964248025.1 uncultured Acidobacteriaceae bacterium | reverse complement strand
GCCCGATAAACTCGCGCAGCAAACGCGGCCGCAGCTTCAGCTCAAACGAGCTTTCTTCTTCGGCGCGCGCGGAAGAAACCAGCCGGTCCGGGTTGTCGCCATACACCGCCATCTCCACCTAGTTTAGCCGCGAGCGCAGGCGACGACCTACAGGGTGGCGCCGAGGGGCGCACCCGTGCCTAGAATTCCTCGCGGGTCTCGGTCAGGCTGAATCCGGCTCGTTCCACGGCGTCGTGAATGGCCTGCTTGGAGGAAGAGTGCGCCAGTACCTGAACCTCGCCGAGCGCGACCTTATGGACCCGCACACCGGGTACGGAGCCCAGTTCCCGAGAAAGGCGATGTACGCATTCTTCGCTGTGCATACCGTCAATACTGAGTACCTGCGTGGGAAAACCATCCATTGCAATAACCTCTAGAAAATGATACGCCCGGCGGTCTAGTACCAGAACGACACCAAAGCCTGGAGGGCCACAGCTGCCCAGCTCACCATGCGCCACCCGCCGGCTCGCCTGCTTTTCAGGCCGTCGTCCAGCGCTCCCGCAACAAACAACAAGGCAAACGGAAGCGCCCAAACCAGCGCGGCGGGGCCGATCGAAGAAAACACGGGAAAGAGCCCGGCGAGCAGAAAAGTCGCCAGCAACGGCGCAGAATGGCCGAAGTAGCGCGAGCGCCTGTGCCGGGCCCACAGCGCAAAGGCCCCTGCCGACGCAACGAGCAGCCCCGCATACGAGAGGGTGCGCGTCACAGGTGCCGGCCCAGGGCCAAAGAGTCTGAACGGCGGCCAGATGCGTGCCATAAGGACGGCGCTCGAAGCCACCGCTGCCCAGAATAGAAACAAGGGCAGGAGCAGGCGACGGCGCTCTTCCATCAAAAACAGCATCGACCCCAGCGCCAAAACAAGCCCCGCCGCGCACGCCGCGGGCTGCGTCCATCCGGTCAGCGCGCAAACAGCGGCCATCAACCCGATGCGGCCCGGCCACTTGCGCCGCGGCCCGGCCAGCGCGTGCGCCACCCCCACCGCCGTGTACAGCATCGCAAACAGCCCCAGCGCTGCCGGCTCCGCGACCGAGGCATGGAGCACAGCCGGCGTGGACACATACAAGCCCAACGCCAGGGCCGCCGCTTCGCCCCCCACCTGCCGCTGCGCCACCCACCACAAGCAACCGCCCAGCATGATGGCGGCTGCCATGGAAGGCAGGGCGCGAGCGTGGAGACCGCCATGCGCCAGTGCCCACGCATAACGCAGGGCCAGGAAGGCAAGCAGCCCTCCGGCCGCAAACCGGTCACCTCGTCTGAAAAGGACGCTCGCCCGCATCGACGAACAACACCGATCGGCAGCGATCAACGACCGGCCCGCATCTTCGGCGTTCTCCGTCCTTGCCACTTACAGCATTTCTCCCGTCCATGTACGCCAAATAGCCAGATTAACGCGGCGTTGCCGTCAAGAAAAGCCGCACATTAAAAAGCCATGCGGGGTGCCTGGCCCGTGGGAGAGGTGCGCTAGCTGCGGAGCCGTCCGCCCAAATCACCGACGGCTACCTCGATCCGTTGCGCCCAGCCCTGCAGCTCTTCCTCCTTCAGCGTGCGCCCGGCGGACTGAAACATCGTTCGCAGCAGCAAAGAATACTCGCCCGCGTCCGCCGGCCGCACCTCGCCGGGTTCAAACCGTTGCAGCTCGGGAATGGCGAGTGTTTCGAGCGCCTGGGCTACCGTGCCATAAGCGACATGGGCCGGCAGCAGGAAAGAGAAGTCGCGCCGGACCGGCTGAAAGCGCGAAAGCTCCCGCGGAATGGGGTGCCGCAGCCCGAGAAGGAGCAGTCGATCCACACGGAGCTCGCCCAGCACAACCGTCCCTTTCAGCTTGCGTCGTGCGGCTTCCTCCGGATGCAGCTGGCCGAAAAAGCCGATCGTCGACCCATCCATCACCAGCCGCGCCGACCGGCCAGGGTGCAGGAAGGCAGGCATCAAACCCAGTTCCGGCGGAAAACGGTCAAAGTACACGAGGCGGCTTGTAAACTGCGCGGCGACTGCCTGCACCAGGCCCTTGGCGGTGAAAAAATCGACTTCGCGCCCGTGCAGCGAGCCTGTCGCGCCGAACGCCAGCGAAGGCCGCTCGTCCACCCGGTCGGTAGCG
>CAXTWU010000342.1:0-2138 GCA_964248025.1 uncultured Acidobacteriaceae bacterium | reverse complement strand
AGCCGCGAGCCCTCGGGCAGCACCAGGGCCTTTTTGCCGTCAAACACCGGTTCCGTCACCACCGCCGTCACCGGCTCACCGGTCTTCGCCCCGTCCGAGCTCACCGCCGAAACCAGCCGGGCATGCACGGTGGCATCCGCAGGCAGGCTGCCCGCCAGGTCGGCACTCTCGACGAGCGAAGGCGCTGGAACCACCGGCATCTGCAGCGTGGCCGGCTGCTGCAGGTCGGCCACAAACTCCGTCCCGCGCCACACCCGCTGCGGATGGTACGGCAGCTGACTATAAAACAATCGCAGCGCACGCCCTCCAAAGCCGGGCCCCGTCTTCTTGCCGAACACAGCTTCGTGCGCCTCGTCCCATCGCTCCCGCACCACGCCCGCTACCTTTTGCCGGATGGACTGGTGCTCCCGCGGTTTGAACTTCACCGTCGCTGTCTCCCGTTCGCTGCCGTCAGCCTTGATCGCAACCGTATCCCCCGCGGTCTCGATGCTCGTAAAGCGCACCACCGGCAGGTGCAACGGGGTCAGGTCGCCGTTGAGCCGCGCCTTCAGCCGCGTTTCGCTTTCGGGCGGCGCCAGCGACACAACCGTGCCATGCAACACCGCGTCCTCGGGCAGCACCAGCCGGTCGTAAACCCACACCGGCTCGGTCAGCACACCCTCGACGGGCGCACCCACGCGCAGGCCCGTGGTCCGGGTCACTACGACATGAAGGGGCACCCCGGCCTTGACAGTAACCGCCTGCTGCGCCCGGGCAGGCCATGCCGCAAGCAGGAAGTACCCACAACGGAGGGTCGTTCGTAGTGCGGCTTGCTTGTTCATCCTGTCCTTACGTGCCCGTCCCGAGTCTAACCCGAGTGAAGCGGGCTGTTGCGTGCGCATGCGCCCGCAACCAGGGGCCAAGCGCGCCGCCACCCGTCATCAGTCAGCTTGTCTCCCCCGGTGCCAAACCGGTATGTTCATCGCGACCGCCATTTCACACACTCAAAGGATTCATCCATGCCCCTCCGGCGCCTGCTCCATGCTTCCGTACTGCTGTTCCCGCTCTTGTTTTCCATCGACGCGCCGGCGCAGCAAGCCCTCGACACGACCGGCCGCTGGTCCGCGCAAAAAGCGAATGACTGGTACAGTCACCAGCCCTGGCTCGTGGGTGCCAACTACATCCCCTCCGACGCCATCAACGAGCTTGAAATGTTTCAGGCCGCCACCTGGAACCCCGCGATCAACGACCGGGAACTCGGCCTGGCCGAAAGCATCGGCATGAACACCGTGCGCGTCTTCCTCCAGGACCAGCTCTGGCAGCAGGACCCCGAAGGATTCAAGCAGCGCCTCAATGCTTTTCTCGCCATCGCCGCCCGGCACCACATCAAGCCGCTGCTGGTGCTGTTTGACTCCTGCTGGGAACCGAACCCGCACCTCGGCCCGCAACACCCGCCCATCCCCGGCGTCCACAACTCCGGCTGGGTGCAAAGCCCCGGCAAGCAGCGCCTGCTCGACCCCGCCGCGGAGCCGCAGCTGAAAAGCTACGTCCAAGGCGTGGTCGGCGCTTTTGCGAGCGACGACCGCATTCTCGGCTGGGACATCTGGAACGAGCCGGACAACAAGGGTGGCGACCAGGCCGAGGACCTGCCCGCCAAGGTCGCCCGCATGGACGTCCTGCTGCCGGAAGCCTTTGCCTGGGCCCGTGCCGAGCACCCCATCCAGCCCCTGACCAGCGGCGTGTGGCAGGGCAACTGGAGCGACCCCGCCAAGGAGTCGGCCACTACAAAAATCCAGCTCGCCGAGTCCGACATCCTCACCTTTCACAACTACGGCTGGCCCGAAGAGTTCGAAGCGAGCATCCAGTCGCTCCAGCCGCTCGGCCGACCCATCCTGTGCACGGAGTACATGGCGCGCGGCGCAGGCTCCACCTTTGACGGCAGCCTGCCCATTGCCAAGCAGTACCATGTCGCCGCCATCAACTGGGGTCTGGTCGCCGGCAAAACGCAGACGTATTTCCCTTGGGACTCCTGGCAGCGGCCCTATGTCGAACTCAAGCCGACCGTCTGGTTTCACGAGGTCTTCCGGCAGGACGACACCCCCTACCGTCTCCACGAGGTCGAGCTGATTCGCCAGCTCACCGGGCGCGGCGACGGCCGC
>CAXTWU010000341.1:0-2155 GCA_964248025.1 uncultured Acidobacteriaceae bacterium | reverse complement strand
CATCGCGATTCTTCTCGGCCTCGGCGTCCTTATCAACTTTCTCGACCGCGTCAATCTGTCGGTCGCCCACGGCGCGCTCCAGAGCGCTTTCGGCATGTCGGATGTCCTGTTCGGCTACATGCTTTCCGCCTATAGCTGGACCTATGCAGCGCTCCAGTTGCCCAGCGGCGCGCTGCTCGACCGCTGGGGCGTGCGTCGCGTCATGGTGGGTGCTACCGCCCTGTGGACCGTGGCTTCCGCACTCGCCGCCGTCGCGCCGTCCGCCGCTTTTCTGTTTGGCGCGCGCTTGCTGCTCGGCGTCGGCGAAGCCCCCGCCTTTCCGGCCAATGCCAAGGCCATCGGCCTTTGGTTTGCCCCGCGCGAGCGCAGTGCGCCCACGGCCACGTTTGACGCTGCCGCCAAGCTCTCCGTCGGTCTCGGCACCCCCATCCTCGGCCTCGTGCTGCTGCACTACGGCATGCGTTTTTCCTTCGCCGCTACAGCCGTCCTCAGCCTCGCTTACACCGCGCTGTTTTCCCTCGTCTACCGCGATCCCCGCGCCGACGAGGCCCCACTCGACGACGCCCTGCCCAACGCCTCAGACGCCGAACAGCCGGCTTCTGCAGTCCCGGCCGCGCCCATCCCGGTCCGCCTCGCCGGCCTGCTCCGCAGCCCCAAAATCCTGGGTGCCGCCCTCGGCTCCGGCGCTTACAACTACTGCTTTTACCTCCTGCTTACCTGGCTCCCCGTCTACCTCGAGCGCGGCGTCCACCTTTCCCCGCGCCGCGCCGTGCTGCTATCCGGCATTCCCTGGCTGGTGGCGGCCGCAGCCGACTTCTTCATCGGCGGCGTGATGGTCGATGCCCTGCTGCGCCGGGGCCGCGATGCCGACCGTGTCCGCCGTTCGGTCCTGATCGGCGGCAGCGCGCTTGGCCTGTTTATCTTCGCGCCCGCTCTCACCCACGACTCCGGGGCTGTGGTGGTCTGCCTCAGCCTCGGGCTTGGCGGTCTTGCGGCCGCCGCTCCCGTCGTTTGGACACTGCCTTCGCTGCTCGCCCCACCCGGCGGCTCGGGCCGCGTCGGCTCCATCCTCAACTTCATGGGGCAGGTCGCCGCCATTTCCGCGCCCATCGTCACCGGCTACATCAGCCGCGAAACGCACTCCTTCAGCCTTGCCTTTGTGGTAGCAGGCGTTGTACTGCTGCTCGGCCTCGCCAGCTACAGTATCCTGCTGGGGCGCATCGAGCCCGTCCAGCTCGCTCAACCAGTCCACTAGCAGCAATTCGACGTCGGGGTCGAAGATGCCCTGCGAATCGAATCACGGCGTGCCCGGCTCCCGCTTCAGGCTCACGGTCCGAGCCACATCGCCACCCTGGCCGCCGTGCTCCGTCAGTGTCCCGGTCAGCAGGTAGTAGCCGGGTAGCGAAGGGCTCGCAGAGAGACCCCGCTCCAGGTGGCCCGTAAAGCTGAATGACACGCCGTGGACCGCCCGCGTGGTCCATTCCACCGCATGCCCGTCCACATGTGTAGTCGCGAAATCAAGCGTCGCAGGTGAGGCATGGGGGTCCGGATCCATCGGGTCGGTCATGTAGCCGTGCAGCTTGCCGTCCTCAAAATAGACGTTGATCTCACCTCCGGCCTTGTTCCATGGGTACTCGCCTTCCGCTTCCGGCGGCAAGCTGGTGTGCCCGGTCGCGACCACCGGCTGCGGCACCGCGTCCGGCTGCCCGGCTGTGCGTTTATGCAGAGCCGGGTCGCCGGTTTGCGCGGGCGCAGCAGCCTGCCGCGGGTCGGGCTTGGCGCCGGAGTCCTGCGCCTGCGCCAGCACTCCCAGCAGCACAAAAGGAATGAAAGCAGCGACTCTACTGCCCCGCATTTTTCTTCCGAGCCCCTTCAAACTCATCCCCGGCCTTCCATTCGGTTGCGGCGCCCGCGCTTGCCTGCCAGCCCAGTATCAGCCCGAACTGAGCCATCCGGGCGTCCCCGCGGAAATCCATGTCGGCCCGGTACTCGTCGCTCGGCTGGTGGTAGTGGTGGGCCGTGTAGTCCTTCACCTGGTCGCTGCCCCACTGCGCATCGTGCCCCTGGAACAGCGTTCCTTCGCCGATCGAAAACGACGGGATGCCCACCCGCGCCAGCGAAAAATGATCCGACCGGTAGTACGAGCCTGCCATCG
>CAXTWU010000340.1:0-2159 GCA_964248025.1 uncultured Acidobacteriaceae bacterium | reverse complement strand
GTCAACCCCTGCACAGACTTCTACCAGTTCGCCTGCGGCGGCTGGCGCAAAAACAACCCCATCCCCAGCGACCAGGCGCGCTGGGGCACCTTTAACCAGCTGGGCGAGCGCAACAGCTACCTGCTCTACACCGAACTGAAAGCCGCTGCGGACGCCCCGCAAAACCCCATGCAGAAGCAGTACGGAACCTTTTTTGCCGCCTGCATGAACGTCGACCAGGCCAATGTGCTGGGCGCGAAGCCGGTCGAGCCGAGCCTCCAAGCGATTGACGCCATCGGCGACAAGAACGCCATCGGCGCCTTTCTGGGAAGCAAGCAGTACCTGGGCAGCGGGTTCTTTCGCTTCGGTGTGGAGCAGGATGAGAAGGACTCGTCCAAGCAGCTTGCCGCCGTGTTGCAGGGCGGGCTGACTCTGCCCGACCGCGACTACTATCTGGCCACCGATGGGCGTTCGACGAAGATTCGCGCGCAGTACCACGACTATCTCGTGACGATCTTCAAGCTGATCGGCGACAACGCGGAGGCCGCTGAAACCGAGGCGAAGAATGTTGTGGACATTGAAACGGCACTGGCCAGGGGATCGATGCCCCGCGTCGATCTGCGCGATCCGGACAAGGTGTATCACCCCATGCCGGCCGCCGGGCTCAAGCAGTTGACGCCGGACTTCAACTGGGACGCTTTTTTCGCCGGGGTCAGGCCGCCCACCTTCGCAACGGTCAACGTGGCTCAGCCCGAATACCTGAAAACAATGGCCGCCGTGATCAACGACCAGTCGCTGCCGGCGCTCAAAAGCTACCTGCGCTTCCACGCGGTCGACGACATGGCCCCTTACCTGTCAAAACCCTTCGATGACGCAAATTTCGACTTTTTCGGCCGGACGCTGACCGGGCAGGCACAGCAGCGGGCGCGCTGGAAGCGGTGCACCGCGCTGACCGACCGGCAGTTCGGCGAGGCCGTCGGCCAGGACTGGGTGCGGCAGAACTTTCCGCCCGAAGACAAGCGCAGCATGGAAAAACTGGTCGCAAACCTGAAGCTGGCGCTGGGTGACGACATCAAGCAGCTGCCGTGGATGTCGGAGGCGACCAAGGGGGAAGCGCTTAAGAAGCTCGCGACCTTCCGCGACAAGATCGGCTACCCGGACCAGTGGCGCGATTATTCGGCCGTCGCGGTCACGCCAGGCAACTTCGTCGCCGACCTCCACGCCGCGCAGGTCTTCAACTACGACTACCAGCTCGGCCATATCGGCAAGCCCGTCAACGAGAAGGAATGGGGCATGACGCCGCCGACCGTCAACGCCTACTACAACCCGCCGATGAACGACATCAACTTCCCCGCGGGCATCCTGCAGCCGCCGTTCTTTTCGCAGTCGATCGATCCGGCCGTGAACTACGGCGGCATCGGGGTCGTCATCGGGCACGAGATGACGCACGGCTTCGACGACGAGGGCTCGAAGTACGACCCCCAGGGCAATGTGCGCGAGTGGTTCACGGCGGAGGACAAGGCGAAGTTCAACCAGCGGACCGACTGCGAGGTCAAGGAGTACGGCGGCTTTGAACCTGTGCCCGGGCAAAAGCTGAACGGCAAGCTGACCTTGGGCGAAAACACGGCAGACAACGGCGGGATCCGGATTGCCTACGCGGCCCTGCAAAAGGCGATGGCAGAGGAGCCGGCGGCGCAGCGGGCGGCGCAACTCAAGATCGATGGCTACACGCCCGACCAGCGCTTTTTTATCGCCTTTGCGCAGATCTGGTGCTCCAACATTACGGACGCGGCAGAGCGTGTAGCGGCAAAAACCGACCCGCACTCGCCGGGCGAGTTTCGCACCAACGGCACGGTGCAGAACTTCGAGCAGTTCGGCAAGGCGTTCGGCTGCCACACGGGACAGCCCATGATGCCGGCCAACGCCTGCCACGTCTGGTAGGCTGATAGCTGATCCGGTTTCACCAAAGTGGAGCCGGTCGGAGATGCCGAGAAGAGGCCGGCTGTGCGCCGGCCTCTTCTTTTGCCTCCAAATGAAACCGGGTCCGCGGGCCGGAGCGACGGTCGCGCGTTTACAATTGGGCTGAGACGCCCATCTCACCAACACCGTTGCCTGCGCGAACGCAAGCGCGGGATGAAGGAAGCGCATGACGTTTCGCACTTTTGGCCGCACCCTGCTGC
>CAXTWU010000339.1:0-2212 GCA_964248025.1 uncultured Acidobacteriaceae bacterium | reverse complement strand
TATCTTCACAACCGCAGACTCGGCCTTTGGGGCCCATACTCGAAACGTGTGCATGTTTTCCCTGTTCTCCCTTTTAAGTAGATGCAGGGTCGTTCTCGGCGCTCGACATAGCATCCGCTCTGCGGGGTTCGCTCATGCGCGGATCCAGCTCCGGGGTTGAAGTCTGGTCCGCCTTACCCTGCGCCTGCCTATGCCGCTCCTGCTGCTTTCTCACATGCAATCCACTGCCGCCTTCCAGGTCAAAAATCGCATTCACCATCGCAATGTGCGAGAACGCCTGGGGGAAATTGCCCACCTGCCGCTTCTGCTTGGTGTCGTACTCCTCCGACAGCAGGCCCAGATCGTTGCGCAGCGACAGGAGCTGCTCCATCAACCGTCGCGCGTCAGCCTCGCGACCGATCATCTTTAAACACGACACCAGCCAGAACGAGCACGCCAAAAATGCACCCTCCCCGGCCGGCAGCCCATCCCCTGAGCCGCCGCCCGTGTCATAGCGCAGCAGCAGCCCGTCCCGCATCAGAGTCTTTTCAATGGCCTCAATCGTTCCCCGGACGCGCGGGTCCGTCGGCGGCAAAAATCCCAGCATCGGCATCAACAGCAGCGCCGAATCCAGCAGCTCGCCACCATACACCTGCGTAAATGCGTTCAGCTTCTTATTGAAGCCATTCTTGCAAACTTCCGCATGCACATGCTCGCGCGCCGTCTGCCACTTTTCCAGCGGCACATCGTTGCCCGTGTGCTCCGCGATCCGGATCGCCCGGTCCAGCGCCACCCACACCATCATCTTTGAGTACACAAAGTGCTGGGCCCCGCCGCGCGTCTCCCAGATGCCCTGGTCCGGCTGCTGCCACACCGTCAGCAAGTGGTCCACCAGCAACTGCTGCAGGTGCAGGTCCACTCGGCGCGGCGCTTTCACCGCGGCCAGCGCGTGATAAAACGCGTCCATCACTTCGCCATAGATATCCAGCTGCAACTGCTCCGCCGCCGCATTGCCGATTCGCACCGGCTTTGAGCCTTCGTAGCCTCCCAGCCACGGCACCTCCCACTCCATCAGGTGGCGGTCGCCGCCGATCCCGTACATAATCTGCACCTGGTCCGGACTTCCGGCAATGGCTCGCAGCAACCAGTCCTGCCACGCTTCGGCTTCCTTGTAAAAGCCGCCGTTCATCAGTGCCAGCAGCGTAAAGGTTGAGTCCCGCAGCCAGCAGAACCGGTAATCCCAGTTGCGCTGTCCGCCCAGCTGCTCCGGCAGCGAGGTCGTCACCGCCGCCACCACGCCTCCTGTCGGCCGATAGGTCAGCGCCTTCAGCGTGATCAGCGAACGCTTCACTGCATCCGTGTACGGCCCCGCGGGTGTGCACTTTTGCGTCCACTCCGCCCAGTAGCGCTTGGCCTCCTCCAGCTCTTCATCGGGATCGATCGTCGGCGGCTCTGCCTCGGCCGAGTGCCCGTACGACAACGTCATCCACACATGGTTCCCCTGGCGTACCGTAAAGGTGGTCTCGGTTTTCTGCTCTTCCCCGTGTGTTTCCAGGTCCGTGCGCAGCAGCACCATGTTCGGCCCAACAATGGCGCGCGTCGCGTGACCCTCATGCGTCACCCACGGCACCGACCGGCCGTAGTCGAAGCGCAGCACAAGTTCCATGTGCATGCGCACCTCCCCGGCCATGCACTCCACCTTGCGCGCGATGTGCGAGTGTCCACCACGCGCCGGCATAAAGTCGGTCACGCACACAATATCCTCGCCGCGTGTCCACTTCGTTTCCAGCACCAGCGTTTGCGGCAGGTACCGCCAGGTCGCCGTCCACGCGTCCTCACCCGGCTTCACCGGCGCAGGGGCCACCAGCCAGCGCCCGTTTTCCTCTGTGCCCAGCAAGGCCGCAAAGCAGGCGCCCGAGGCAAAAGTCGGCCAGCACAGCCAGTCGATGGAACCGTTTCTGCCCACCAGCGCCGCCGTTTCGCAGTCGCCGATTACCCCGTAGTCCTCAATCCTCTCCGCCATCGCGCCCTCACGCGCATGGGATGCGGCTTCACCCACGCACGCTTCATTCCCATTCGATCGTGCCCGGCGGTTTCGACGTGATGTCATAAACGACGCGGTTGATTCCCCGCACTTCGTTCACAATCCTGTTTGAAATCCTCCGCAGCACCTCGTACGGCAGCGGCACCCAGTCCGCTGTCATCCCGTCCTCCGAGTGCACCGCGCGAATCG
>CAXTWU010000338.1:0-2214 GCA_964248025.1 uncultured Acidobacteriaceae bacterium | reverse complement strand
ATCGAGCCACTGTTTTCGACTTTTTCCGGCGTGCGCTGTCGGTGGAGATGCCGGTACCCGCATACATCTGCCGGTACAGCTTGGACAGAAACATGAAGGCAAACCGCGCGCGCAGGCTGGGCGCACAGGCGGAACGCTCCCACACGGCGCGCCAGCTGTAAAAGCGGTCCCATACATTCTGGGTGCGGTCGCTGATCTCCGCCGAGCTCATGGACGGGTGCGGCGTGAACATTTTCGGACGGACTTCCGTCGGAATCAGCCAGTAGCGCGTAATCGGCACATCGCCGACCATGGTCGGGTTTTTGGCCTGCTCTTTTTCCCAGCGGCCAAAGTCGACCGTGCCGGGAAACGGCGTCATCATGACAAATTGCGCAAAGGTGACGCCGGCCTTGAGCGCCATGGCGACGGTCGCGTCAAAGGTCGCGGGCTTGTCGGTCGGCAGCCCGAAGATAAACGAGCCCAGCACATGCACACCATGCTTCTTAAAGGTTTGCAGCTGCTTTGCGAGCGCTTCGCCGGAGTAGTTGAAGTCCTTGAAGACAGCTTTCAGGCCTTCGGGGGTGACGGCCTCGACACCGACCAGGGCGCCCTTGATGTTGGCCCGGCGCATGGCGTCCAGGTAGTCCGTATCCTCGGCGGCTTCCATGGTGATCTGCGTGAAAAAGACCATGTCCTTGGGCAGCTTGCTCATCTCTTCCATCAGGGCGTAGCGCTCGGCGCGGATGGCGGTCAGCTCCTCGATGCGGGGCAGGTTGTTCTGTTCGCGCGCCAGGCGCAGGTCGGTCAGCGTGACTGGGTAGAAGTTGTCGTCGGCGAGCGCAATGTAGCGGAAGCCGATGCGGCGCAGGTCGATGATCTCGTCGATCACGCTCTGAAACTGCCGCTGCCGGGGCTGCTGCCCATCGGTGCGCCAGACACTGCAAAACGAGCAGTGCTTGGGGCAGCCGCGGATCGTCTGCACCGACGCCCACATGTACTTGTCGCGCTGCATCAGGTCCCAGCGCGCCGGCAAAAACTGGCGGCCCTCGATGCGGCCGCCCTCGTAGATACGGCCCGGGTTGCCGGCCATGCAATCGAGCACGACCTTGCCCCACGCAATATCGCCGTCGCCCTTGACGACCGCGTGGGCCGCCCCGCGCTCCAGCACTTCCTCGGGAAACAACGTGGCATGAATGCCGCCGTACACGACCCACGCACCGCGCTCGTGTGCCGCGCGCCCGACGGCGTAGCCGCGCAGGGCATTGCCCGTGTGGACGCTGATGCCGACGATGTCGCCGGGATGGATCGCGCTGAAGTCGACCTGCTCCAGCGATTCATCGACAAGGATCGGGTCGCCGGCGACCTCGGGCGTGGCCGCGGCCAGCACAAACAGCCAGCGCGGGGTGATCACAGCCGTGCCAAAGGAGTTGTCGCTTGGATTGATCAGGTGGACGCGCAGTGGAAGCCAGCCTTTCCTCGTACGAGTGCGGCGGTTCTTGAGAGCTTCACGGGAACGACGAAAGGGCGGAGCTTGAAGATTGGCTCGCCGATCACGGGCAGGCGCCCGTCAGACAGTGTCCTGAGTATACACGGTTATGTCGCCCATCGAACATAAGGTCCGCAAGGATCGCCGTGACGTTCAGGCGGCAGCGCTCCGGGCTCCCTTGATGAAAGGGAGGCACAGTACAATGGGGAGTCGGCAACACTCATCTTTTGTCACACAGGACACCCAGCAATGCCTCCTTCTACCCTGGCGACCACTCCGGCTCTGAAAGAAACCCACCAGCATGTAAAACAGCGACTGGACAAGTCGATCACCGACTTTCAGCACAACCTCCAGTCCATCCGCACGGGTCGCGCCAACGTGCAGATGCTCGACAACATACGGGTCGACAACTACGGCGCGCCCACACCGTTGAGCGGTGTCGCGCAATTGTCCGCGCCCGACGCGAACACGCTGGTGATCCAGCCCTGGAATACCGGCCAGATCGGTGAGATCGAAAAGGTTCTCCGCACCTCCGACTACGGCTTTAACCCGCAGAACGACGGCAAGCTCATCCGCATCCCGGTGCCGCCGATGACCGAAGAACGCCGTCGCGACGTGGTGAAGCAGCTGTACAAAGTGCTGGAGGAGCACAAAACTTCGGTCCGCAATGTGCGACGCGAAGGCAACGAGCAGATCAAGGCCGCGGTGCGCGACAAGAAGATCTCGATCGACGAGGAAAAGCGCGCGCT
>CAXTWU010000337.1:0-2218 GCA_964248025.1 uncultured Acidobacteriaceae bacterium | reverse complement strand
TACCTCAAGGTGCGCGACCGCGCTTCCTATGCGTTCGCCCTGGTTTCGGTCGCCGCCGCGCTTGAGCTCGAAGGCCAGACCATCAAGAGTGCGCGCCTGGCGCTTGGCGGGGTGGCTCTGAAACCCTGGCGCGCGGAGGAGGCCGAAAAGTCGCTCGTCGGCAAACAGGCGACCGAGGCCAACTACCATGCCGCGGCCGAGCTTGCGCTTGCCGGCGCCAAAACGTATGAGTACAACGCCTTCAAGGTGCCCATGGGCAAACAGGCCATCGTGCGAGCCCTGACGGTCGCGCAAGGAGAACAGGCATGAGCAGCCCTGCCGCAGCAACTCCGACCAAAATCGGCAATCCGGTCAATCGTCTCGATGGCCCGGCCAAGGTAACCGGCAAAGCTAAGTATGCCGCCGAGTTCAAGGTGCCGAACGAAGCCTATGGATTGCTCGTCACCAGCACGGTTGCGAATGGCCGCATCACGCGCATGGACACGGGCGCGGCGGAGCACGCACCGGGAGTCGTGCTGGTAATGACCCCGGCCAATGCACCGCGCCTGCCCGGCTTCGGCAAGGCTGGTGTCAACCCGCCGGCCGGTCGCGTCCTGCAGCTGCTGCAGGACGCAAATGTTTACTACAACAACCAGCCCATCGCGGTTGTGGTCGCCGAAACGCTCAACCAGGCGCATGCCGCTGCCGCCCTGATCGACGTCCGCTACGACAGCGCACCGCCCAAGCTCGACTTCCAGGCCGGCTTTCCAGACGCGCATACGGCCAAGTACAAGATTCCGCCGATGCTGAGCGAAGGCCAGGTGCCCGACGGCTTCGCGCAGGCCGAGGTCACCATCGACCAGGTTTATACAACGACCATACAAAACCACAATCCCATGGAGCCCCATGCCACTGTGGCCGAGTGGAAGGGCGAAATGCTGACCCTCCACGACTCGACGCAGTACATCTTCGGCGTGAAGAAAACCGTCGCCAAAACCCTGGGCATCCCCGACGACAATGTTCGCGTGATCTGCCCCTACACCGGCGGCGGTTTCGGGACCAAGGGCTCGACCTGGTCGCACGTCGTGCTCACCGCAATGGCGGCCAAGGTCGCCAAACGCCCGGTGCGCCTCGCGCTTGAGCGGGAGCAGATGTTCGGCCCCGTCGGTGCCCGTCCCCAAACCCATCAGCATATCGTGCTCGGCGCCAAGCGCGACGGCACATTAACGGCCATGCGCCACGACTGCTTCAACAACGTGTCCGTGGTGGAGGACTTCGTCGAGTCCTCTTCCGGGCAGACCCGCATGCTGTACGAGGCTCCAGTCATCACCACCTCGCAGAAGCTGGTGTCTTTGAACCTGGGCACGCCGACCTTTCAACGCGCACCCGGGGAGGCCACCGGCACCTTTGCGCTTGAGATCGCGATGGACGAGCTGGCCTATGCGCTGAAAATGGACCCCATCGCCCTGCGACTCAAGAACTACGCCGAAAACGACCCGACCAGTCATAAGCCTTTTTCCGGCAAGCATCTACGCGAGTGCTACAGCCAGGGGGCAGACCGTTTCGGCTGGGCCAGGCGCAATGCAGAGCCGCGCTCACACCGCGAAGGAACCGAGCTGGTCGGCTACGGCATGGCCACAGCGACCTACCCGGCTAACCGCTCGGAGGCGCAGGCTGCCGTGCGCTTCGAACCGAATGGCCGCGTCACTGTCATTTCCGGCACGCAGGATCTCGGCACCGGCACCTACACCATCATGGGGCAGGTTGCGGCGGCTACGCTCGGCATGCCGATCGAGTTGTTCGATGCCTTGCTTGGCGACACCAGGCAGCCGCAGGGCCCGGTCTCCGGCGGCTCGCAAACCGCTGCGTCGGTTGGGCCGGCGGTGCAGACTGCTGCGCAGCAGGCGGTTCTCAAGCTGGTCACACTTGAAATCGGCAACACGGCTTCCCCCTTTCACGGCGCCCTGCCGGAAGAGCTGGCCTTCAAGGACGGAAAGCTTTTTCGCAAGTCTGCGCCGGCAGATGGCGTCCCATTCACCGCAGTCATCGCCCGCAACGGCGGGGCCGCGGTGGAAGCAGAAGCCTCCGCCCAGCCCTCGGAGGACGTGGAAGAGTTTTCGCAGCACTCCTGGGGCGCGGCGTTTGCCGAGGTCGCCGTCGATGAAAATGTGGGCAAAATCACGGTTCGACGGCTCACAGCCGTCTACGACGTCGGTACTTTGTTGAATTCCAAGACCGC
>CAXTWU010000336.1:0-2236 GCA_964248025.1 uncultured Acidobacteriaceae bacterium | reverse complement strand
TGGGAGCCGCACACGGCGCTGTTTGCGGGGCCTGACGGGCTGGCGGTGTACCGGCGCCTGTTGCCGCAGGCTGCAAAGCGACTCGCGCCCGGGGGCTTGCTGGCGTTGGAGCTGGGCGCGGGGCAGCAACAGAGGCTCGAGGCGCTGTTTGCGGCAGCGCACCAATGGCAGAAGCCGGAATTTTTGCCGGACTTGCGCGGCATTGCGCGGGTGGCGCTGGCGCGCCGACGCTGATGCGCGGCATAGCGGGTGGCGCTGGCGCGCGCAAGTGAATCTGCCCAGGCTGACTTGGGTCAACGGAGCCCAGGCAACCGATTCGTCCGGCCGGTCTCGCTTAAGATAGGAGCGGACCGGCGACGCCACGGACGGGAACGGCGCGCGGAAAAGGTATGGGCATTGCAGTTGGGCGATGGACGCTTTCTGAGACTGGTTGCGTGGTGGGTTTGGCCCATCCTGTTGTTTGCCTTCTTTCCGGGCGGCGCGCAGACGCTCCGCCCGGTGCCGGCGAAACCCGCGGACAAGGCGGCCGCCGCGGATTTCACACCGGACTGGTCGCCGCCGCTGGACGAGGATCGTGGCGAAAGGCGCGGTTATAGCTGGCGCGGGTTGATCTGGCAGACGATCGAGTTCGACGCGGCGGAGCACAGTTTTCGCGCCAACCAGGACTACCTGCTGCGCGACCTGATTGCGCACAAACCGTTCTGGCACGATTACATCGCGTCGGTGCACCAGTGGAATATGGGCCGGTTCAGCGATGGCGACGACTTTCTGGTGGATGATGTGGGCCACCCGATGCAGGGGGCGGTATCGGCGTTTCTCGAGATTCAGAACAGCCCGACCGACTCACGGATTCAGTGGGGCGAGCCGGGGTATGCGCGCTCGCGCTTCAAGGGGTTTTTGTGGGCTACGGTGTTCAGCACGCAGCAAAAAGTGAGCCCCGCGGGTGAGGCCGGGGTGGGCAACGACGGCGGCTATACCTATGGCAACCAGTGCCACTACCAGTGCACAAGCGCCAACTTTGGCCCCGGCACCGGAGACACCAAGTACACCAACAACACGGGCTGGACGGACCTGGTGATTACGCCGACCGTGGGCATGCTTTGGGTGGTGGCCGAGGATGTGCTGGACAAAGAAGTGAGCGACCGGCTGCGGGAGCGGTACCCCGGCAAGTTATGGCCAAAGATTGTGCGCGGCGGACTGAGCCCGGCGCGCTCGTTCGCGAACCTGCTGCGCTGGCGCAATCCCTGGTATCGCGACTTTGAACACGCCGAGCCCGTGCCTGACCGGGTGTACTTTTTCAGCGCGGACGATTGGGACGCTTCGCACCGAGTCCCGTCGTTGGAGGTCGCGCCTTACCTGAGCCGGTTTGCGATTGCGACCAACACGGCGAGTTGCTTCAACTGCCGGCAAACCGTAACGGGCAGCGGCGTGCAGGCGACGGCGCACATCCGGGGCTGGCTGTCGTTCGACAGCGTGGTAAGTTACCATGCGGGCGCGAGCCCGCTGCCGAGCGACCGCGCCGGCGGCGACATGCTGTTCGCCGCATTTGGCCTGAGCGCGACCCGGGAGTGGCGCTACTACGCGGCCCACATCGCAGTGCGGCCAGGGCTGCTGCGGTTCAATCGGGCGTATCTTACGAGTCCGCGGCCGGTCGTGATCACCACGGTTCCGCCGGGCATCGGCACGGAAGGCGCCGACCCGGCGAGCCGCGAAGGACCGGGCGTGGTAGACGCGAACGGCACTGCGGAGCAGCCGAAGCTGGGCGACATCACGCACTTTGTCTGGAATGTGGGAGTGAGCGGGGATTACAAAATCACGAGCCACCTGGGGATTCGCGCGGGCTTGGACGAGAACGTCGTGCGCTACCGGACGGACAAGGTGAACACGCCGGGCATCGGGGTACCGCCCTACCTGAGCTGGCTTTCCAAGCAGAACTTCATCAACCGGAGCAGCTACTCGATCAAGATCGGGCCAGTGTTCTCGTTCTAAAAGACCGGCGCTTGCGCGCCGGTTTCTTAGACCAGGGCAGTTTGCCGCTTTTCGACCGTGAACAGCAAGCGATTGCGCAGCGGGTCGGCCTCGACCCGCACGTGGTCGCCGTGCAGCACCTCACCATCGAGGATTTTGATGGCGAGCGGATCCTGCACCAGCTTCTGGATGGCGCGCTTGAGCGGCCGTGCCCCATAGGCGCGGTCGTAGCCGGTCAGGATGAGCTGGTTGCGCGCCCCTTCCGTCA
>CAXTWU010000335.1:0-2239 GCA_964248025.1 uncultured Acidobacteriaceae bacterium | reverse complement strand
GAGGCGACGGACTTGATCGCTTCGGCGACGTTTTTCTTCGCTTGGGTCGGGGTGTCGTGCGGCCCGATCTGCCCCAACAGCACGCAGGCCAGCACCGAGCCGGCCCAGGTGCGAAAGTCCTTCGCGGTAAAGTGCTCGCCCGTGATCTCCTGCAAATACTCGTTCACGTCCGCCGAGTCGACTGAGTGGTGGCCGCCGTCCTGGTCCAGGTACTGGAACAGGTCGTAGCCCGGAATATCGGCACAGCGACGGATGATGTTCGCGAGCCGCCGGTTCTGCAGGTCGATCGTATGGTGCACCCGGCTTTTGCCCTGAAACGTAAACCGGATCTTCGCGCCTTCGACCTCGACATGCTTGTTGCGCATGGTGGTCAGCCCGTAGCTTTTGTTTTCGCGGGCGTACTCGGCATTGCCCACGCGGATCAGCGTGGCTTCCAGCAGGCTCACGATGGTTGCCAGCACCTTGTTGCGGGGCAGCCCGGGCAGCTTCAGGTCGTGTTCCACCCGCTCGCGGATCGCGGGAAGCGCCGCGGCAAAGTGCAGCATGCGTTCGTACTTGGTTTCATCGCGGGTTTCGCGCCACTTGGGGTGGTAGCGGCTCTGCTTGCGGCCTTTGGCATCACGGCCGGTGGCTTGCAGGTGACCGTTCGGGTCCTTTGAGATCCAAACATCGGTCCAGGCTGGCGGAATCACCAGCGATTTGATCCGCCCCAGCGTCTTTTCATCTTCGACCGGCGAACCGTCCGGGGCAAGATACTTGAACTCATCGCCCCACTTTTTGCGCGCAATGCCGGGCTTTGTGTCGGAAACATAGCGCAGCCCGGCGGCACGCGCAGACTCCACAGGATCGGTCACGATCTCGGTGAGCGGGTCGGTGATACGATCCGCACTTTTCTCAAGAAGGTCGGGCATGGCCATGGGATGCCCGGGCGGCCGGGTGGGTCTCGGCGGAGACACCCCCTCAGTACCGGCCGGTCAATAAGGCCAAGGCAGAGGGCACAAGGGCAAGGCCGCGAATGCGACCACCGGAATCGCGAAGACCGCGACTGGAATCCAAGGGGTGGACGGATTGCGCCGGTCGGAAAGGCGCGCCCCGAAAGGTTGTGATTTGATGAGCGCCTCCACCCTAGCAACCCCCGCAGCCACCGCCGCCAAGACTTTTCTCACCCAGCTGCCCGCCTGGAAAGCCCTCCAGGCCCACCACGCGCAGATTGAGTCCCAGCACCTGCGCGAGCTGTTTCAGACCGATCCCGGCCGCGGCACCCGCCTGACGGCCTCGTTTGAGGACTTTTACCTTGACTATTCCAAGCACCGCATCACGGACGAAACCGTAAAGCTGCTGCTGGAGCTTGCCGAGCAAAGCGGGCTGGCCGAGCATCGCGAAGCCATGTTCTCCGGACAAAAGATCAATACGACCGAGGGCCGTGCAGTGCTGCACGTGGCGCTCCGAGCCCCGACGGACCAGGTCATCGAGGTGGATGGAAAAAATGTCGTCCCGGAGGTCCATGAGGTCCTCGACCGCATGGCCGGCTTTGCCGACCGCATCCGCTCCGGCGACTGGAAGGGGCACACCGGCAAGCGCATCCGGACCGTCATCAATATCGGTATCGGCGGCTCGGACCTGGGCCCGGTGATGGCGTACGAGGCGCTGAAGCATTACGCGCAGCGCGATCTCCAGTTCCGCTTTGTTTCCAACATCGACGGCACCGACTTCGCCGAAAACACGCACGATCTCCAGGCCGACGAAACCCTGTTTATCGTTTCTTCGAAGACCTTTACCACACTTGAAACCATGACCAACGCGCATACCGCGCGCGAGTGGGCCCTGAAACAGTTCGGCGGTGATGAAAAAGCCGTTGCCAAGCATTTCGTCGCGGTCTCGACCAATGCCGGTGAAGTGTCGAAGTTCGGCATCGACACGGCCAATATGTTCGGCTTCTGGGACTGGGTCGGCGGCCGCTACTCGATGGACTCGGCCATCGGCCTGTCCACGATGATTGCGGTCGGCCCAGAAAACTTCCGGAAGCTGCTGGCCGGTTTCCACTCCATGGATGAGCACTTCCGCACGGCCCCCCTGGCCAAAAACCTGCCTGTGCTGATGGGCGTCCTGGGCGTCTGGTACAACAACTTTTTCGACGCGCAGACCGTCGCCGTGCTGCCCTACGACCAGTATCTGAAGCGCTTTCCGGCCTACCTGCAGCAGCTCACGATGGAGTCGAACGGCAAGCATGTGACGCTGG
>CAXTWU010000334.1:0-2251 GCA_964248025.1 uncultured Acidobacteriaceae bacterium | reverse complement strand
TGGTGCCGGGATCAGGCAGAACGTGCTTCAAGGCTTGCTTTCGAGCTTGGTAAGGGCTCCGCATGCTGGAACGGAAGGTCCGTGACAAGGGTTGTGCTGCGATGGACGTCTGAGCGACGCCTCCTCCTCACTTCCTGGTGCACGGGCGGCTCCACCATGCGCCCGTGCATCGAAACGCCCTTCAAGCGCAATCAGTGCGAGACATCAGCAGCATCCAGGGTGGCTTGGGCCTTGAGCGGCAGGGCCTGTGAGGAGCCGCCGACGGCAAAGGTGTAGGTGCCGGGCGCGAGCTTCATGGTGCGGCTTCCGGGGTCGTAGACGGACAGATAAAGCGGGTCAATCTCGACCGAGATCTCGCGGCTTTCACCGGGCTGCAGCAGGACCTTGTCGTAGCCGACGAGGCGCTTGGGCGGCTCGTTCGCGGTCAGGGGGGTGCCGGTGGGGAGCATAGCGTAAACCTCCGCCACCTCAGCCCCGGCGCGCTTGCCGGTGTTCTTCAGCTTGAAGTGCACCTGCGGTTTCGCACCGGGTGCGATCCGCAGGCCGGAGTACGCAAAGCCGGTGTAGGACAGGCCGTAGCCGAAGGGGAACAGCACGGGCTTGTTGTGGGCGTCGTACCACTTGTAACCGACATCGAAGCCTTCGTCGTAGATGACCTTGTAGCTGGAGCGCGCGTTGCCGCCCGCGTTGACCGCGCCGGTACCGGCCCCTTTGTCCTCTGCCGGCAAGGGCGCGATGATGGGGTGCGGCACATCGGCTTCGCTGACGGGAAAGGTCATGGCGAGCTTGCCCGAAGGGTTGACGGCACCGGTCAACACTCGGGCCAGGGCAGTAGCGCCGCGCGCGCCGCTGTAGAAGGTTTCAACAATGCCCTCCACCTTGCCGGCCCAGGGCATCAGCACGGCGGTGCCGGTTTCGAGCACGACAATCGTATGCGGATTGGCAGATACGACGGCCTCAATCAGTGCGTCCTGGTTGTCGGGCAGCGCGAGCGACGGCAGGTCCATGCCTTCCATCTCCCACTGCTGCGCGAACACAATCGCGACCTCGGACTGCCTGGCCAGCGCGGCGGCGGCGGCGATGTCGGTGCCGGCGTTGAACTGCACCTGAGCCTGCGGCAGCGCGAGCCCGAGCTGCTTGAGCGGCGAGGTGTTGAAGAAGACGTGCGTGTGGTTCCCGAACTGGATAGCACCCTGCGATGGGTCGGTCGCATTGCCGCCCGGCGGGTCGACCTGCGCGGAGCCTCCGCCGGACAGCATACCGACGTCGGCATGGGCACCGATGATGGCGACAGACTTTGTTTCAGGCGAAAGCGGCAGCACATTGCGATTGTTTTTCAGCAGAACAATGGAGCCTTCTTCAATGTGCTGGGCTGTGTCAAGATCGGCTTCCACGTCGATGACGCGCTTTTCGACCGGGTAATCGAAGATGCCGTCGTCGAAGTAGGAGCGCAGGATGCGGCGCGCATGATCGTCGATTTCAGCCACGGAGACCTGGTGATCCTCAACAGCTTTTTTGAGCGCCGGCCCGTAGAACTCATCGGTCGGCTCCTCGTGGTCGAGCCCCGCGTGCGAGGACTGAACCGTCGAGTGCGTCGCGCCCCAGTCGGAGATGACGAAGCCGGGGTAGCTCCAGGCACCTTTGAGGACGTCGCGCAGCAGGTAGTCGTTCTGGCAGTCGTACTGCCCGTTGACGCGGTTGTAGCCGCACATGACGGCCCCGGGCTGTGCCTCGCGGATGCCGATCTGGAAGGCGAGGAGGTCGGACTCGCGCATGGCGCGCTCCGTGATCTCGGCGGAGACGACAGAGCGGCCGGTCTCCTGGTCGTTGACCGCGTAGTGCTTGATATCGGAGAGGACGTGCTCGTTCTTTTCAGCCGTCATCAGCCGGCCGACCAGGGTGCCGGCGAGCACGGGGTCTTCGCCCAGGTACTCGAACACGCGGCCGCTGCGCGGCTCGCGCGTGAGGTTGACGCCGCCGCCGAGCGACATGTTGAAGCCCTGGGCGCGTAGTTCGCGGGCGATCAGCGCGCCGTACTCGTATGCGGCCTTGCGGTCCCAGCTACAGGCCGCGCCCAGGTTGCTGGGTAGGGCGGTGGAGTAGCGGCCATTCGCGCCGGACGCGCGGACCCCGTACGCGGCGTCGGACATATCGAGACCCGGGACCCCAAGCCGCGCGATGGGCGCGATGTAGCCGGCACCGCCGTTCGAGTCGCGGGTGAGCGGCATGGTCCACTGCGGTTCGCGCGCCA
>CAXTWU010000333.1:0-2274 GCA_964248025.1 uncultured Acidobacteriaceae bacterium | reverse complement strand
GTGATCTACACCCATACGCTTGAGCCGCACATCGCGGTTGTGTATTCCGGCATGTGGAACTTTATCGGCGTGTTGACCTCGTCCGGAGGCGTGGCTTACACCATTGTTTCGCTGCTGCCGGTGGAGTTGATTCTGCAGGTCGGCTCGGGCGCCGGCTTCGCCATGATCTTTGCGCTGTTGATCGCGGCTATCCTTTGGAATCTGAGTACCTGGTGGTTTGGGCTGCCGGTTTCAAGCTCGCACACCCTGATCGGCTCGATCATCGGCGTGGGCCTGGCGAATCAGTTCATCAACGGCAAGAACGGCACCAGCGGCGTGGACTGGTCCACCGCGGCCGGCGTGTTCAAGGCGCTGATCTTTTCGCCGCTCATTGGTTTCGGTCTGGCGGCGATCTGCCTGCTGATTCTGAAAGCCGTGATCAAGAATCCTGCACTGTACAAAGCGCCCGAGGGAGACGCGCCGCCCCCATTCTGGATCCGCTGCCTGTTGATCCTGACCTGCACGGGTGTTTCCTTCGGCCATGGCTCGAACGACGGGCAAAAGGGCATGGGGTTGATCATGCTGATCCTGATCGGCACCGTACCGACCGCCTACGCGCTGAACCATGCGATGGGCTTCAAGGAGGTTACAACGTTCTCGGCTATCAGCGAGCAGGCCGAGCGGGTCTTTGCCGCGCACGCGCCCGCCGGTGCACCGCCGGTAGTCACCGTACCCCAGGCGAACGGCTCGCCCAAGGCAGCCGTTACAGGCCAGGCGCCGGACCCGACGGCGGCCGCAGCCCTGAAAGGGCAGGGAGGCCAGGACCGTACCGCCCTGCTTGACTACGTGCGCACCAAGCAGTTCAAGCCGGCGACGATGGTCGGCCTGCAGCAGATGTCCGGCCAGATTGAGCAGGAGCTGCTGCAGTACAAGTCGCTGGCCAACGTGCCCCCGGCTCAGCAGCGCAATGTGCGTAACGACATGTACCTGCAGAGCGAGGCGCTGCGTGAGATCGGCAAACAGCATGCCGTCAAGTGGACCCCGCAGGAAGCTCCCGTGATCGCCAATTACAAGAGCAACCTCGACAAGAGCACCAAGTTCATCCCGACCTGGGTGAAGGTGGCCGTGGCGCTTGCACTGGGGCTCGGGACCATGGTGGGTTGGAAGCGCATCGTGATCACCGTGGGGTCGAAGATCGGCAAAACGCACCTGACGTACGCGGAAGGCGCGTCGGCCGAGCTGGTCGCCGCCGCTACGATTATCATGGCGAGCCAGTACAACCTGCCGGTTTCGACAACGCACGTGTTGTCGTCGGCGGTGGCTGGCACCATGGTGGCCAATGGCAGCGGGTTGCAGATGTCGACGGTACGCAACATCGTGCTGGCCTGGGTCGTCACCCTGCCGGCCGCCGCGGTGCTGGCCGGGGTCCTGTTCTGGGTGATGCGGCTGGTGTTTGTGCACTAGGGACGGCCGTCCGGGCCCGCCCGGGATGACGCTGACGGGGCGCACGAGGAGCGCGAACGAACGCGGCATACAAGCAGCAATTGCTGATTCCTGGAGGCGCTTCGGTACGATAGACCGAAGCGCCTCTTCTTCCATGGGCGCCGGCGAGGGCTGGGCGGCAATTGGGTGTACGGGGCAAGATCGAGGCGGTGATCTACGCGGCCGAGGAGCCGGTCACGCTGGTACAGCTCGCCGCCCTGTTCGGGGAAGAAGCGCTGGCGGAGCGTGGTGGCGGGCAGGACTCTCCCGTGGCGGAGGAGCTGGCCGAAAAGCCGGCCGGGGATGGGATATTTCCCGATTCGATTGGAGACGCGACCGGAGACGAGACCGGAAATGCCGCGGTCGCAGAGCTTCAAGCCGCTTCTCAAGAGACTCCCGAGACCCTGCCCGCGGGGGTGGAAGCGAACGCGACCGATGCGGCAGGCGTGGATTCTCCGGCGCAGCCCGGCACCGCTGAGGAGGCAGAAAGACGCGCTGCCCGGGTGCGTGAACGGGCCCGGCGCGAAGCGGTGCGTGCGGTGCTGGACGCACTTGTGGCCGAATATGACCGGGAAGATCGCGGGATGGAGATCCGCGAGATCGCCGGCGGTTTTCGCGTTGCGACCAAGCCGGAGTACCACGACGCGGTGCGCGGCTTTGCGAAAAGCCTGAAGCCGCCCATGAAGCTCACGCTGCAGGCGCTGGAAACCCTGGCCGTGATCGCTTACAAGCAGCCCGTGACCGCGCCCGAAGTGTCCGAGATTCGCGGGGTGGACTCGGGCGGTGTGCTGGGCTCGCTGGTGAGCCGCAAGC
>CAXTWU010000332.1:0-2282 GCA_964248025.1 uncultured Acidobacteriaceae bacterium | reverse complement strand
AGCCGGGCGCGCCGGGGCTGCCCGGCGCGCGCCTAGAACTCCACCCGCAGCAGGAACTGTACCTGCCGGGGTGTGCCCGTCCCGACCGGGCCGGTGTTGACGGTGTTGGTGATGCTGCCGAAGGACGGGCCGGTGAAGTCGGCCAGCGGCAGCCCGTACTGCGCGCGGTTGAACAGGTTGAAGAACTCCGAGCGGAACTGGATGTTGGCCGTCTCCCTGAAGGGAATGTTTTTGGCTAACGCCATGTCGGCCTGCCACAGGCCGGGCCCGCGCAGGGCATTGCGTCCGAGGTTGCCGTAGCCGCCGTCCGTCACAGCCGCGAAGGCCGCGGGGTTGATCCAGTTGTGAATGCCCTGGCCGGGGAGCGGTGTAACAAAAACGTTGGGGACGCGGTTGGGGCGCTGATTTGTGGTGTAGCCGGTGGCGACCCCGGTAGGGTTGGCCGCGCTGAAGGTGCTGGGGCGATCGATGGTGATGTTCACCGGCAAACCGGTGCGGGCGCTCACGATGCCCGAAGCCTGCCAGTTGCCCAGCACGGCGGGCACGATGCCGCCACCGTTGCCGAAGGATTTGCCCCGGCCATAGGGCAGCTCGTAAACCAGATTCGCGCTCAGCACGCTTCGCACGTCGAAGTCGCCGGAGGCGCGCTCGCACGGGAAGCAGGCGGGGTTCTCGGGAAAATCCGAGTCGCCGCCGCCGGCGGCATCCTGGTCGATTTCGTGCGCGAACTCGTAGCTGGCCTGGAACAGCAGGCCGTTGCTGTAGGACCGGCGAAGCTGCGCGACCAGTGCGTCGAAGGAGCTGGAGTTGTGGTTACCGCGTGTTTCCACTTGTCCGAAAACAGGGTTGGGGATGGGCCGTTTGCCCGTGACGGGATTGATCAGGTTGGTATACGAGGTCCGCAGCAGGTCTGTACCTTGGCTGCCGTCGTAGGAGAACGTGGCAACCCAGCCGGCGCCGAACGCCTGCTGCACACTTAAGCCGTACTCGGTGACATATTCGTTGTGACGATCGCGATCCATGTCGCGCGGCGAGGTGACGCCGAGCCCGACCAGGAACGGCGTGACCGGGTAGCTGATGTTTTTCTTTCCATTGAGGGAGTAGCGGCCCACTTCGTTGCTGATGGGCAGGTTCTGGTCGTCTTCCTGCCCGTCGCCGTGGTAGATGCCGAAGCCGCTGCGGACCACCGTTTTGCCGCCAAAGGAGCGCGGGGCCCACGCGATCGCCACGCGCGGATCGAAGTCGAGCAAGCGTGTGGTGCCGAAGGAGGCCCCGGCGCCGCAAAAGCCGGCCGGGCCGCAGGTCGCGAAATCGAACGGAATGGCACGGCCCTGCACCTCATGAAACTGCCCAAAGACGTTGTAGCGCAGGCCGAGATTGAGCGTGAGCTCAGGCCGCAGCTTCCACTCGTCCTGCGCAAAGGCAAAGGTAAGGATTTTGCGCAGTCCATTGACCGGCAGCTGGGCGGCAAAGGTCGCGGAGCCCACGTTGTTGGCGGTAAAGGCGGCAAGCGATGCAAAGGTCACGGTGCCCGAGGCGGTGTTGCCCTGGTTGAGCTGGATGCGACGGACCTCCACGCCCATTCGGAGGGTGTGTTGGCCGTGAACCCAGGTGAGGTCGTCGATGTAGGAGAACGAGTTGCCGACGCCGATCTTGCTTTGGTTGTTGGCAAGCGTTGTGAGTCCGGCGACGGCGAAGGAGTAGGGCTGCCCGGCCTGCGCGAGGTTGGTCGTGTAAACGTTGCCGCGATTGAAGCCGAATTTCGCGTCGTTGACCCACGCGGAGGAAAACAGGTGCAAGTATTCGAGCACGCCGTTGACCGGCCGCGACGCAATCTCCTGCTGGTCGTTGGTGTAGGTGCCGTTGCTTGCGGCAAGCGGCACCACGCTGCGCGCGGTGTCGTAGTTGAAGCGCAGGTCGACGGTGTCGCGCGAGGAAAAGCGGCGATCGATCCGGATCATCCCGGTGTCTTCATGGTCGGACTGCCGGCCCGTGCCGGTGAAGCTGTCGACGAGCGGGTTGCTTGTGGGCGCGGTGCCGGCGGGGTACGCCGCGAGAACCGAGGCCAGCGCAGGACTTGTGGCAAGTACCTGTGCGCGCAGGGCAGCCGAGGGCACAAAGCCGGGCAGGGTTTGCCCGAGCGATTGCCGCAGGCCTTCATAAGTGAAGAAGAAGAAGGTACGATCGCGCTGGATGGGGCCGCCGAGCGAGCCGCCGTACTGGTTGAGGCGAAACGGGTGCTTGACAGTATCGATCGGCTCGCGCGCGTCGAACACATCGTT
>CAXTWU010000331.1:0-2289 GCA_964248025.1 uncultured Acidobacteriaceae bacterium | reverse complement strand
TGTTCTGACGCACCAGCGTGGAATAGTTCAGCTTCAAATCCTTGGCATAGTCGGGGAGTGTATCGATCAAGTTATCGATAGGCATAGGCATTCCTCCGCGCGCAAGTCCGCGCTGCTGTACAACATGAGTCGATCAGGCACAAGCGGGCTCGCGTCCAAACAGCCGCCAGCCCGCCTTCTCGTACGGCAACTTAGGCGTCGATGGTCTGCTCGCCCTTTTGCCAGTTGCACGGGCACAGTTCGTCGGTTTGCAGCGCATCTAGGACACGCAAAACCTCCTGCGGGTTGCGGCCCACCGACAGGTCCGTAACGTACACAAACCGGATTACATTTTCATTGTCGACGATAAACGTCGCCCGCTGCGCGACGCCTTCCTTCAGATCAAGAATGCCGAGCTGTTCGCACAGGTCGCGACGAATGTCGGACAGCATGGGAAACGGAAGTTCTTTTAGGTCGGCATGGTTGTTACGCCACGCCAGGTGCACAAACTCCGAGTCGGTCGAGCCGCCCAGCAGCTGGGTGTCGCGGTCGGCGAACTCGCCGTTCAGCTTGCCGAAAGCGGCGATCTCGGTCGGGCACACAAAGGTAAAGTCTTTCGGCCAGAAGAAATAGACCTTCCACTTGCCGCTATAGGTCTGGTCGGTGATGGTCTCAAATGCGTTGTCCTTGTCGCGGCTGACTACGGCAGTGACGGAAAAGGCGGGGAACTTTTCGCCTATGCTAAGCATAAGTTGGTACTCCTTTGTTAGTGCAAAGTTGGTTGAAGGATAAATGGCTGGGAACCGGAGACATACCCTGCCCGGCATAGAGGTTGCCGGATGGCTACACCGGCTCTGCGGCCAATGCATGCTGGTCGGGTTGCTCAGCCTGACATGCTGAGCAGACCCCAAGGATATCGATAGAGATGCGCTGCACCAGGAAGTTACCAGGCAGGCGGCCGTGCTCGGCTGCCGGCACAAGCAGCGTGGCATCTACATCGGTGATGGATTTGCACCGGGTACACACCGCATGGTGGTGCGACATTTGGTTCGTTTCAACACGCATCGAGCCGTGATGGAGACTGACCTGCCGCACAATCCCGGCGGCTATAAACAGATGTAAATTGCGGTACACGGTTGCGAGCGACATGGATGGGACCCGTTCGCGAACAATGGCGTGCACCTCTTCCGGGCTGGGATGGCCGACGGCCGAGGCCAACACTTCGTAGATCACCTGCCGCTGGTGCGTCACCGGCAGGCCTGCCTGCTCACACACCCTGCGAAACTCCTCAATGCCCACGGCGTTGTTCTTCACTACTCGAGTCTAATAAGAATCCTTCTCATCTGTCAATGGTTACCGCCTAGGAGCGATTCCCGCGCTGTTGCTGACCGGGCAGGTTTCACTTCGATGAAAGTTTCTTAACGATCGACGCGACCCCTTTTTGGAGGTTTTTTGTATTCGCCTTTTCCGTTCCGGAGATGTTCTCCACCATGACGCCGCGAAACAAAAGCGTGTGCGTGGACGTGTCAAAGATGTCTACCACAAGGTGGCTGTCCGCGGTGGCCAAGGCATTCACGGTGGCCTCTCCAAACTGCGGCGTCCAGCCGGTGCCCAGGCCATGGAAGCTCCACTGCCCCTGTCCCCAGTTGCCGCCACGCTTTTCGTAGCTGCTTACCAGCTGCGGCTCGCCGCGCACATCACCCGTGGCGAACAAGGTCGCGCTGCCGCCCGCGGCGACGAGTTGCCAGCCCTTGGCCGCCAGCGCTTTGTCGGCAGCAGCCCTTACCGCGCCGTCATACTGGGCGACCTCCAGGTGCACATCGCCCCAGCAATAGCTTCGGTGTGCTGACGAGGCGGAGTGATCCTGCTCCACCGTAACGGTGCTTTTGCGCAGAAATGGAATAGGGATCGGGCGGGCCGCAGGCGTCGGCAGCAGCACAAGGGCAAGGGCGAGAGAACTCCAGCGAAGCATAGGCCCCCTATGGCTCCCCTGTTCTAAACAGGGCTTGCACACGCCGGTAGGAGGCCCACGCAAGGCTTAAGGATGTTTGAGGCAGCCCCAAGTCCCGGCATTGCATGCCGCGCTAGGTATTTGCCTTCGGCGGGAACTTACTCAGCATCTTGTTGATGTCCTTATCAAGCGACTTCGTATTCTTCTCGGAGTTGCTCTTGACGTCGCTATTTGAGATTCCGCGAAACAACAGGGTGTGATTGGCGCTGTCAAAGATATCAAGAACCAGGTGGCCTACCGGCTGCTGCGAGGTTGTGCTGGTCGCTTCGCCGAAACCTCCGGGACCAAACCCACCGCCC
>CAXTWU010000330.1:0-2297 GCA_964248025.1 uncultured Acidobacteriaceae bacterium | reverse complement strand
GCCATGCGCCGCATGGTGCCCGACAAGCTGCGCCGCAAGTGGACCGACAAGCGCATCGCCAAGAAACGCTTTTCCTGCTCTACCTTCATGATGTACCTCGGCATTGAAGGCCAGTACGACAACGTATCGCACCACACCATCTATCTTGCAAAGGACTACCGCCAGAACCTGCGCGATATCGAGGACGATCACCGCCTGTCCGACGATCCTTCGTTCTATGTGCAAAACGCCTGCGTCACCGATCCTTCGCTCGCGCCCCACGGCATGAGCACCCTGTACATGCTGCTGCCCGTCACGCACGAGACCAACGGCATCGAATGGCAAAAGGAGGGCCCACGATTCCGCAGGCTGGCGCTTGAGCAGATGAAAAAAATCGGCATCACGGATGTGGAACGCCGCATCCACACCGAAAAGGTTCTGACTCCCGAAAGCTGGCGCGACGAGTACGGCCTGTACCGCGGCGCGACCTTTGCCATGGCGCATGGGCTGCGGCAGATGCTGCACATGCGCCCTCACAATCGCTTTGAAGACCTCGACGGGGTTTACCTTGTCGGCGGTGGCACCCACCCCGGCAGTGGGCTCCCCGTTATCTTTGAATCGGCCCGCATCACCTCGCGGCTGCTGCTTGAGGACATGCATATGGAACCCATGTGGAACACCGACCCCGTCATGCCCGGCACCCCGCCGCCCGACTCCATCTTTCAGGCGGTCAGCTAGAAACCATGGCCACCCTGCCGCATCTGCCGCTATCGGTCGAGACCCCCGTTTCCGGGGGTTCGATCCACAGCGCGATGGATGCGGCGCGTGCTGCCGGCCGCAGCTGGGCGCAGGTACCGGTACGCACCCGCCTCCGTGTTCTGCGCCGCTTCCGGGCCGAGCTTGCCGCCGGCGCGCGCGAACTCGCTTTCACCGTGCCGAACCGCTACCCCGGCAGCCTTCACCGGTCCGAGGCCGACACCCTGGTCGCCGAAGTGCTGCCCCTTGCCGAGAGCTGCCGCTTTTTGGAGCGCGAAGCGGAGTGGACGCTGCGCACCCGCCGCGAAAGCAACCGCTCGCGTCCCTTCTGGCTTCGCGCCGTGGACGTCGAAATTGAGCGCGCCCCACTCGGCATCGTTCTGGTCATTGCGCCCGGCAACTACCCGCTGTTTCTGCCCGGAGCGCAAGCCCTGCAGGCCCTCGCTGCAGGCAACGCCGTGCTGTGGAAGCCGGCGCCTTCCGGCGTTTCCTGCGCCCACGCGGTGCGCGTCATGCTCATCGCCAGTGGGCTGCCGCCGGCGCTGCTCACCATCCTCGCCCCCGCCCCGGCAGCCGCCACCGCCGCCATCGAGGCCGGCGTGGATAAGGTGTTTCTCACCGGCTCCGCCGCGACCGGCGAGGCCGTGCTCCACGCGCTTGCAGCCACCGCCACGCCCTCCGTCATGGAGCTGTCCGGATGCGACGCTGTTTTCGTCCTTCCCGGCGCGAACCTCGCGCGCACGATCGAGGCGCTCACCTTCGGCCTCCGCTTCAACGGTTCCGCCACCTGCATGGCCCCGCGCCGCGTCTTTGTGGCCGAAGAGCTGCGGGAGCAGTTCGCCCCTTTGCTCGCCGCCGCGCTCGCCGGTCTCGGCCCCGTGCCGCTTGCCCCGGCCACGCGCGAGCACCTGCGCGACCTGCTCGCCGACGCCACCTTTCACGGCGCGCACACCCTGCTCAACGGCCTTGACGACACAGTTTCCCCAAATGGGGACGCCGTCTATGCCACCCTGCTCGCGGGCGTCACCCCCGAGATGCGCATCGCGCAGGCCGACCTGTTCGCGCCAGTGCTCTCCATGCTCTCCTTCCGCAGCCTCGGCGAAGCAGCCGCCATGCACCGCGAGTGCCCCTACGCACTCACCGCGGCGGTCTTCGGGCCCGAAAAGCCGGCACGCGCGCTTGCCCGCGACCTCGCCGCCGGCACCGTCCTGCTCAACGATCTCATTGTTTCTACTGTGGATCCGCGCATCCCGTTCAGCGGACGCAAGCGCTCCGGCTTCGGCGCCACGCGCGGCCGCGAAGGGCTGCTGGAAATGACGGCGCCCCGCGCCATCGTGCGCCAGCGCAGCCGCGCAACCACGCCGTACCAGCCCACCACCGCGGCCCACACCGCCCTGTTCGCGGGCTTCGTCCAGGCCCTGCACGGCGGCGGCTGGCGCTCGCGACTCCACGGCCTCCGCGTTCTCAGCGCGGCGCTGCCCGGGCTCAAAAAGCATCAGTAATCACAGGAGAAGCAACATGCGTATCGCAGTCATCGGTTCCGGACTCGGCGGTTTATCCGC
>CAXTWU010000329.1:0-2328 GCA_964248025.1 uncultured Acidobacteriaceae bacterium | reverse complement strand
ACTCCGCCTGCCACTACCCCTACCGGCAGCTGCGCGACCATGTGGCCGCCCTGCCGGAAAAGCAGTGCGGCGAAATCGTCGACCTGGGGCTACGCGAGCGTGGGCCGCATGACGAGTTGCTGCGCGAGTTCGCCGCCGGGCACCGGCTACGGTTTGATCTGCTGATGGACGTTGGAGGCTTTCGCGACATGCACCGGCACCGGCGCTGCGGGCAGCTGTTGCAGAGCTTCACCGCGAAGCACGGGTGGGAAACGCCGGAGGGTCTTGGAGCACAGGAGCCGGTATTTACGCGCGCAATGGAGTCGGCGCGCGCGGCCTCCGCGGCGCTGAGTGATGGCGGCGTCAAGGCCGAGGCCGGGCAGTACCTCCTGCCGCTGGCAACGCGCACCCGGACGCTGTTCCGAATGGACTTTGCCGAAGCACTCTACATCGCGGAGCTGCGTTCCGCGCCGCAAGGGCATGCCTCGTACCGGCGCGTGGCCTCCGAGATGTACCGCGCTGTCGCGGCACGGCATCCTGGGCTGGCGCGGCACTTCCGCGTGACTGATGTGAACGCACCGGTGGACCTGCTGAAGCGCTGATCGCTCCGAAGCGCCGCATTATGGCTCTGGTCTTCTAGCTGAGTCTGCTAAAAAGCGCCAGGGGTTTTTACTTGGGCAGCACCAAAGGCATGTGACCATCGTGTTTGCGTTTTCTTCGCCCTTGTGGCGCATAGAATGCTAATCTGTGTTTAGCCTCTGTTTCAGTTTCGGACATCATCGCCGGGGTTCCGTTGACTCACCCCAGGGCGTCTTGCGGGCTGGCTCATGCGCGAATTCGGGGGAATACACAGCGTGGCGGAAGAACGGTCTCGGGCAATCGAAGCAGCACTCGCGCAATTGGACAAACAGTTCGGCAAGGGCTCGGTCATGCGCCTGGGCAGCCGGGACAAGCTGGAGATTTCGGCCATCTCGACCGGATCGATCTCGTTCGACGCGGCGCTTGGAATCGGCGGCGTACCCCGCGGCCGCGTGATCGAGATCTTTGGACCAGAGTCTTCCGGCAAAACGACCATCACGCTCCAGATCATCGCGGAAGCCCAGAAACTGGGCGGCCTGGCGGCTTTTGTGGACGCGGAACACGCTCTGGACCCTGTGTACGCGAAAAAGCTCGGTGTCGACACCGACAACCTGCTGGTTTCGCAGCCGGACTACGGTGAGCAGGCGCTTGAAATTGTGGAAGCTCTGGTGCGCTCGAACTCTGTGGATGTGCTGGTAGTCGATTCAGTCGCCGCCCTGGTGCCGAAGGCCGAGCTCGACGGCGAAATGGGCGATTCGCACATGGGCCTGCAGGCTCGACTTATGTCGCAGGCGCTGCGCAAACTCACGGGCACGGTGTCGAAGTCACGCACCTGCCTGATCTTTATCAACCAGATCCGCGAAAAGATCGGCGTCATGTTCGGCAACCCCGAAACCACGACCGGCGGCAAGGCGCTCAAGTTTTATTCCTCGGTGCGTATCGATATCCGGCGTATCGCGGCGGTCAAGGAAGGCGACCAGGTCGTCGGCTCCCGGACCAAGGTCAAGATCGTCAAGAACAAGGTTGCCGCGCCCTTCCGCGAGGCCGAGTTCGACATCCTGTATGGTGAGGGCATCTCGCGTGAGGGCGATGTTCTGGACCTCGCGGTGACGCACAATGTGGTCGACAAGTCAGGCGCCTGGTACAGCTACTCGGGCGAGCGCATCGGCCAGGGCCGGGAAAACGTGCGGCAGTTTCTCAAGGACAACAAGGAAACGTTTGCCCGCATCGACAGCGCGGTTCGAGCGAAGCTCGGCATCGCCGGCGCGGCGGCAGCTGCGCCGATTCCACCGGTGCCGGTGGACGGCCCCGTGCTGGCCCAGGAAGCCGTGCGTGTTGCGAAACGAGGGTAGAAGCAAGTGATGCGGAAGGGTGGCGAAAGCCGCCTTCCGTTGTCCTCAATGGCCCGCAAGAATCGCCAGTCCTGCTACACTCAGGCCGCGATGCACACCGTTACCGCCATCTATCCCGGTTCATTTGACCCGGTCACCAACGGACATCTGGACCTGGTGGCCCGGGGAGCGAAGCTGTTCGACCGCCTGATTGTGGGGGTTCTGCGCAACTCGGCGAAGAGCCCCTTGTTTTCGATTGCGGACCGTGTTGAGATGTTGCGCGAGGGGGTGGCCGGCTTCCCAACTGTCGAAGTCGCGACGTTTGAAGGGCTGCTGGTCGATTTCGCACGGGAGCGCGGCGCGCATGCCTTGCTGCGCGGAATCCGCGCCATCTCGGACTACGAGTACGAGCTGCAGATGGCTCATATGAACCGCCGTT
>CAXTWU010000328.1:0-2363 GCA_964248025.1 uncultured Acidobacteriaceae bacterium | reverse complement strand
AGACGATGGCCACCATTCTGACCCATGCTCCCGCTCTGCCCGCCGCACGGATCGCGACCGCGCGACCCTCCACGGCGGTCGCCGCTTATTCGCTATGGCGGCGCGAAATCGTCCGCTTTTATCGCCAAAAGGCGCGCGTCGTCGGCGTGATCGCGTCGCCGCTGCTGTTCTGGCTTGTACTAGGCTCGGGCTTCGCGAACTCCTTCCACACAGCAGGCGGCGGCGCGGGTCACTATCTGGGGTACTTCTTTCCCGGCTCAGTCGCGATGATCGTGCTGTTCACGTCTATCTTTTCCATGATGTCGCTGATCCAGGATCGCAATGAAGGCTTTCTTCTCTCGGTGCTGGCGGCACCTGTATCGCGCTCGGCCATTGTGCTGGGCAAGGTGCTGGGCGGGGCGACGCTGGCCGCGTTGCAGGGCTTTGTGTTTCTGCTGTTCGCGCCGATCGTTGGCGTCCACGTCGGCGTCGGCGCGGTGCTGGGGGGTATGGTGGTGATCGCCATGCTTGCGTTTGAGCTCACGGCTCTCGGCTTTACCATCGCGTGGCCCATGGATTCGTCGCAGGCCTTTCACGCCATCGTCAACCTGATCCTGATCCCCCTGTGGATGCTGTCGGGCTCGCTGTTTCCGGCGCAGGGGGCCTCGACGTGGATGCATTGGCTGATGCGGCTCAACCCGCTGACCTACGGGGTCGACGCATTGCGGAATCTCCTGTTTCCGGCACAGCCGACCGATGCTCCCTTGGCCGTGAACCTCGTGGTAACGGTCGGGTTTTGCGCGCTTTGCTTCGCGGCATCCGCGGCCGCGGTCAACCGCCGCTCGCACAAACCGGCGGCTTAAGAGGAGTTCCCATGAACGAAGCCACGCTGCCATCGCTGCCCTCCCCTGCCGACAACCGCCCGGCCACCGTCGGCGTCCTTGCAATTCTCGTTGTGAGCGCGCTGGCGACCGCGTTTCTGCTGTGGCTGCTTTACGTGCACCATGCCCCGGCGGAGTTCCGCGGCCGGCTGCGCTTTTTGCCGGCGTTGAATGCCGTCCTGAACGGCCTGAGTGCGGTCTCGCTCACTGCCGGCTTCGTGTTTATCCGGCGGCGCGAGATTACGAAACATCGCGCGGCGATGATGACGGCGTTTGTGTTTTCATCGATCTTTCTCGTCTCCTACATTGCCAACCACGCGATCCACGGCGACACGCTCTACCCGGCGCATAGCAGCCTGCGCCCCGCTTACCTGACTCTGCTGGCCAGCCATGTTCTGCTTTCCGTCGTGGCGCTGCCCATGGTGCTGATCACATTTTTTCTGTCGCTGTCCGGGCGGTTTCGGCAGCACAAAAAGCTCGCCCGCTGGACGTTTCCGTTGTGGCTGTACGTGTCGGTTACGGGTGTCGTCGTGTACCTGATGCTCCATGCGGCGGTCGGGCCGAGCTACTGAGCGGTTTCCCAGCAGTTGCGCGGAGGTAACCTAGCGTCGGTTCCGGGCCGGTTTTCCTTGGTCCTCGGCTGGTATGCTGGCGCAGAGAGCTCGGCGAAAGGATTCAATCGATGGCAAGAACCGTAAATAGAGTGACATTGCTGGGTAACGTCGGCAAGGATCCTGAGGTAAAGTTCTCCACCGGCGGTCAAGCAATTGCCAAGTTCGGCATAGCAACCACGGATCGAATCAAGGATAAAACCT
This sequence comes from uncultured Acidobacteriaceae bacterium, assembly GCA_964248025.1. Taxonomy (GTDB): domain Bacteria; phylum Acidobacteriota; class Terriglobia; order Terriglobales; family Acidobacteriaceae; genus EB88. Next base: position 688 of record CAXTWU010000328.1, on the reverse strand, counting down.
CGGACCAGTGGCAGGATAAGACGGAGTGGCACAACCTGGTCGCCTTTGGGCGTACAGCGGAGGTGGTGCGCGATTACGTGAAGAAGGGCAAACCGGTTTACGTCGAAGGCCGCCTATCTACCACTTCCTGGGATGATAAAGAGACGGGTAAAAAGGTTTACCGCACAGAGATCATCGTCAACGAACTGGTTCTGCTGGGCGGGCGCGGCGAGGGCGAAGGCGCGGGCGGCAGTTATAGCCGCAGCAGCGCTTCCTCTAGCTCCAGCACGGCATCGTTTGACCAGCGCTCCCCGGCACCACAGGATGACTACGCTCACGCCGAAATCACCGACGACGATATCCCGTTTTAGTTCTCCGCTCAGGAGCCTGAACTGAAGCCCGCGAAAACCGGGCTGGAAGCTCCACAGCCACCATGCCCAGGCAGCGTTCCTCCTTTTTAGCCCTTTGCGTTGTGGGCCTGCTTCTCCTCATCCTGCTCTTGCTCTGGCGTTCGCAGCCGTCCGGCCCGGACCGGCGTGACCGGCGCAGCGAAGGGACCGGATACCCGCGCGTGCCGTATCGCGGCTCTGAGCAGCAACGTCAGCCGCGCGAGAATCGCGGGCCCGAGGCGGCCTGCGAAGCGCTCGGCCTCGGGTGCGAGTCCCGTTATTACGCGCCCTGGCAGGAGCCCGAAGTGGCCGGTTGCCGC
>CAXTWU010000327.1:0-2394 GCA_964248025.1 uncultured Acidobacteriaceae bacterium | reverse complement strand
GCCGGCAACCAGGCCGGCAACCGGGCCGGCACTTGGACCGGCGCGTTCGGCCGTGCCTGCGGCGTGTTGCTGCAAGCCATTGTCAATGGCCTCGCGCTCACCCGCATCTCGCCCAACGTGCTCACATTTGTGGGTCTGCTCATCAACATCGCGGCCGCCCTGCTGTTCGGCTATGCCAACGAGCACAACTTTGTCCGCATGTTTCTGTACGCGGGCCTGGTCATCATCGGGGCCGGCATCTTTGACATGGTCGACGGACGCGTCGCGCGGCAAACCAACCAGGTCACCGTGTTCGGCGCCTTTTTCGATTCCGTCATCGATCGCTACTCGGATGTGGCTTTGTTTTTCGGACTGCTGGTGTACTACGCGCGCGGCAATCGCTTCTTTTATGTCGGCCTGGTCGCATTCGTCATGGTTACCTCGCTGCTGGTCAGCTACACCCGCGCCCGCGCCGAGGCCCTGATCGGCCGCTGCAAGGTCGGCTTCATGGAGCGCCCGGAGCGTATCGTCCTGGTCCTTATCGGCGCGCTGTTTGCACGCTGGGGCGTCATGGCACCGGTGCTCTGGGTGCTGGCCGTGCTTGCCACCATTACGGTCATTCACCGCATCGCCTACACCTACGAAATGACAAAAGAGATGACGCAGAAGATCAGCGCCGTCCCGCCTCCCGGCCGGTAGCCGGTTGGTTTTCCCGGCCGGTACCGGCCTTTCCGGCTGGTTGCCCAGACGAGCCATCTCCTCAGGCAGAGAGTTTTAAGAAACACGCACAGTTGTTGTGAAAGACCCCCCGGCAACCTGCCGCTCCCACCCTTGTAGCGCCTCTTCGATCTCGATGACTCCTCTCCCCCAACCCGTTTTGCTGATCCATGGCGGTGCATGGGCCATCCCTGAAGCCATGCGCGCGGCGCACGAAGCCGGCATCCGCGCAGCCCTGCATCGCGGCTACGCCCTCCTTCAAAAGGGCGCACCCGCCCTTGAGGCCGTCACTGTTGTTATCTCCACGCTGGAAGACGACGACACGTTCGATGCCGGGCGCGGCGCGTTTTTAACCCGCGACGGCCGCGTACAGCTCGACGCCCTGCTGATGGACGGAGCCACTCTGCGCGCCGGCGGCGTCGCCTGCGTCGAGCGGCTGCGAAATCCCATCCAGGCCGCCCGGCTGGTGCTGGAGCGCAGCCCCCACGTGTACTTTGTCGGCGCTGGCGCCGAAGCGTTTGCCGCTTCACAAGGCATGCCGCTGATTGAAAACCGGGAACTGGTCGTTGAGCGTGAGCTTGGCAATCTGCACGCGGCGCAGCAGCGCGAGCAGGCCGGCCTGCCGGACCCGACCTTTGCCGGCGCCGGTCCCGGCTCGCACCATACTGACTCACACGATACGGTTGGGGCCCTGGCGCTCGACCGGCACGGCAACCTCGCCGCCGGCACCTCCACCGGCGGCACGCTCAACAAGGCGCCGGGCCGGGTCGGCGACTCCTCCTTGATCGGCTGCGGCTGCTACGCCGACAACCAAACCGCCGCCGCCTCGCTCACCGGCTGGGGCGAGCCCATCATGAAGCTCGTTCTGGGCAAGTGGGCGACCGACCGTGTTGCTGCGGCAACCACCCCGCAGGACGCGGCTACAGAAGCCATCCGGTATCTGTTCCGTCGTCTGGGCGGTCACGGCGGCATCATCCTGCTGGACTGCCGCGGACGCGCGGGCCTGGCCCACAACACACCCGGCATGGCCTGGGGCCTGGCCACGCCCGAAGGGTTGCGGGCCGGCCTCGTTGCCCCCGAAAGCCTCTGACGCCCCGAAAGGTTTCTGACCCATGCCCCTCCTGATCCTCGCCTCTGCCTCGCCCCGCCGCCGTGAACTGCTACACCAGGCTGGCTTTGTCTTTGAGGTGCAAGCTGCCGACGTCGACGAAACACCGGCGCCCGGCGAAGATCCCGTCGCACTCGCGATCCGATTGGCCCGCGCCAAGGTCGAAGCCCTGCCCAGGGCAGAAAACACGGTTCTTCTTGCGGCCGATACCGTGGTTGTCGCGCCCTCAGGCGAGTTGCTGGGCAAGCCGTCGGGCCCGGAAGACGCCGCCCGCATGCTCGGGCTACTGGCCGGGGCCACCCACAGGGTTGTTACGGGGGTTTGCGTCGGCTCCGCGCAAGCTGCCGAGGCGCGAACCGAGGTTGCCGCAGCGCTCACGTATGTTACGGTGCACACACTCAGCCCGTCCGAGATCGCCGCGTATGTGGCCACCGGCGAGCCCATGGGCAAAGCGGGGGCCTACGCGATCCAGGGCCGCGCGGCCCGATGGATCCCGCAAATCCATGGCGACTATGCCAACGTGGTCGGCCTGCCCCTGGCCCTCACAGCCACCATGCTGGCCGCCGCCGGCGTTTTTCCGGCGTAGCCGT
>CAXTWU010000326.1:0-2403 GCA_964248025.1 uncultured Acidobacteriaceae bacterium | reverse complement strand
TATGGGCGGTGCTGGCTGTGATCTGGGCGCTGCAGGCCGGCATGGCCGCGCTGGTGCACCACACGCGCCCGGCGGTGCTCATGGCGGCTTTGGCAGCCTTTTTCGCGGTCATTGGATCGATCGTGCGCCGGCGAACCGCCCCGCGTGCAGCCGGTGAAAATGCCGGACGAAGTCCTGCTCGTAGTCCAGGCCGCAGAAGCGGACGCGGAGTTACGAAGCGATAAGCCCCGTGTAGACCGCCATACCGGCCACGGCATCGACTCCAATGATGTCGAGCGCCTCGATCTCCCCCTGCTCGCGAATGCCGCCGGCAACCACCAGCCGCCTCGCGGTGAGCGCGCGCAAGCGCTGGGCCACGGCGAACGGGAAGCCCTGCAGCGTCCCTTCAGTGTCGACATGGGTATAAAGAAAGCCGCCGCAAAAGGGTTCAAGTGCCGCGACGGCGTGGTCCGGGGTCAGTTCGGTCTTTTCGCGCCAGCCGCGAATCGCAATGCGGCCGTTCTTGGTGTCGATGCTGGCAAGAAACTGTTCCGGACCGATCGCCTCGGCGATCTCAACTGCGAGCGCGGTGTTGATGCCGTCGTCAGAAAACAGTGCCGAGCCAAAGATGACGCGACGTACGCCGAGCGCGAGAAGCGCCCGCGCCTGCTCAGCGGTGCGAATGCCGCCGCCAAGCTGTACCGGCAGTTCGCGCGCGATTCGCTCGATCAGTTCGCGGTTGTTGCCCTGCTGTTTCGCGGCGTCCAGGTCAATCAGTTGCACAAGCGGGTAGGAGCGAAAGCGGTCGATCCAGTAGTCGAAATCGTCGGACGCGATGCGGAGTTCTTCGCCCTGTACCAGCTGCACGATGCGTCCACCCATCAGGTCGATCGCGGGAATCAGCACGGCAACCTCACCGGGATGCCCTGCACTTGAAGCTGCAGCTTGAGGGCACGCGCGTCCGACACGCCGAAGTGAAAGATGCTCGCGGCAAGGGCGGCGTCGGCGCGACCGCGTTCAAACACATCGGCAAAGTGTTGCGCGGTGCCCGCGCCGCCCGACGCGATCACCGGAATCTGCACGGCGTCTGAAACGGCAGCGGTCAGATCGCAGTCGAAGCCTGAGCGAGTCCCATCGGCGTCCATGCTGGTCAGCAGGATCTCGCCCGCGCCGCGCGCCTCGGCTTCCTGCGCCCACTCGATCGCGCGCCGGCCTGTCGCCTTGCGGCCACCGCTCACAAAGACCTCGGCGTGCTCGGGAGTTTGCTCGCCGCGTCGTGCGTCGATCGCCACGATCACCGCCTGCGCGCCGAAGCGCCGGCCGATCGCGTCGATGAGCGCAGGGTTGGACAGCGCGGCGGAGTTGATCGACACCTTGTCGGCCCCTGCATCGAACACGGCAGTCGCGTCGTCGCTCGAGCCAATGCCGCCGCCGACCGTGAAGGGAACAAACAGCTTGCAGGCCGTGTTACGTACTGTTTGCAGCAAAGTGCCGCGGCCTTCATGCGTGGCCGTGATGTCGAGCAGCACGATCTCATCGGCACCGGCCTGTGCATGACGTTCGGCCAGCGCGGCCGGGTCGCCGGCGTCGACGATGTCTTCAAACTGCACCCCCTTGACGACGCGTCCGTCGCGAACGTCAAGACAGGCGATGATGCGCTTGGTCAGCATGGGATCCGCACCGTGTTTCAGAGCCTCAGAAAATTGCGCAGCAGTTGCAGTCCGGCGTTGCCGGACTTTTCCGGGTGGAACTGCGCACCCATCACATTGCCGCGCTCGACCACTGCTGAAAACGCCCCGCCATAGTCGCAGGCGGCCGTGGTTTCCGGCACCAGCGGGGCGCGATAAGCGTGGGTAAAGTACACGTACTCGCCGTCGCGCAGCCCCTCCGTGAGCGGGGTTTCCCGTGCGATCGCAAGCGAGTTCCAGCCCACGTGCGGGCACTTGAGTGAAGGCTCGCTGAACCGGGAGCACTCCCCCGCAAAAGAGCCGAAGCCTGGTGTTTCCGGCGACTCCGTCGAGCCCTCAAACAGCCATTGCAGACCCACGCAGATGCCCAGAAACGGCGCGCCGGCATCCACGCGCTCGCGGATAGCGTCGGCCATGCCGCGCTCGCGCAGCTGTTGCGTAGCCGCGAAATGGCCGACGCCGGGCAGGATGACCCTGCCGGCTTTTGCGATCACGCCGGGGTCGTCCGTGACAAGGAGATCCTCCGCCCCGGCAGCAGCGAGCGACTTCATCACGCTCGTCAGATTGCCGGCCTTGTAGTCCACAACGGCGATCACAGCAGCCCCTTGGTCGACGGCAGCATCTCGCCCAACTGCGGGTCGCGCGAGCAGGCCACGCGCAACGCGCGCGCAAACGCCTTGAACAAGGCTTCGAGCTTGTGGTGATTGGAGCGGCCGTACATGGTTTTCAGATGCAC
>CAXTWU010000325.1:0-2405 GCA_964248025.1 uncultured Acidobacteriaceae bacterium | reverse complement strand
TTCTTCGCAATCGTTTCCTTATGGCTCGCTGCCCACCGGTGAAGAGGTACCAGCGCGGCGCGAAGTGTCTGGCCGAGTTCTGTCAGTTCGTAATCGACCCGCGGCGGAACACTTGGAAACAGCGTCCGTGTGACGATGCCATCCGCTTCAAGCCGCTTCAGCGTCAGGGTAAGCATCCGTTGCGAGATACCGCTGACTCGCCGCTGGATCTCGTTGTAGCGCAATTGCCCTTTCGAAAGAGCGCCGACGACCATGATCGTCCATTTATCGCCGACGCTTCCAAGCACGTCGGCAAGCCCCCTGCAATCGGTTGCGGAAAGGGCTTCCTCGGGAACAGAAATGTGCGTTTCGCTCAAAATAGTGCCTTCTTGTGGAGGTGATTTACACGCTCCATACTAGCGTTACAGACAGTTTGTTCGCGACTTCTCATGAGGTCGGCTCGGACCATGCTGAAAAGGAGACACTATGCCGAAGCTATTGGTGGTTGAAGCAAGCCCACGCGGGGAATCTTCCATCTCCCGCAATCTCGCTGCGCAGTTTGTCGAGGAATGGAAAAGCGCGCATCCCGATAGGGAAGTTGTCAAACGCGACCTTGCCGGGATGGACCTGCCCTACGTGAACCTGCCCTGGCTGGGCGCGAGCCTCACACCGGCCGAGAAGCACTCGCCCGAGATGAAGGAGGTCCTTACCCTTTCTAATGAACTCGTCGACGAACTGCTCGCGGCGGACCACATCGCAATCAGCACGCCGGTCTACAACTACAACATCCCGGCCAATCTGAAGTCGTATGTCGATCACATCGTCCGCAAGGGCCGCACGCTCGGGATGAACGGCGAAGGTCTGGTGCATGGCAAAAAGTGCACCGTGCTCATGGCCTCGGGCGGCGTCTACACAGAAGGCTCGCCCATTCGCGACCGGGACATCGCCACCCAGTATCTTCGGCTCATCCTGAAGGTGATCGGCATGGAAGATGTGACGTTCGTCGCGGCAGGAGGCAGCAAGGTCGTCGATCTTGGGGAACAGCCGCGAGAGGTCTTTCTGCAAGCTTTCAAGCCGGCCGTGGCAGCCGCGGCCAGGGCGTAAGCCGGCCCAGGGCAAATCCCGATGGACCTGAAAGGAGCTTGGATGTCAACGGTCTTGGAAAGAACAGGAAGCTTGCAACTCTCCGGCTCAGCGAGCCTCGGCCAGGTCGGACTCCTCGTGTCCGACCTCGGGCGCTCGCTGAACTTCTACGCAAACGTGATCGGCCTGGATGTGCTGACGCAGGCCGGGAGCTCGGCTCAGCTCGGCGTTGCTGCTGACGGCCATGTACTGCTCGAGCTGGAACAGCGGCCCGGCGTTCGTCCACTCACCGCCACACGCCTGGGCCTCTACCATACCGCGTTGCTGTTGCCTTCACGGTCCGCCCTCGCCGGCTTCGGCGAACACCTACGGCGGCACGGCTTGCGTGCGGGCAGCAGCGATCATCTTGTCAGCGAAGCCTTTTATCTCGAAGATCCGGATGGGCTTACGATCGAGGTGTACGCGGATCGCGAGCAGCATCTGTGGCCATGGAAGGGCAAAGAGCTCGCTGTTGCGACCCTGCCCCTCAACTTCGCCGATCTTTTCGCTACGCCTCACACCTCATGGAAGGGCGTACCGCGCGGCAGTCGCATGGGTCACATTCATCTCGGCATCGGCGACCTGCGAGCGGCGGAGAAGCTCTACCGTCAGGGTCTGGGATTGAGCACGCGGACACGCGGGTTCCCGGGAGCGCTTTTTCTTGCCGCCGGGGACTATCATCACCACGTGGGTTTGAACACGTGGGCCGGTCCGGTACCGGCCGCATCCGAAAACGACGCTCGTCTATCGTGGTGGGAACTGCGGGTACCCGGCCACCAGCTGCCGCTCCTGCAAGAACAAATGTTTGCCGCGGGCTGGCAGCGTGGACCGAACCACATGGCCGTGGACCTTTGGGGCATCGCCTTGCGGCTGACACCTTCCCAAAACCCTCCTTCGCATAATTTCGCGGAACCAGTGCGGATCGCGACCCCTTAGAAACTCTATGCATAGCCTGATTCGCAAACAGATGCATCCGTCATGCCTGATCCGGTCCTGAGAAGCGATCGACTCGGTCATGCTTGACGGAAGCAAAAAACCGGTTTGCCGAAGCATGAAAGCGTTTCACAGCAGGGCAAGCCTGTGCGCGGAACTCGACGCGGCTTTTCCGCCAAGAAAAGCCGCGCAGCCACGCACGCGGCGAAGTGACGGCCCTTGTGAAAGTGCTCCAGGGCGGCCCCATGTTGTCCCGGCGTGTAAACGATTGTTCCGGCGCGTAAACGCCATCCGCTTCCCATCGCAATTCCACTGCATGTGCGAGCCGGCTCTCGATAGCGCACCTCGCCCTGCTATGCAGGCATGGCAAA
>CAXTWU010000324.1:0-2411 GCA_964248025.1 uncultured Acidobacteriaceae bacterium | reverse complement strand
CCGCCATAGGAGACAAACGGCAGCGTAATGCCCTTGGTCGGCAGCAGCGCGATGACCACGCTGATGTTGAAAAAAGCCTGAATCATCACGGTCGCGGTGATCCCAAAGGCCAGCAGTCGCGCGAATGGGTCGGTCGACAGGATGGCCGCGCGCGTGCCGCGGTAGCCAAAGGCGATAAACAGCCCCAGGATACAAAGCGCGCCGATCAGTCCGAGCTCCTCGGCGATATTCGCAAAGATATAGTCGGTGTGCGGCTCGGGCAGGTAGAAGAGCTTTTGCCGGCCTTCCATGTAGCCCATTCCGCGGAAGCCGCCGGTGCCGACCGCGATGAGCGACTGGATGATATGGAAGCCCTTGCCGAGCGGATCGGCGTCAGGGTTGAGAAAGGCGAAAATACGGTCGCGGCGAAACTTGACCCGGAACAGCAGGACGTAAAGCGGGATGATGGAGGCGAGCCCTGCCCACCACAGGTACTTGAAGTTCATCCCTGCAAGGTAAAGCAGCAGCGCCGTGACGGCGGCCAGAACCATGGCCGTGCCCAGGTCGGGCTCCTTGAGGATCAAAAGGATGAACAAAAGCGCGGGCACCGCGGCCGGCAGGATAGTTTCGCGCAGGTCCTCGATACGGTTCATGCGGTCCTGCAGCCACCAGGCAAGAAACAGGACCAGCGTGGGTTTACTCAGTTCTGATGGCTGGAACTGCATGGGGCCGAGCTTGATCCAGCGGTGCGCGCCATGCGAGTCATGACCGAAAAAAGCCGCGAGCAGCAGCAGGATAGTCACGCCGATGGCCGGAAAGACGACGCGAGGGTTGTTGAATTTGCGGTAGTCGACGTGCATCAGCGTCCACATGGCCAAAACGCCCGCGAGCGCATAAACCGCCTGCCGCAGCACAAAGCTGTAAGCCGAGCCGTAGCGCGCGCTGGCCATGACAGCAGACGCTGAAAAAACCATGAGCAGCCCAGCGACCACCAGCAGCAGGGTGATGCAGAAGATCCACTTGTCGACGCCGACGCGCTTGGCCATCGGCTACACGACCTGCGGAGCACCTTGCTGCTTCATCGACAAGGCGTGCACCAGATCCTTGAAATGGTCGCCGCGCTGCTCGTAGTCGCGGAATTGATCAAAAGAGGAACAGGCTGGGGCCAGCAGCACGGTATCACCGGGCACTGCGGCGGCAGCGGCTTGCTCCACCGCGTTGGCGAGGGTACCGGCTCGTCGCACGGGAACGGGGTCCCGGCGCGAAGACAACAGGTGCGACTCGATCTTCTCGGCCGCCGCGCCGACCGTATAAACAGCGCAAACCCGCTCCGCGATCAACGGCTGCAGCACGCGGTAGTCGGAGCCCTTGTCCTTGCCGCCGAGGATCAGGTGGACGCCGCGATCGAACGATGCGATGGCTTTGACGGCCGAGTCCACGTTGGTTGCCTTGGAGTCGTTGTAGTAGGCGACGCCGCTGATTTCGGCGACAAACTCAAGCCGGTGCGCGACTGCATGGAAACGCTCGACGCTTGCGCGAATCACCTCCGGCTCAACCCCGGCGAGGCGGGTGGCCGTGACGGCCGCAAGCACGTTTTCAAGGTTGTGCACGCCTTTGAGCGGGATCTCCGCAACCGGCAAGACAGGCTCCGCAGGCGATTGCTCCGACGAGCGAAACAGAACAACGCCATCGTGAACAAACGCGCCCTGCTTGACCACGCGCGTCCGTGAAAACCAGAACACGGGCGCGCGAGCCCGGGCAGCGGCCCGGTGCGCCACATCATCATCCGCGTTCAGCACCAGGAAGTCGTCCGCGGTCTGGTTCGCGAAGATGCGCTCCTTGGCGGCACGGTAGTTTTCAAAGGTGCCGTGGCGGTCCAGGTGGTCGGGCGTGATGTTCAGCAGGACCGCGATCCGGGGGTGAAATGTTTCCGTCGTTTCCAGCTGAAAGGAGCTGAGCTCCAGCACGTTCCAGCCGTTTGCGCGCGACTCATCGGTCAGTGCGACGACTGGGACCCCGATGTTGCCGCCGACGACCGTCGGGATGCCGGAGGCCGCAAGGATCTCGCCGCACAGGGTCGTGGTGGTTGTCTTGCCGTTGGAGCCTGTGATGGCCAGGGTTTGCCCCTTGAGAAAGCGCGACGCCAGCTCCACCTCGCCCAGCACCGTCTGGCCAAAGGCGCGCACCTGGCGGATTTCGGGCGTGTCGAGTGGAACGCCGGGGCTGACGACCAGCAGGTCCTGCCGCCGGAAGGTGAGCAGGCCATGGCCGCCGGCCTCGACCGCGATGCCCTCTTCCAGCAGCATGGGAATTTCTTTTTCGAGGGCCTCGGCGCTGCGGACGTCGGACACAGTGACCTTCGCGCCATGCCGGCGCAGAAAAAGGGCCGCCGCCAGGCCTGACCGGCCCAGACCCACCACCAGCACGCGTTT
>CAXTWU010000323.1:0-2452 GCA_964248025.1 uncultured Acidobacteriaceae bacterium | reverse complement strand
AGATGTCCTGTGGAGATACCGAGTACTCGCCGGCGGGGTTGTATTGGTTCACATAGGTGGAGCTGGTGGGCCCCAGATAAGTAACGGCAGAGGCCGAGTTATCGAACAGCTTGGCGCCGGTAAAGGCGACCAGCAGCGACAGCCCTTGCGCGAAGCGCTTGTCCAGCCGCACTGTCACGGCGTTGTAGTTGGAGTAGGCCGAGTCCTTGCGGTACTCGGTCACGCCCGTGTATTGCGGGTAAGGCCGCAGCAGCTGGTTGCGCTGGATCATCTTTTGCGACAGCGACGAGTTCGGCGTGGTGATGATGCCGTAGAACGGGTTCGGCACCTGGTCTTTCAACGCGCTGCCGAGCGCCAGGTAGCTGGGGTTGACCTGGTCCTCGGGGGTTCCGGGGTCGCCGTCGACCAGGAACTTGCCCTGGTTGAAGAGCCAACCGACTTCAAGCACGGTCTGCCCGGGCAGGGTGCGTTGCACCGTCAGGTTCGCCTGCTCGGAGTAGGGGGTGCGCGAGTTCGAGTTCGTCAGGTAGTCGGCGGAAATGCCGGTACCGAGATTGTTGCCCAGTCCGCCGGCAGCCCCGGCCGGGATCTGCACGCCTTGCGGAAACGGATTGTCGAGCGTGGTGGCGATGGTCTGCTGGCTGTCGAAGGAGAACGATGGGCTGCTGTAGGTGCTGAAGCCGTCGGTCCCCGCGCCGCCATCGGCCCCGGCCGGCTGCATGGCCGAGGGCGCATACACGATGCCGAAGCCGGCGCGCACGGCCCAGTGCTCATCCGGGCTCCAGGCCACGCCGATGCGCGGCCCGAAGTCGAGCTTGTGCATGTTGACCTGCTGGCGTCCGAACTGGCCGGTAGAGGTGCCGACAAAGTGCTCGGCCCCGTGGAGATTGCCGAGCGCCGGGTAAGCCCCATTTGCGGGCACCAGCGCGTTGATCGGCGAAACGTCATTCGGGTTGAAGTACGAGAGCTGGTTGTGCCGGTCGGTCCGCGGCTGGTCGGCGTCCCAGCGCAGGCCGTAGTTGATGGTGAGGTGGTTGGTGGCGCGCCAGGTGTCCTCGGCGTACAGGGCGTAGTAGGCCCCGGCGGTCGCGAGCGACGGGTCGATCGTGTAGCCGCCGTAGTCCGGCAGCCCCAGCAGCAGGGAGGCAAACGGGTTGCCGCCGCCCGCGTTGGTACCGCCCTTGGAGGCGTCGCCCGCAATGTTCTGTGTCCAGTCCTGCGAGAAACCGAAGCTGCCGGAAGGATCGCCGTACTGGAAGAAGTTCAGAAAGATCTTCCGGAACTCGCCGCCGAACCTCATGTCGTGCGCGCCCTTTACTTTATCGAAGTCGGCCAGCAGATCATGGACCGTGGGGTTCTCCTGGTAGTCCACGTAGCCGCCGGAGCCGAAGCTGCTGTAGCCGTTGCCGATGGAGTAGCTCGGGAACACCTCAGCGTTGGAGGTGGCGGCGAGCGAGGCCGGCAGGCCGACCTTGGTGATGTCGAAGGCCCCGCCGGACGGAATGCGCCGGTACTGCGAACGGCTCAGGCCGTAGCGGATGTCGAAGATCAGGGTCGGGCTGATGGTGAAGGTGTTGTCATAGGCCAGGCTGTACGAGCCCGTGGTGTAAGGCCCGTTGTAGCCCTGGGAGGCTACGCCGTTGTTGTCCGGGAAGTCCTGGAACGGCGTCCCGTTTTCCGCAAAGTGCGAGAAGCGGGCAAAGGTCTTCCAGGCCTGCGTCCAGTTATGGTCGACGCGGACGTCGAAGTGGTAGTAGTTCTGGGTGGGCGCGCCCTGTGTGATGACGTAGTTGTTGGTGAGCGAGGTGCCGTTGGTGTTAGGCAGCGGCTGGTACTTGAGCGCCAGCGAACCGGCATTGTCCAACTGACCCTGCGGGATGATATTGCCGGGGAAGGGATCGCGGACAAAGCCGGTCACCGTCTGGCCGCTGCTGTTGACGTAGGTGCCGAGGTGCCCGGATCGCGGGTTGAACAGCTGGATCGGCGCGGGTTTGCCGTTGCTGTCGGTTAACGTCAGCAGCTGGCTGAAGTCGCCGGTGCGCTCGGCTGCCGTGGCCACGCTGTCGGTTTCGGTGGAGGAGTCGACCTCGCGCGAGATTTCAGCGGCGACGAAGAAGAAGGTCCGGTCCTTGATGAGCGGACCGCCAAAGGTGCCGCCGCCCTGGTTGCGCGAGAGCGGCGGAATGGCCTGCGTGTGCGGGGAGAAGTAATCCTTCGCGTCGAAAATCGAGTTGCGGTTGAACTCAAACAGCGAGCCGTGAAACACATTGGTGCCGGTGCGGGTGGCCAGATTGATGACGCCGCCCGAGAAGCGTCCGTAGTCGGCCGGCAGCACGCTGGTCTGCACGTTGAACTCGGAGACCGAGTCGACGATCGGCGTGTACGCGCCGGAGTTGTTGCCGACGTTGTTCTCCGGCAGGATGTTGGTGATGCCGTCCAGCTCTTCCTCGCT
>CAXTWU010000322.1:0-2471 GCA_964248025.1 uncultured Acidobacteriaceae bacterium | reverse complement strand
CACTACACGCTGGTGACCGGGCTCTACCCGGAGCACCACGGCATCGTCGCGATGAGCTTTTACAACGACGACCATACGAAACGCTTCAGCTACAACGACCCGAGTTCGAGCACCGACGGCAGCTGGTACGGCGGCACGCCGTTGTGGGTCCTGGCGGAGCAGCAAGGGATGCGCACGGCCTGCTTTTTCTGGCCCGGTTCGGAAGCGGCGATCCAGGGGGTGCGGCCCTCGTACTACCTCCACTACGACGACAAGCGGCCCAACCCGGAGCGTGTGGACCAGGTGCTCACCTGGCTGAAGCTGCCCGGGGCGCAACGTCCGCACTTTCTGACGCTGTACTTTGCCGATGTGGACCACGCGGGCCACGAATTCGGGCCGGAAGCCCCGCAAACTCGCGCAGCCGTGCTCGCGCTCGACGCGATGATCGGCAGGCTTCGCACCGGGATCAGCGGCCTGCACCTGCCGGTCGACTTGGTGGTCGTAAGCGACCACGGCATGATCGCGACGGAAGGCGATTGGATCGACCTGGACAAATACGCCGACCTTTCGCATTTCCAGACCGCCGGATCGCTGCTGTATCCGGCGACAGACGCGGACGCAGGGGAGGCCTACCGGCGGCTCAAGATTGCCGACAGCCGGTTTGCCGTGTATCGCCGCGTCGATGTGCCGAAGGAGCTGCACTACAACAGCAACGGACGCGAAGGCGACCCGGTGGTGGTGCCGAATGGGCCCGTCGCCATTCGGGCGCATGCGCCGGAGGCAGGCAAGCCCGACCATCCGCCGAACGCAGGCTCGCACGGCTATGACCCGCGGCAGATGCCCGAGATGAAGGCGATCTTCTACGCGGAAGGCCCTGATATCCGGCCCGGCACCCGGCTCAAGCCATTTGAGAACGTGAATGTTTACCCGTTCATCACGGAAATTCTTGGATTAGCCGCGCCGCCGGTTGACGGCAGCGCCGGAGTGCTGGCACCCGCACTCAGGCTCGATCAGGACCGCGAAACCGGCACGCCGCCCAGATAGGTCGCCATCAAGGCGCCATCCGGGGCGAGCACGTTCAGGTCTGCCCGCGCGCCCACGCGGAGGATCCCGGCGTCGAGCCCGGCCATGCGCGCCGGGTTCCGTGTCGCGGCCTGCACCGCGTCCGCCAGCGTGACGCTCCCTTCTCGGCAGTAGTTGCGCAAGCCTTGATCGAGCGTCAGGGTGGACCCGGCCAGCGTGTCTTCGCCGGTGATGGCCCGGCCCCCGGCGACGCGAACGTCCAGCTCGCCCAACTTGTAGGCCCCGTCGGGCATGCCGGCGGCGCTCATGGCATCGGTGATCAGAACGGCACGTTCCGGTCCCTTGGCGCGGGCAAACAGGCGAACCATGGCGGGCGCGACATGGAAGCCGTCGCAGATAAGCTCGGCGTAGAGCGCATCGTCGGTGAGCGCAACGCCGAGAATGCCGGGCTCGCGATGGTCGAGCCTTCGCATGGCATTGAAGGTGTGGGTGGCCGATCGCGCGCCGGCCCGGATCGCGGCCTCGGCTGCTTCAGCCCGAGCGTCGCTGTGCCCGATCGAGACCGTGACCCCGCGGCGGACGGCATGCGCGATCAGATCGAGCGCGCCGGGCAGCTCCGGGGCGAGGGTCATCAGGGTCACGCGCCCTTCGGCAGCCTCCCACATGGCGTCGAAAAACTCGATGGACGGTTCCTGGAGGTCATGCGGGGGGTGCGCGCCTCGCTTGGGATGCGACAGGAACGGGCCTTCCAGGTGGATGCCGAGGGGGCGCGCTTCACCGGGCGCAGGGGGCCGGGCCAGCTCGCGCGCCAGCCCCGCGAGCGATCGCAGGGTTACATCCCGGGGCGCGGTGATGGTGGTCGGCAGGTATGCGCCCACGCCGTGCCGGGCTACAAAGCGGTTCACCGTCGCGATCGCTTCCCCCGTCGCTTCCATCACGTCGCGGCCGCAGCAGCCGTGCGTGTGCACGTCAACAAACGCCGGGGTCAGGGTCGCACCCGGGTGGTCGTGGAGCACGGCATTGTGAGGTGTCTCGCGGGATTCCCGGCTGCCGATGTCCACAATCCCGCCGTCCTCCAGCACAACCACGGGGTCATCGATGAGGCCGTATTCAGTCACCAGGGAGGCGGCGGTCAAGAGCGTAGGCATGCTTTCACACTGTACATTCGGCTTGCCCGGCACCTCTTGAGAATGCCGGCCGCCCGGCATCCAATATCGCCATGTCCACAGCAAAGAGGAAGCAGGCGGCAGGTGCGCCATGGGATGCGCTGCACCGCGAAGCACGACGGCGGTTTGGCGTGGAGCGGCTGCGACCAGGGCAGCGCGAGGTGATCGACGCGATCTTTGCGCGGCGCGACACGGTGGCGCTAATGCCCACCGGGGCAGGCAAAAGTCTTTGTTATCAGCTGCCTTCACTGTTTCTGCCGAAGCCGGTGGTAGTGGTGTCGCCCTTGCTGGCCCTGATGGAAG
>CAXTWU010000321.1:0-2475 GCA_964248025.1 uncultured Acidobacteriaceae bacterium | reverse complement strand
AAGGCCATGTCCTCCACTACGCTGTTTCCGCGCCCACCCCGGCCACGGCGGTTTTTCTATCGGAGCCGTTGCCGGGTCCGCGCTTCCGGCTCACGTACGACCTGAGAAATGCCACGATGAATGGGCGCTTCGAGATGCAGCCGCCGGGCCAGCCCGAGTGGAAAACCTACCTGGCCTGGTCGGGCACAAGACAGTCCGGCTCCAGCCAGTAACGGGGCCGAAGCGACCGTGGCACGAAGCGGGACGGCGAGCGCCCGCGCCACCCCCGTTATACCCTTAACGCATGAGCGAGCCCATCGCACAGCGAGGCGCACCGGCGTCTTTCCCCGGGCAAACCGCACCGCGCAGTATGCGTGACGAGAAGTCCTCGGTTGCCCTGGGCTCCGCGCTGGCCGCGCTCGTCATCACGCTGCTCAAGCTCGCCACCGGCCTCTTGTCCGGCTCGCTCGGCGTCCTGTCCGACGCCGCCCATTCCGCGCTCGACCTCGTGGGCTCGGGGCTCACCTACCTGTCCATCCAGGTCGCCGACAAGCCCGCCGACGAGGACCACCCCTACGGCCACGCCAAGATCGAAAATATCTCGGCCTTTGTGGAGGTTTTTTTTATGCTCGCTTCGTCCGTGTCCATCGCGGTCGAAGCCCTAGCGCGCATGGCCCGGCACCAGTTCGGTCTTCGCGAGCCCGGCTGGCCCATGGCCGTGCTTGCCCTTTCCGTCGCGGTCGACCTGTGGCGTTCGCGCAAGCTGCGCCGGGTCGCCGCCCGGACCCAAAGCGCCGCGCTTGAAGCCGACGCCGCCCATTTCGCCTCCGACATCTGGGCCAGCGCCGCTGTCTTTGCCGGGCTTGCGCTTGCCTCTGCCGGCAGTCGCCTTCACATCCCGGCGCTGCGCTACGCCGACTCAGTCGCCGCACTGATCGTTTCGCTTATGATCCTCGCCTTTGCCTGGCGCGTCGGCCACCGCACGGTCGGCACCCTGGTCGATGCAACCCCGGTCAGCATTCGCCGGCGCGTCCTGTTTGAGGTACGCCATGTGCCCGGCGTGCTGGCGGTCGACCAGGCGCGCATGCGCTCGGCCGGCGCGGCGCACTTCGCCGACCTCACCCTGTCCATGTCGCGCCAGCTCACCTTTCAGCGCACCGAGCAGCTGGTGCAGCAGGCCACAGCCGCCGTGCGCCGCGTGTTGCCCGACGCCGACGTCGTCATCCGTACCGTGCCGCGCGAAACCGAAACCGAAAGCATCTTTGACCGGGTGCGCGCCGTCGCCCTGCGCAACAACGTGGTGCTGCACGATGTGTCCGTGCAAACCTACGGGCAGGGCCTGCGCATTGAGCAACACCTGGAAGTCGATGAGCGCCTGCCGCTTAAAACAGCGCACCACTTTGTGCGCCGCATCGAGGACGAGATCCGCGGCGAGCTGCCGCAGGTGGAAAGCGTGCTGACCCATATTGAAAGCGAGCCCGCCACCATCGAGGTGCCCCGGATTGAAGCGCGCGACCGGGGCATGGAACAGCAGCTGCGCCAAGCCGCTGCCGACCTGCCCGAGATCCTCGATGTCCACGAGGTCGTCGTCAGCCGCGTCGGCGAGCGCTTCCAGCTTTCGTGCCACTGCACCATGCCCGACGAGATGGAAATGCATCGCGTCCACCAGGTCATTACCTCGCTTGAAGACCGCTTTAAAAGCAGCTGCCCCGCAGTGGACCGAGTGCTCATCCACCCAGAACCCGTCACCGATTCGCACCACGGCTAGTAGCGCAAGGAGCCCCATGATCGCAAGCTCAACCTGGAAAGGCGGCACGCAGTACGAAGGCCGTAGCGAAAGCGGTCACGCCGTGTTGTTCGACACCGGCGCGGCCCATACCAATGGCCCCTCGCCCATGGAAGCCGTGCTGGCCGCCCTGTGCGCCTGCACCTCCGTCGACGTAGTCGGCATTCTCGCGAAAAAACGCCAGTCTCTCGCGTCCCTGCGCGTGTCGGCGGTCGCCGAGCAGCCTTCCGAAGCACCTCGCGTCTTCACCCGCATCCATCTGACCTACTCAATAAGTGGCGCGGGTCTCAGCGCGAAAGCCGTGGAGGATGCGGTCGCGCTGTCCAAGGAAAAATACTGCTCCGTATCGATCATGCTGCAAGCGGCAGTCGAGATCAGCTACAGCATCGAGCATGAGGCCGAGGGCGAGAGCCAGGCGTGATGGCGGCTTTCCGCTTTGCGCTGGTCGCGATGCTGCTGGCCGGCATCGCCGGCATCTCGGCCATTGTGACGATGCAGTTCGCGGTGCACCGGGCCGAGGTCCGTGTACCCGACCTCCAGGGACAATCCGTGGCTGAAGCAGGCAGCCGTGCCGCCGCGTTGGGGCTCGATCTATCTGTGACTCAGCGGCTCTACTCGACTGCCATGCCCGCCGGCGCGGTGCTGCTGCAAACCCCCGCCCCCGGCTCCTCCGTGCGTCGCGGCTGGGACCTCGCTGTTGCCGAAAGCCT
>CAXTWU010000320.1:0-2482 GCA_964248025.1 uncultured Acidobacteriaceae bacterium | reverse complement strand
GCCAGGTTGATGAGCCGGCCCTCGGCCAGCAGGCACAGGGTGCGTCCGTCATGCAACGTGTACTGCTCCACGAACGGCCGAGCGGTGGTGTGACCGGTAGCCAGGCCTTCAAGCGCGGGGATGTCGATTTCCACGTTGAAATGGCCGGAGTTCGCGATCAGGGCCCCGGACTTCATGACTTCGAAGTGCTCCTTGCGAATCACGCTCTTGTTGCCGGTCAGGGTCACGAAAATATCTCCGACCTTGGCGGCTTCTTCCATGGGCATCACGCGGTAGCCGTCCATCACGGCTTCCAACGCCTTGGTTGGATCGATCTCCGTCACGATGACCTGCGCGCCCATGCCGTGCGCGCGCTGCGCCAGGCCGCGCCCGCACCAGCCGTAGCCAGCGACCACAAACGTCGAACCGGCAATCAGCGCGTTGGTACAGCGAATCACGCCGTCCAGAGTGGACTGGCCCGTACCGTAGCGGTTGTCGAACATGTGCTTGGTCAGCGCGTCGTTGACCGCGACAACGGGGTAGCGCAGAACGCCTTCCTTGGCCATCGCGCGAAGGCGAATCACGCCGGTCGTCGTTTCTTCGGTGCCGGCGATCACGTCCGCAAGCGCGTCCTGCCGCTTGGTGTGCAGCAGGGTCACGAGGTCGCAGCCGTCATCCATGGTGAACTGCGGCTTGTGATCGAGCGTCGCCTGCAGGTGGCGGTAGTAGCCCTCGTTATCGACACCCTTGATGGCGAAGGTCTTGATGCCGTACTCGGCAACCAGTGCGGCGGCGGTCTCGTCCTGGGTCGAAAGCGGGTTCGACGCGCAGAGCGCGATGTCGGCTCCCCCGTCGCGCAGGGCCAGCATCAGGTTCGCGGTCTCGGTGGTGACGTGGAGGCAGGCGGCAATGCGCACGCCCTTGAGCGGCTGGGTTCGCGCGAACTCTTCGCGAATCTGCGCCAGCACGGGCATGGAAGCACCGGCCCACTCGATGCGCTTTTTGCCCTCGGCGGCCAGCGCGAGGTCCTTGACGTCGTGCTTGATATCGGGCGTGGTTGTGGTGCCGGTCGGCGCGGGGGCCGTGATCGTTGCCATAAACGTGTGCGGCCCGCCGGCACGGGTGCGCGCGGCAAGGCCTGATCTCCTGTCTTTTCCACCATAGCATCGGGAGCCCCGCCCGGCGTGCGGCAAAGTTCAGGAGAATGCAAGCTCATTCCCGTTCTGGGACTGGTCGCTCCGTCGCTTCCCAGGCCAGCAATGCCTTTTTCCGCTCCAGGCCCCAACGGTAGCCGGTGAGCGCGCCATTGCTGCCGATGACGCGGTGGCACGGCACTACGATCGCAAGCGGGTTTTCCGCGCAGGCCCGGGCCACTGCGCGCACCGCCTTTGGGTCTCCGAGCGACGCGGCCACCTGCGTGTAGCTGCGCGTTTCACCGTGCGGGATCTCGCCGAGCGCAGCCCACACGCGGGCCTGGAACGCCGTACCGCGCAGGTCCAGCGGCAGCTCGCTCGCCGCGCTCCCAGGCGCAAACGCCGCCAACACAGGTTGGCAATACTTCGTGATCGAGCGATCCTCCACGAGCGTCGCGGCCCGGAACCTCCGGCCGAGCTCGGCCTTGAGCTCGGCCGCATCCGCACCCAGCAGCACGGCACACAGCCCGCGAGCGGTCGCGGCCACCAGCATCCATCCCAGTTCGCGTGGTGCGGGAGCGACCGCATAGCCGATCTGCTCGCCCGCTCCGCCGGCCCGGTAGCGTTTGGCAGCCATGCCGAGCGAGGCCGAATGCTGCGCCCGGCTCGGCGCGGAAAACCCGGCGGCATACACGGCGTCGGTGACTCGCGCCCGTCTGGAGCCGAGTTCCGCGCGAAACCGCTCTGCCCGCAGTGAGTTCGCGAACACGCGCGGGCTTACGCCCATCACGCGGGTGAACACACGTTGCACAGTTCCGGCGCTCACGCCGGCGTGTCGGGCCAGGTCAGCCAGCGGCACTTGCCGGTCAGCGTGCGCTTGGAGAAAAGCGGCGACCCGCGCCGCGAGCTCGGCATCCGCGCTCGCCGAGCCGGGACGGCAGCGCAGGCACGCGCGAAAACCCGCTCCCTGCGCCTGACCGGCGGTCTCGAAAAACCGCACGCGAGCGCGCGCCGGGCGACGGCTCGGGCAGTTCGAACGACAAAAGACTCCCGTCGTCGTCACCGCGTACACAAAGGTCGCGTCCGGCTTGCGCGCCAGTACCCGCTGCCACATCCAATCGTCCCGCGTCACATTCACTCCTCTTCAACACAGGAGCCATTCTTGACCAGAAGCAGCCACGAGAATACCCGCGGACTGCGGTCAAACTTTTTAAAACAGCCCGGGCTGCGCCTTGCGCGGCTGCGGCAGACCGAAATGCTCGTACGCGAGCCGCGTGGCCACCCGTCCGCGCGGCGTCCGGTCCAGAAACCCGATCTGGATCAGAAACGGCTCGTACACTTCTTCAAGCGCATCCTGCTCCTCGCTCAGG
>CAXTWU010000319.1:0-2500 GCA_964248025.1 uncultured Acidobacteriaceae bacterium | reverse complement strand
ACCGCTTCCAGCGTCTGCATGCCGGCGTCGCGGTAATCTTCCTGGCCGGTTGAGATGGGCAGTGTCAGCGGGTCGAACAGGATGTCTTCGCCGCGCATGCCGTAGCGCTCGGTCGCCATCGCGTAGATGCGTTTCGCGACCGCGACTTTTTTCTCCGCGGTCAGCGCCATGCCGTCCTCGTCGATCGTCAGCGCGACCACCGCAGCTCCGTAGCGCTTCGCCATCGGCAGCACTTTACTGGTGCGTTTTTCGCCGTCCTCCAGGTTGACCGAGTTGATCAACGGCTTGCCGGGTACACGCTTCAAGGCTTCTTCCAGCACGTCGGCCTCGGTCGTGTCGATTACGATGGGCACACTCACACGCGTCGCGATCTTTTCGAGCACAGCGTTCATGTACCCCTTTTCGTCCTCGCCGACAATCGCGCAGCACAGGTCGAGCATCTGCGAGCCTTCCGACGCGAGCCGCTTTGCCATCGCGAGAATGCCGTCGTAGTCGCCGCCGCGCACCATGTCGCGGAAGTGCGCGACCCGTGTGGTGGTGTTCATCTCTTCGGCGATGATGACGGGCTGTCCATCCACCTCAAGCGGCGTGGCGGAAAAAGCACTCGCGGCCACGCCCTGCGGCTTCACCTCGCGCCGCGCCGGGGTGCAGTTCTTCACGGCGTCCACAACGGCCTGGAGGTGTGCGGGTGTGGTGCCGCAGCAGCCGCCCACCACCTGCACGCCGTACTCGGTCACGAACCGGCGATGGTACGCGGCGAGCTCCGCCGGCGTGAGCTTGTAAACAGCGACGCCGCCCTCGTTTTGCGGCAGCCCCGCGTTAGGCAACACGCTGATCGCGCGCGTCGAGTTCTGACACAGAAAGCGCACCGCGTCGTTCATCTCCGCGGGTCCGGTCGCGCAGTTCAGTCCGATGATGTCGGGCTCGAAACACTCGATCACGGCAAGCGCCGCACCGATCTCGGAGCCCAGCAGCATGGTGCCGGTCGCCTCCAGCGTGACCTGCATCTGCACGGGCAGGCGCTTGCCGGCCGTGCGCATGGCGTCGTCGCAGGCCGCCAGCGCGATCTTGGCTTGCAACAGATCCTGACAGGTTTCAATCAGCAGCAGGTCAACCCCGCCCTCGATCAGTGCTTCGGCCTGTTCGCGATACATGGCTGCCATGGCGTCGTAGCCGATGTGCGCTAGAGAGGGCAGCTTGGTCGTAGGACCGATGGAGCCGGCAACGAAGCGGGGCTTTTCGGGTGTCGAAAAATCGCGCGCGACCTCCTTTGCCAATCGAGCGGCGGCAACGTTCAGCTCGCGCGTGCGGTCGCCCAGGTCGTACTCATCCAGCACCACGCGCGTCGAACCGAAGCTGTTGGTCTCGACCACATCGCAACCCACCGTGAAAAAGCTCGCATGGATGTCGCGGATGATGTCGGGCCGCGAAAGCACCAGCAGCTCGTTGCAGCCTTCCTTGCCCCAGTAGTCGTCAATCGTGGGCGAGTGCAGCTGGATGCTGGTGCCCATGGCACCGTCGTAGACCAGGACACGTTCATGGAGCAGGCGAAGGGGGTCAGTCATGAGGGTTTGGGCCACCCTTCATCTTAAACGGTGCAGCGTTCGTGCATGAGAATAAGGGGAATTCAACTACAGAACCGGCTCCACCGGATCGACCACCCAGATCGTCAGCTCACCGTCGAGCAGGGGCTGCATGGCCGCGCTGCCCTGCCGGAAGTGTTCCGAGCTTTTGTGCGCTTCAAACTCTTCTGACCCGGCGTACTGCTCGCTGAACAGGAACTCTCCGCCATCGGTGGTCTCGAACAGCTCGTACAACTCGATGCCCTCTTCGGCCCGGCTCGCCTTCACCAGTTCGAGCAGCTGTTCGCGCAGCTCCCGCTCCTTGCCGTCCTTTGCCTTTGCCCGTGCAAATACCCGCACCGTTGCCATCGTTCGCGCTCCTCCGCGGTATTGGATGCGACCGCAAACAAAAAGCAGCGGTTCCCCTGACCGGGAACCGCCGCTTGTACCTTTTGAAGTCTTTACTTGACGGAGTCCGCGCCGCCCGCCGCCACACCGGGCAGGCCCAGGTTCGGCGTCAGCATATCTTCCTTGCGCATGACCAGGGTTCCGGCGTTCAAGCTGGCCAGCTCAAAACCATGACCGTGCGTGATCGCGTCGGTGGGGCAGGCTTCCACACAGTAACCGCAAAAGATGCACCGGTTGTAGTCGATGTTGTAAACCTTGGCGTAACGCTCGGCGCTTGAGATCCGCGTTTCAGCCGTGTTCTCGGCAGCCTCGATGTAGATGCAGTTGGCCGGGCAGGCCGCCGCGCACAGGAAGCACGCTACGCACTTTTCCAGTCCGTTCTCGTCGCGCTGGAGCACATGCGCGCCCCGGAACCGCTCCTGCAAGACCGCGCCGCGCGTCGGCCCTGGGCCGTCCGGGTAGTTCTCCACTTCGGTCGGCTGGAACATCTCCCCGAAGGTGATGCTCATGCCCTTGGCCACGCCCTTGAT
>CAXTWU010000318.1:0-2544 GCA_964248025.1 uncultured Acidobacteriaceae bacterium | reverse complement strand
CCGGTTTTTGCGTACGCGAGCTCGGCCTCCACCTTGTTCACGTCGGCCGGCATGGTTTGGTAGTCGTGGTTGCCGAGCATGGTGTAAACAGGGCCGGGAAACACGTCCGCCGGGTACATCCGCTCAAAACCCTCGACCCAGCGCGAGGAAGCCATGCCATCCGGCAGGTCGCCGTACCAGCTGTCGCCCAGCATCCACAGCGCGTCCGGACGCAGGCCGGTTGCCTGCGCGTAGTGCCGCATGCCGCGCGCCACCTGGCTTTGTGCCTCGTGCGTGGTGGCCGATGGGCTCTCGTCGCCATGGCCTGCTTTGTCGACATAGCCCCAGTCGCCCAACACCAGCGCCTGCGCGGCATGCGGGTCGCTGCTTTTGGCGGCAGCGTGACTCGCGGCCAGGCCCGGCAGCGCAGGCAGGGCGGCCAGCGCGCTCCAACCAAAGCTTTGGCGCAGAAAACGACGGCGGGAGACAGGGTCGGCGAGCGGGTTCATTCGCTGTTTATAGCAGCCTGCGTATGGACTGCTTATGAAAGGGCCGGGATTAAGCCCGGACAGGAGACGGTGCTGCCAGCGCGCGAGCGGCGGCGCGGGCCCGCTCCACAAAGGCGCGAACCCGGGCCGGGTCCTTGCGTCCGGGCGCGGATTCCACCCCGGTCACCACGTCGATGCCCCAGGGGCGCAGGGTCGCGATGGCCTCGGCGATGTTCTCGGGGGCCAGTCCACCCGCCACGATCAGCCGCAGGTGGGGCACGGCCTGCAAAAACGACCCGCTGGCCTCGGCCCAGTGGAAGCGCAGGCCGGTGCCGCCCTCGGCCGATGCCGTGCGGGAGTCGATCAGCACGGC
Organism: uncultured Acidobacteriaceae bacterium; assembly: GCA_964248025.1. Taxonomy (GTDB): domain Bacteria; phylum Acidobacteriota; class Terriglobia; order Terriglobales; family Acidobacteriaceae; genus EB88. Next base: position 1,704 of record CAXTWU010000318.1, on the reverse strand, counting down.
ATCGAGTGAATGATCGGCCGCCAGCTCGCGCAGATTTTGATCCAGGGACGCGCTGTCGAGTGCCTGCCCGGCCGGAACGTGCAGCACCTGCAGCAGACCCAGGCGCTTGCGGCCACCGGTCGACGAAAAATGCTCGCGCAGGCGCGTGGGGAGGGTCGGATCACTGGTCGCATGGAGTTGCACACCGGTCAGCCCGGCGGTCCCCACAGTTTCGACGACCTGCTCAAAGGTCGGGTGAACGAAGACGCCGTACAACTCGACTGGCCGGGGCACGCTTCGGGGCAGCCGGGCGGTGATCGCGGCCACCAGCGAGGGGCTGACCTGCCGGGAACTGGGCGCAAACACAAATCCCAGCGCGTCGGCCCCGGCATCGATCGCGAGCCGGGCGTCGTCGAGCGTGGTGTTGCCGCAGATTTTGATCCACATACGCGCGCCTACCGGCCCGGCACAGGCTCGAGCCAGGCCGACAAAGCGGCCCCGGGATCGGGCTCGCGCATCAGGGACTCGCCGATCAGAAAAGCGTGAAAGCCCGCATCGCGGAGCGAGTCGATATCGTGCCGCGAGCGAATGCCGCTTTCCGAGATGTGCACCGCTCCTTCGGGCAGGCCGCCCACCAGGTCGTATGAAATATCGAGCCGCACCTCAAACGTCGCCAGGTCGCGATTGTTGACGCCGTAGGCATCGCAGCCCAGGTCGCGCACCCGCGCCAGCTCCTCGGCGGTATGCACCTCGCACAGTACGTCGAGCTCGAGCGTATGCGCTTCTTCGGTAAACCGCGCCAGCTCCCCATCGGTGAGCGCGGCGGCGATCAGCAGAATCGCATCGGCGCGATGGGCGCGTGCTTCCACGATCTGGTACGAATCGACGATAAAGTCCTTGCGCAGGCACGGCAGCCCGCTCGCCTCGGAGGCCATTTCCAGGTACTCAAGACTGCCCTGGAAAAACGGCTCGTCGGTCAGGACGGAAAGCGCGGTCGCACCCCCGGCGCGCAGCTGCTTTGCCAGCTGGAGCGGGTCGAAGTGGGGCCGGATGACTCCGCGCGAAGGCGAGGCTTTTTTGATCTCGGCCAGGATTGCGGGCCCATCGTAAGCCCGGCGGCGCAGGGAGCGGGCAAAGCCGCGCGGGGCGTGGAACTGCGCCTGCTGCTCGAGCCCGGCGACCGGCACCCTTAGCTTGCGCTCGGCCACGGCAGCCCTGGTCTTCTCGAGGATGCGTTCCAGATGCATGGGGTCAGTATACGTTCGGCTGGGTGGTCTCTGCGGTAGTATCCGCCTATGCTGATTCGAGCGTTTTTCTGCGTCATGCTGGCCGCTTCCGTGTTTGCAGGGGCGGGCTCAGGGCGCGCGCAGGCTCCTGTCTCGACCTCGCTTGACAGCTACATCCATGGCTCGTGGAGCGAGCTCGAGCGGTCGATGACCGATTGCAAGTCGCTCGTCGACCCCAAAACAAACACCGCGCCCGTGCTGTACCTGCCCCAGGAGCTGCCGGAACCCGCGGCGGTGCGGGCCTTGCAGTCCGCCTGCGGCGTCCGGGCGGAGCGGCTGCCGCGCCGGATCGACCGCCCCGGCGCGCTGCGGCCGGAGCAGACTGGCACACCGGGGCTGCTATACCTGCCCAACCCCTACGTTGTGCCGGGCGGCCGCTTCAACGAGATGTACGGCTGGGACAGCTACTTTATCCTGCTGGGACTGCTGCACGATGGCC
>CAXTWU010000317.1:0-2587 GCA_964248025.1 uncultured Acidobacteriaceae bacterium | reverse complement strand
CGTGTGCTGATGGCGACCGGGCGCGACGCATCGGACGTGGCGCTGACGACCTCGTTCGGCATCGCAAATCTTCGGCAGTTCACGGTGATCTCCGAGTGGCTGGACAAACCGGAGACCCACGCATGACCGGCGAGGCCGGCACGCAGCGTTTCGCGGACCCGTTTCTGCGCGAGTACTTCCTGGACAGCGCGTACGACGAGATGTTTACGCCGGGCGGCGAGGTGCGGCCGCACTACCGCCTGCTGCTGGACACCTACCGGTCGCTGCCGAATGAGGAGATCCTGCGCCGCAAGCACTCGGCCGATATGAGCTTTTTGACCCAGGGCGTGACGTTTACGGTGTACGGCAAGCAGGAAGGCACGGAGCGGATCTTTCCCTACGACCTGCTGCCGCGCATCCTGACCGGGGCGGAGTGGCGCACGATCGAGCGCGGGCTGGTGCAGCGGATCACGGCATTGAACCAGTTTCTCCACGACGTTTACAACGAGGGCAAGATCCTGCAGTCGGGTGCTGTGCCGCGCGAGATCGTTTACTCGTGTCCGCATTTTCGCAGGGAGATGCGCGGGCTGCAGGTCCCGCGCAACGTGTATATCGCGGTAACGGGCACCGACCTGCTGCGTTTGAACGACGGCTCGTTCGCGGTGCTCGAGGACAACCTGCGCGTGCCGAGTGGCGTGAGCTACATGCTGTCGAGCCGGCGCGTGATGAAGCGGACCTTTCCCGTGATCTTTCGCGAGTACGGTGTTCGCCCGATCGAGCATTACCCGCAGGTGTTGTTGCAGTCGCTGCGCTCGCTCGCGCCCGAGGGCCGGCCTGAGCCGACGATCGTGCTGCTGACGCCGGGGGTGTACAACTCGGCTTACTTCGAACATACATATCTGGCTCGGCAGATGGGGATTGAACTGGTCGAAGGCCGCGACCTGATCACGCACAACAACGTGGTGTACATGCGCACGACCGCGGGCTTGAAGCGCGTGGACGTGATCTACCGGCGCGTGGACGACGACTTTATCGATCCGCTGGCGTTTCGCGGCGATTCGATCCTGGGCGTGGCGGGCTTGTTCAACGCGTACCGCGCGGGCAACGTGACGCTGGCCAATGCGTTCGGCACGGGGCTGGCCGATGATAAGGCGCTGTATGCGTATGTGCCGGCGATCATTCGTTATTACACCGGCGAAGAACCGATCCTGTGCAACGTGGAAACGTTTCTGATGACGGATGCGAAGCAGCGTGGCTATGCGCTGGCGAACCTGCACAAGCTGGTCATCAAGGCGGTCGGTGAGTCGGGCGGCTACGGCATGCTGATCGGGCCGCAGTCGACCGGGGCGGAGCGGGAAGAGTTCGCGCGGAGAATCGAGGCAAACCCGCGGAACTATATCGCACAGCCCACGCTGGAGTTCTCGCGCGCACCCTGCCTGATGAGCGCGGATGCGAGCGGCACAAGCGTGGAGCCGCGTCATGTGGACCTTCGGCCTTACATTCTGTACGGCGACAAGGTATCAGTCGTGCCCGGCGGGTTGACGCGCGTGGCCCTGCCCAAGGGCTCGCTGGTCGTGAACTCATCGCAGGGCGGCGGCAGCAAAGATACATGGGTGCTGGATGAATAGTGTGCGAGGAGGTGGCCGATGCTATCACGCGTAGCCGACAGCCTGTACTGGATGAGCCGCTACCTGGAGCGGGCCGAGCACACGGTGCGCATGCTGGACGTGCACTCGTCGATGACGCTGGAGCGATCCGGCACAAGTGAAGACGCGCGCAGGCGGCGTTTGCTGCTGGCACTCGGCAGCGCGGCCGATAACGCGGCCGCGCTTTCCGACCGCGACTCGCATGATCTGCTGGCGCAGTTGGCCCATGATGGCGGCAATGGCGCTTCCGTGCGCAGCTGCATTGCCGCCGCGCGCGAAAACGCCCGGCAGGTTCGCGAGGAGATCTCGTCCGAGCAGTGGCTGCAGCTGAATCGCCTCTACCACCTGGTGACGCGCGATGCGTTTCCCGACGCCCCGCCGGAAGAGTTTCTGCCGGAAATCCTGGACGGACTGCACCTGTTCCAGGGTGTGACCGACACGACGATGAGCCATGGGGAAGGCTGGCTGTTTATCCAGATCGGGCGCTCGATCGAGCGGGCCTCGTCGATTGCCGCGCTGCTGGCGGTATATGAGCTGGGCTTGGCTACGGGGCCTGCAGGCAGCCACCAGTTCCTGGAGTGGGTGGGGCTGCTGCGCTGTTGCACGGCGTTTGAGGCGTACTGCAACGTGTACACGGCGGACCTGACGGAGTCGCAGATTCTTGAGTTTTTGCTGCTGAACAAGGATTTTCCGCACGCGGTGCGCTATTCGGTGGACCGGCTGCGCGAGGCCCTGCTGGCGCTGGAGCAGGAAAGCGGCCGGCTGGCCCCGCAGGAGCTGGTGCGCGTGGCCGGGCGATTGCAGGCCGCGCTGCGCTTTGTGGAGATCACGGATGTGCTGCAGGGCGGCGTCGGCGACTACCTGCAGATGGTGATGCGTGAGTGCAGAACCGTTCACACCCTGTTGTACCGCGACTACATTCACTATTCCGTGCAGACCGCGCTGGCGATGTAGGGCAAGAA
>CAXTWU010000316.1:0-2595 GCA_964248025.1 uncultured Acidobacteriaceae bacterium | reverse complement strand
CTCGCCACCTCCGGCGTGCGCGACGAGACGCAGATCCACACCCACATGTGCTACTGCGAGTTCGAAGCCATCCTGCCCTCGATCGCCGCGCTCGACGCCGATGTCATCTCGATGGAATCGGCTCGCTCGAAAGGCGAGCTGCTCGCGGCCTTCAGCCACGCCCGCTACCCCAACGGCATCGGCCCCGGCGTGTGGGACATCCACTCACCCCGCGTACCGCCGCAGGCCGAGATGGAAGGGCTGCTTGAGGCCGCGCTTGAGGTCATCGAGCCCGCGCAGCTCTGGGTCAACCCCGACTGCGGCCTTAAAACCCGCGGCTGGCCCGAGGTCCAGGAGGCGCTGCGCCACATGGTCGCCGCCGCGCAGGCGGTGCGATCGTCGGCCGCTGCACTGACAACCCGGTAAGCAGGAAGGGCGCGGCTCCCTAAACCGCGCCCTTGACTCCATTCAGTCCACGTAACCGGCGACAACGCCCCAATCGATGGAGCAGGGTCCCGTGCCGAGCTGCTGCAAACCCGACGGCACCTTTCGGAGGCCGCTGTTTTGAAACTGATAAACCGTGCGGCTCGGCGGATCCACCACAGTGATTGTCTCCACGCCCAACGTTTCGTACTCGCGCAGCTTTCCCATCGTCCTCGTCACGCTGTCTTGCGGTGACAAAATTTCGAAGACGGCGATCGGCGGATATGTCAGCACCTGTTCGATGGGACGCGCGTGGTCGACTACAACGACATCCGGCACTCGATACCGCGTGGCGCTGACCTGGATCCGCAGTTCCGGAAGCACACGGATGTTCCACGAGTCCTCATGCAGCAGAAACCATTTTTGAATGGCCCTCTGCCAGCAGGCGTGGTCGTACTCCCCCATGGGCCGCTCCTCAATCCTCCCGTCCACATAGTCGGCGTCCGGTTCATAGGAGGTGCGAAAGTATTGCTCGACTGAAACCTGAGTTGCTGTCGCCATCCCATCGCTCCTGTGTTAGTCCGGCCCCACGTACAGCTCCACCGGCGAGAACCCCAGCTCCTTGGTCTTGTGGTCCACGCGCAAAAACAAAGGCGTCTTGCCCCCGTTGATATCCACGCCCATCACCACGCCGTTGCCCACCGTTTTCGTGATCTCGATCTTGTGCGAACGGATCACGCCGTAGTCACTCGCGGGGCCCCAATCGCGCTCGAAGTCCTCCAGCGTGTAGCCCGAGTAGCGGTCCGCGTGCTCGCGCCACTTCGGGTCGTTGTTCCAGTAGCCATAGGCCTCCGGCAGCTTGTTTTCTTCCACCAGCGAGAAGAAATGGTTCACCCGGTGCTGTTCCGGCCAGTCCCACAGCAGAAAGGTCAACACCGCGCCCACGACGATCACGCCCAGCGTGATCAGCACACTGTTGCGGATCAGGCGCGCCCGCCGCGCGTCGTACCGGGGTGCGTCCAGCAGCGTCATCGCTTTTTTCTCCTGTGGGCCATAGACACCCTGCGCGCCGGTTCAGTTCCCGCCCGGGGCGTGGAGGCTGTAGCTGGTAGCCGCCCGCTCGCCCGCGCGTTCCAGCGCCAGCGCGATCAGCCGGTCGATGAGCTCAGGATACGGCACGCCGCTCGCCCGCCACAGTTTTGGGTACATGCTGATCGATGTGAAGCCCGGCAGGGTGTTGATTTCGTTCAAATAGATGCGCCGCTCGCCCTCCGGCTCCATCAGGAAGTCCACCCGCGCCAGCCCCGCGCAATCACACGCCTGGAAAGCCTTGATCGCCATCGCGCGAATTCTGTCCGCTATCTCCGGGGTCAGCTGGGCCGGCAGCACCGGCACCGAGCCCTCGCTCAGGTACTTCGCCTCGTAGTCGTAAAACTCCTTGGTTGGGGCCGGCACAATCTCCCCCACAACCGACGCCTCGGGCTTGTCGTTGCCCAGCACCGCCACCTCCAGCTCCCGGGCCTTGCCCGTGCCGTCTCGCCCGCCGCCCACCGCCTGCTCCACCACGAGCTTCCGGTCGTAGCGCGCCGCCAGCTCGAGCGCCCTTTCGAGCTCGGCGCGGTCGTGCGCCTTGCTGATCCCGACCGACGAGCCCCCGTTCGCAGGCTTGACGAACAGCGGATACCGGAGCGCCCCTTCCACGGTCGCGATCGCCTCTTCCGGGCTCGCCTTCCAAAGCGAGCGCAGCAGCGAAACGTGCTTCGGAATCGGCAGCCCCGCGGCAGCGAAAAGCTTCTTCATCACGTCCTTGTCCATCCCGGCCGCCGACCCCAGCACCCCCGAGCCCGCATAAGGGATCCCAGCCAGCTCCAGCAAACCCTGGATCGTGCCGTCCTCGCCGAAAGTCCCATGCAGCACCGGCAGCACCACGTCCAGCGCCAGCGCGTGAGCCCCAGCCTTGCCGGCCGTTTCAAACGGCATCAACCCGGCCCCCGGCTGCGGCGGCATCAGCGTGGCCTCGCCCCGCGCCAGCACCGCGGCCGTTGGCGTGGCCTGTGGGTCGCCCGCGCGCAAGGCCTCGCCCGAAGGCGATCTCTCTCCATCGCCCGCGGGTGGGGCCAGCATCAGCTCCGCGTCGCCGGAGGTGACCCAGCGCCCCTCCTTGGTGATCCCGATCGGCACCACCTCATACTT
>CAXTWU010000315.1:0-2620 GCA_964248025.1 uncultured Acidobacteriaceae bacterium | reverse complement strand
GTGTTAATCAGCGTGGCCTTGTCGACCTTGGGGCCGGCGAGATCGGCGGCAATGGTCGGAAACGCGGTCTGCATCTCGGCGGTTTTCGCCCAATCCGCCACCCCGGCCACGGTGTAGCGGTAATCCACATTCGCGAGCTCGGCATGGTTGTTGTCGCTGGAGGTGGTGAAGTCGTCGACGGTCTGCACATCGCGGTGGCCGAAGCAGAAATTGCCGTAGCCAGGCTGCGAGCTGTCCGGCGTCCACACGGAGCGGCCTTTCGAGGACAGGTCGTAGTCGTTCACCTGCTTCGATCCGAAAAGAAAAAGCTTCTTCTGCGCGGAGGTGCGTGTGAGCAGGCCGGCATCGGTCAGGGCGTCATAGCCGGTGGTCTGGTCGCCCTTGTTCGGGTCGGCCTCCACGGGAAACTTGACAGGCGAGCTCCACACACACTCGGGGTGCGCGTTGTAGTAGTTGCCGATCGCCGTTTTGAAGTTTGCTTTTGACGGTGCTGTTTTGCTGGAACAGCCGGAAAGAAGGGCGAGCAGGCCGCAGAACATTGCGGAAAGCAGCGCCTGGCCAGAGATCATCCGATGCATGGGAGCCCCTCGTAAACATCTACCGGTATGGGATGCGTGGCAGGGTTGGCCGCGAAATGCCGTTGGGAGGACGGAGGCACCGGGCTATACTGAACCGTCTTGTTTGAACGTGGGGAGCAGGCCGGGTTGCGCGAAACAACAACAAGTGCGGAGATTGCCGTGAAACAGGGGGGGAGTTTACGCGAGACTCCCCTTTCGGAGAGCCCGCTCGACTCCACCGGGGCGGCGGAAGCGGTGGAGCAGGGTCGCGCGGCTGTGGTCATCCCCTGCTACAACGAGGCTGCACGGCTGCGCACAGAGGCCTTCGCGACCTTTCTGCAGGATCCGGCAAGTGCCGGCATCCACCTGCTGTTTGTGAATGACGGCAGCAGTGACGCGACCTTGCCGGTGCTTCAGGTCTTGCGATCGCGGTTTCCCGGCCGTATCCGCGTCTTCGACAAGCAGCCAAACGCCGGCAAGGCCGAGGCAGTCCGTTTCGGCATGCTGGAGGCGATCGCAGCTGGAGAATACGCGGTCACGGGGTTTTGGGATGCGGACCTGGCGACGCCGCTCGAGCAGATCCCTGACCTGGCCGGGGTGCTGCTGGGGACGCCCGGGCTGGCGATGATCTTTGGCGCGCGCGTGCGGCTGCTGGGCCGTCACATCTACCGGCAGCGTGCACGGCATTACCTGGGCCGCTGCTTTGCCACGGCGGCCTCGCGCGTGTTGAGGCTGCAAATCTATGACACGCAGTGCGGGGCGAAGCTGTTTCGCGTGACGCCGGAGCTGGCCGATGTGCTGGCGAAACCGTTTCTGTCGCGATGGATCTTTGACGTGGAGCTGCTGGCGCGTTTCCTGGCCCGGCACCGGGGCGACCCCACGCCCTTGCGCGAGATGATCTACGAGTACCCGTTGCCGAAGTGGGCCGATGTCGCCGGGTCCAAGGTGCAGCCGCTGGACTTTTTCAAGGCGTTGAACGAATTGCTGCAGATTCGCCGTCATTATCTGTCGCGGTAAAACCGTCTTCCAGGCGCATGCTCCCCAGTTTGGCCGCGACCAGTAAGATTCCGGTGCCCGGACCCAGAAACGAGAGCACACCAAGGGCCACGCCATGCGTGGCCTTGACGGCCACGGAGTCGAACAGGAAAGAGCCCAGCTCAATGGAACACAGCGAAAGCAGAAGGAGATGCATGTTGGTGATCCCGCGCCGGAAAGCGTCGGCCCACAAAAACGAAAGCGCGAGAAAGACTACCACATAGGCATGCTTCCACGAGATGGGGGCCAAACAGGCGGATAGGAGGGCAAAAAGCGCGAGCGTCATGCGGCGGTCAAGCATGCGCAGGCCCGGGCCCAGCCGCACCAGCAAACCGGTGGCCGCGACCATGATGCCGAGCGACAGCAGCTTGCCGATGGTGACCACAACCGGCGGAATGACCATGTGGACGGGGTTGGGATTGCCGCCGCGCAGCGTAACATAGAAGAGCTGCACGGAGGAAAGCAGGGACTTGTTTTCAAGGTCGGGGGTGCCGCCGCCCGACATCGACGGCATCACGTGGACGACGTAGTCGGTGAGCGAAGCCGGCGAATTGACGGCGAGCATCAGGGCGAACAGCAGCAACAGCGAAGCTGCAAAGTCGCGAAGCCAGCGCCACTCGCGCCACAGCAGCAGCGGCACAACGACCAGCAGCGGCGTGAGCTTGATTGCGGTCGCAAGGGCAAGCGCGAAAGCCGAGGCGGCATACCATCGCCGCTGGTACCAGTAGATCCCCAGCATCCAGAGCAGCAGCAGCAGGATGGTGATCTGTCCCCAGATCAGGCACATGCCGGTGGCGAACATGGAAAAGATGCCGACAAAAAGGGCCAGCGACCCGAGCGAAAGCACAGGGATGGAAAGCGTAAGCGTCATGACCCAGGCGACGGCAAAAAGCGCGAGGAGGTTGAGCGCGAGCCAGACCTTGCCGGCGGACAGCGCGGGCAGGAAGGAGAGCGGGAGCACCAGGTCGGCGAGGATGGGCGGGTAGATGTAAAGGCGCACCTGGTCGAGACCGATGCTTTGGGCGGCG
>CAXTWU010000314.1:0-2632 GCA_964248025.1 uncultured Acidobacteriaceae bacterium | reverse complement strand
CGCACTTTGATGAAGCGACGCTGTTCCGGGTCGGCGAGGCCATCGAGCGGGGGTAAGCGGCACTTTTCGAAAGTAGCGATCCAGGGTCCATTCCCCTTTGGGCCCTGCTATAAAGACCTCATGCAGTTTCACGGCAAGCTGAACGAAGCTGAAGTCAAGGAAGCCACTCGTTTGATCCGTCCCAAGGGCTATGCCTGGCGTCTCGCGCTTACCAATATCAGGCTTGTCGTTTACGCCGTGATTGTGATCGCGATCGTCTGGGCGTCGATCGCGCACCACGCGCGGATTCCGCCGGCGGTGATTGCGATTCGAATCGCGCTGCTCGTGGTGATTGGCGGCTTCTCCATCTATCGCTATCGCAAGAGCAGTCGCGAGGCCGTTCTGGCACTCGACTCCTCGCTGCCCGACAGGCTCGACCTGTCACCGACGGGCGTGCGGCACCATGGACCGAACGGGGCCGAAGGCTTCCAGCCCTGGACCAGCTACACGGGTTTTCGCGAGGGGCAGCACGTGGTTGTGTTGCGGCGAAGAGAAAAGAACCTGTTCAGCGTGATCCCCATTTCCGGGCTGTCGGACGGGGAACGCGGCGATCTGCGCGGCCTGCTCCAGCAATGCCTTCCGGCCATTGTGAAGCCATAGCGACGCGTCTATGACGGAGACAAGCCTGGAACCGGAACACAAGTCAAACAAAGCTGCAATGTACCGGGCGCTGGCGCGATTCCTGCCCGCCATGGTCGCTGCCTCGCTGGCGAGCGAATCCATGATTTTGCTCTCGGCGTTCTCCAAATTTGGAGCAACGCAGGCCAGTATAGCGACGAGCTTCAGCTATGTGATGGCAGGCCCGCTCCGCTCCCTGTGGCTGATCGTACTGATCGGCGCGGTGCCGGAAACGTGGCTTCTGCACCTGCTGATGCCTCGTCACCGCACCCTGGAAGTCGTCCTGCTTGCGCTGGAGATATGGGGGCTGATCTGGGTTCGCGGGTATTACCGTGCTATGCGCGACCACCCACACACGATCGAGGGCGGCTGCGTAACGCTGCGCTTCGGCTTTCGGCGCAGCTGCACCGTGCCCCTCCCTTCCATCCTGACGATGAAGACCAGTCGCTTTGCTTCGCGCGAGGCGTTTGCCGGGTACCGGGAGTGGGAGCGGTTTTGCGTAAACCATTGCGACCTTGTCGAGCTCACGCTGAGCCCGGAGGCGACCGTCGATGAGTTTACAGGCGCGCACCATCGGGTCACGCGGCTCGCCGTCTCCTTTGACGATGCGGACAGCTTTGTGCAGGCAGTGGAGCGCAGCCGAAGGAGCTAGTTTTCGAACTCTCCGGCGCGCCTGGGTGTGCCCACGCGACGCCGTCCCAGCCCCTTGCGGACCGCCCATAGGGCGATGAGCAGCAGCAGCAAGCCCAGGACGGAAAAAAGCACGTGGGCGTGACGGTGCAGCAGGCCGCCCAGCCGGCCAATGAAACGCGGCCCGTAAAGGACCGTCAGCACCGCTGTCACGCCGAAGCGAACGACGCGCCCGCAAAACACGGCCAGCATGAAGGTTAGAACCCGCACCTCGAACACGCCGCCCGCAAAGGCAAACAGCTTCCAGGGGGTGGGCGGCGGCAGCATGGAAGGGATCAAGAGGGCCAGGAACTCCTGGTTTTCAAAGCGGTTGCGCAACTGCTCGTAGCGTGCCCGGTCAATCCGTTTGAGCAGAAAAAGCTCGCCCCCGGCGCGACCCAGCAGAAACGGCAGCAGACCCCCAACGGCCGAGCCCAGCGCCCCCATCAGCACGTAAGCCCAGGCGTGCCGCCCATCGGTCCAGTAGTAGCCGGCCAGCAGCAGGTCCATGGGTACGGGGATCGTGCTTGCGTCGAGCACGGCGATGGCCCACGCGCCCCAGATGCCCCAGGGCTTGAGAAAGGCCAGCAGCAACATGGACCACTTGGTCACGAGTGCCAGCAGGTGCCTCAACCGGGGTGCCCCTTTCCTTCATTCTGGGCCACGTGCGTTCCCGGGTGCGGCGCGCCGGCATCCACTAGCAGCCGCAGCGCATGGGGCAGCACCGGCAGGATCGCCCGCAAGGACGTGACCGCACCCTGGGGCGCACCCGGCAGGTTGACGACCAGCGTCCGCCCCAGCAGCCCGCACACACCGCGGCTCAGCACGGCAAACGGCGTTTCCTTCAGCCCTTCAGCGCGCATGCGTTCGCTCAGGCCGTCGAGCAGGCGGCTGCACACGGCGCGTGTCGCCTCCGGGGTCACGTCGCGCGCGGTGAGCCCGGTGCCGCCGGTGGTCACGATCAAACGGCTGCCGTGGGCGGCCGCCCGGCGCAGCGCGTCTTCGATCAAACTTCGCTCGTCGGGGATCACGGCATTGCCGCTTACGGCGAAGCCCGCCTCGCGCAAGGAAGCCGCCACGGCCGGGCCGGACTCGTCCGCGCGACTGCCGTCGGCGCAGCGGTCACTCACCGTCAGCACAAACACCTCGGGAGGGGTATCCACGTCCCTGATTGTACGGTTGCCTGCAGGGAGGGTACTTCCGCGCGGGAACACGCCTGAAAGTGGAGACCGCTGGGGGAAGGATGAGAGAATGGGGCAGAAATAACCGGAAATGGGCTCCCCGATGCGCGCCCAACCCCACTACC
>CAXTWU010000313.1:0-2639 GCA_964248025.1 uncultured Acidobacteriaceae bacterium | reverse complement strand
GCTGGACCCGATCATGAAGCAGAAGCTCGAAAACGACGCGACCGCGTTTCTGCGCTCGTACGTCAGCCTGCGCAAGCGCAATCTCGCGGCCGCGCAGGACGCCGTGCTGAACTCGAAATCATACTCGGCCGACGAGGCGATGGCACTCGGCTTGCTGACGCTGGTGGCACCGGATGTGCCGGCGCTGCTGCGAGCGCTTGACGGCAAGACGGTCACGCGCATCCACGGCAATACAACTGTGCTGCACCTCCGGAATGCACGGCTGAGCCCGGTGGACTTTTCGGCGCGGGAAAAGATCCTGGGCGTGTTGACGGATCCGAACCTGGCGGTACTGCTGCTGGTCGCCGGCGCGCTGCTGATCTACCTTGAGTTCAACGCGCCGGGCACGATCATTCCCGGGGCACTGGGCACTCTGCTGCTGCTGACCGCGCTGTTTGCGCTGGACCTGCTGCCGCTGCGCTACACGGCGGTGATGCTGCTCGTCGCAGCACTGGTGTTGATGCTGCTGGAGATCAAGATTCCGAGCCACGGCATCCTGGCGACCGCCGCGATTGTGTGCCTGGTGGTGGGACTGCTGACACTGGTAGCCGGACCCATCCCGGAGCAGCGGGTGCACTTTGCCACGGCGCTAGGGGTGGGGGTGGGCTTCGGTGTCATCACGGCGTGGCTGGTCCGCATCGCCGTGCGCGCGCGCCGCAACAAGGTGCTGACCGGGCCGGCGGCGATGGTCGGGGCCATCGCGGTGCCGCAGGAAACACTCTTCGCCCACGGCACCAACCCGGCACGCGGGCAGGTGCTGGTACGCGGGGAGCTGTGGTTTGCCGAGACGGTTCGCCCGCTCGGCACCCACCTGCAACCCGGGGTGCCGGTGCGGGTGGCGGGGGTTCGCGGGCTTACTTTGTTGGTGGAACCCATTGAAGCCGACGCGGCTCTCCAAACATTGTAGGTGCGCTGCGGTACACTCCCATCAACCACCAAGGAATGAAATCAAGCATGAGTATTTTCGGCGCCGCCGCCATCCTGATTGTTGCGTTTTACCTGATCTCGTCCGTTATCATTCTGCGCGAGTACGAGCGGGGTGTCATCTTCAGGCTGGGCCGCGCGCTGGTGCCACCCAAGGGGCCGGGCGTGATCCTGGTGTTTCGTCCGTTTGACCAGATCGTGCGGATCTCGCTGCGGCAGGAGGTGCTGGAGGTGCCGCCGCAGGACGTGATCACGCGCGACAACGTCACGATCAAGGTCAATGCCGTCATCACCCTGCGCGTTCTGGACCCGTCCAGGGCGGTGATTGAGGTCGCCAACTACGTGTACCAGACCTCGCAGTTCGCGCAGACGACCCTGCGCTCGGTGCTGGGTGAGGTGGACCTGGACGGACTGCTGTCGCATCGGGATATGTTGAACCAGCGCATACAAACCATCATCGACGGGCGGACAGAGCCCTGGGGCGTCAAGGTGGTTTCCGTCGAGGTCAAGCAGGTGGACCTGCCGGAGTCGATGCTGCGAGCGATGGCACGGCAGGCCGAAGCCGAACGTGACAAGCGTTCCAAGATTATCAACTCGGAGGGCGAGTTTGAAGCGGCTGCGCGGCTGGTGGACGCGGCTAAAATGCTGGCCGAGCAGCCGACCACCATGCAGTTGCGCTACCTGCAAACCCTGCGCGATATCGGCACGGAAAAGAACACGACGATCATCTTTCCCCTGCCGATCGAGATGCTGGCGCTGCTGCAAAAGGCCGTAGGTGCGGTGACCGCAAAGCCGGAGGCGGGCGGCCAATGAGGCGCGCGTTGGAGCACGACGACCTATTGGACGAGGAGCCGCCGTCGCGCGACCTGGTGCTGGGCATGCCGGCGCTGCTGGGGATCTTTTTTGCGTTGGCGCTGGTTTGCGCGGTCTGTTTCGGATGGGGCTACTCGTCGGGGCACGGTTGGCGCGGACGCGCGGCCGGCACAATCATCGCATCCAGCGCGCCAAGGGAAGCGAACGCGCCCCCGCCTGCACGCCCCGGGTTGGCGCACCCGGTGCCGCTGGGCGGCTCGGGAGCAGCAGGGGCAAGCGACGAGGACGCCCCGGCCGAAGCTTTTAGCGCGCCCGGCAAACCGTCACCGGGAGCGGACCTTGCGCCCGGCCCCGGCGTTGAGCAGAGCACTGCGCCTACGACGCCCACTGCACAGAACGGGCCGCAACCCGGGCACTCCCAGCCGGTCACGCCCCAGGCGTCCACCGCAGCGGAGCGTGAGGCCGAGGGATTTCCACCGAACTACGTGGTGCCGGAGACGGAGCGGCCGCCTGTAGCCCCAGCAGCCCCGGCGGCAGCCCAACGAGCCGGAATCCAGACGGAAGGTACCAGCCTGATGGTGCAGATCGCGGCGGTGTCGCGCGCGGCAGACGCCCAAACCCTGGCAAACGCGCTGCGGCACGACGGCTTTGCCGCGATGGTGCGCACCTCAACGACGGACAATTACTTCCACATCCAGGTGGGTCCGTTCGCGACCCTCGATGCCGCGAAAGCGATGCGGTCTCGCCTTGCGGACAACGGCTATAACGCCTTCGTAAAACCCTGACCAGCAAACGCGCACTCGCTACAGATCAGTCCGGAGCTCCAAAGGCAACGCCGAGGCGATAGCGGACCGCACGGCCTG
>CAXTWU010000312.1:0-2652 GCA_964248025.1 uncultured Acidobacteriaceae bacterium | reverse complement strand
GGACGACGAACCGGAGGCTGGGGTGGACGGGGCAGGTGCGGTCGCAGGAGCCGGCGCTGCCGTCCCGCTGCTTTCTCCCGAACTTGGCTTCGAATCGCTCGACTTGGAATCGCCCGACTTCGCATCGGAGCCGGAACTGCTGCTGTCTTCGCCCTTGGGCGCGCCGCCTTTGCCTCCTCCGCCGGCCTTGCCATAGTCGGTCAGATAAAAGCCGGAGCCCTTGAACTGGATCGCCGGTGCGGACAGCATCCGCTCACCCACGCTGCCGCACTTGGGACACTCGCTTTGTTCCGGTGCGTTGAAGCTTTGAATTTTTTCGAAGACATGGCCGCAGGTAGTGCAGCGATACTCGTACAACGGCACGGGGAAACCTCTCTGGACTGCCACGTTTATTGTATCGGAGTGAACCCGCGAGAAGCCTAGTCGCGGCCCAGCTCCACAAGGCGTACATCATGCACGGCTTCCACCGTGCGCAGTTGCCGCAACAGCGCGGGGGTGGCCTCGCCATCGATCTGGATCACGGCCAGCGCCGTGCCGGCCGCTGCGCCACTCGCGCGGCCCAGCGCGAAGTTCGCGATGTTGATGCCGTGCTGGCCGATCACGGTACCCAGCTTGCCGATCACGCCCGGCACATCGCTGTTGCGCACGATGGCCAGCGTTCCTTCGAGCGGGGCTTCGATCGGTGTTTCCTCAAGCTCCAGCAGGCGCGGCGCATCGGTACCCGGCGCGACCCCGGCGCGAGCTTTGAGGGTATGGCCGTCGCGCATATGGAGCGTGAGCGAAACGGTGCTGCCTCCCGACGGGTCGTGCGCTTCATGCACGCGCACCCCGCGCTCGCCCGCCACCTGCGCGGCGTTGATGCGGTTCGCGCCTTCGCTCGCACCCAGCACCCCGGCAATGGCAGCGTTGCGCACCATCTCGGTTTGCGCGTCGGCCAGCGTACCACCGTACACCAGCGCGAGGCCTTCCAGACCCCTGCTCTCCCGCGGCAGCAGCTGCGCGAGCGCCGCCCCCAGCCGCTCTGCCGCATTGGCGAAAGGGGCCAGCACCAGGTACTGCTCATGCGTCAGCGAGGGGCTGTTGACCGCGTTCTGCACCACCCCAAGTTTCAGGTAAGCGCGCACCTGCTCGGCGATCTGGACGCCGACCGCTTCCTGGGCCTCGGCTGTGGACCCGGCGATATGCGGCGTCAAAAGCACACGGTCCATGCCGAATAGTGGCGAATCGGTGAGCGGTTCCCCCTCGAACACGTCGAGCGCGACACCGGCAATTCGCTTTTCCTGGAGCGCTGTGACCAGGGCAGGGATATTGATTAGCTCGCCGCGCGCGCAGTTCACAATCCGTGCTTCCGGTTTCATCAGCGCGAGTGACGCCCCATTCACAATGCCGTGCGTTTGCGGCGTGAGCCCGACATGAAGCGACAGGTAGTCGCTCGATCGAAACAGCTCCTCGGTCGAAATAAGACGAACATCGTGCTCGCGCGCGACCGCCGGCGCGACAAAAGGGTCGTGCCCGATCAGCCGCATGCCGAACGCGCGGGCGCGTTTCGCGACCTCCAGCCCGATGCGTCCGAGCCCCAGGATGCCGAGCGTTTTGCCGCGCAGCTCAACGCCCGCAAGCGACTTCTTTTCCCAGCGCCCGGCATGGAGGGCAGCGTTGGCGCGCGGCAGTTCTCGCGCCAGCGCAAGCATCAGCGCAAGCGTCAGTTCGGCGACCGCGACCGCGTTTGCTCCGGGGGTGTTCATCACAACAATCCCGCGGCGTGTGGCGGCATCGGCATCGATGTTGTCGACTCCCACGCCGGCGCGCCCGATCACCCGAAGCTTCGGTGCCTGCGCGAGCAGCGCATCGTCGACCTGCACGGCAGAGCGCACAATCAGCGCGTCTGCTTCGGCAAGAGCTTCCGGTAAAGACGCGATCCGGTCGTGCGTCAGCACCTCCCAGCCAGGCTCTTCGCGCAGCACGGCCACGGTCGCGGGCGAGACTTTCTCAGCCAGAACGATCCTCATGCACCCATCCCGGCAGGCACGGCGACGGCCCGTTGTGCGCAGTGGAGCACGTCGCGTCCGCAGGGGCAGGCCGCGCGAGTCGCCAGCACCATCTCGCGCGTCGCGTACACGCGCTGCGCCGCGGTCAGTGCCTGTCCCAACTCAACTCCGGGCAGCTTCAAGGTTTCAAGCGCGACGTGCTCAAGCGCGCCGATGAGTGCGATCGTGTCCATGTAATCGAAGAAGCCCAGGTGCGCAATGCGGAACAGCTGCCCTTTCATCTCACCCTGGCCGTTGGTGATCGTCGCGCCGAAGCGGCTTTTCAGCTCCTTGACAATCACGCCGGAGTCGACACCCGGGGGCGGCAGTACGGCGGTGACAGCGGCGGCCGGCGAGAACGGCGCAAACAGCTTGAGCCCGAGGGCTTCCACCGCGGCACGGCACATGGCGGCGCAGGTTTCGGCATTGTTCACAAGCGCCTGGCGGCCGGCGGCGAGGTCGCCCCCAGCCTGACCCGCGATGAAGTCGAGAGCCGCTGCGAGCCCCGCGATCAGCGAAACGGCAGGCGTGTACGCCGACTCGGCCTTGTGCGCGTTTTTGCGCTCTTTGCGCAGGTCGAAGTAGTAGCGCGGGTTCAGCGAGAACTCCATGGAACCCCAGGCCT
>CAXTWU010000311.1:0-2658 GCA_964248025.1 uncultured Acidobacteriaceae bacterium | reverse complement strand
GTGCCGCCCGCGCCATCGTCAGATCCACCCCAGCCGCCTCCGCCGCCGCCCCAGGTGGTGCACGTGGTTCACGTGCAGCAGATGGACGAGATGCAGGCGCCGCCCAAAATTCCGAAAAAGATCGTGGTGACACCGGACCAGCCGCCGCCGCCGCAGGGTGTTTCGATCGCCGGTCTCGGTGACACGGGCAGCGCCGGGAGCGGCATCCTCGGCGGCATGGGCTCCGGTCCGTCGGTCGCTGTCGCGCCGCCGCCCAAGCCGAAGAAGGTCGCGGTGTCCTCGGGCGTCATGGCAGGCAATATCCTGTCCAAGCCTGAGCCGCCGTATCCGGCCATCGCCAAGGCAGCCCGCATCCAGGGCACGGTGGTGTTGTCGGCGACCATCTCCAAGACGGGCACCATCACCAACCTGACCGTGGTCAGCGGTCCGCAGATGCTGGCCCAGGCCGCCATCGACGCGGTCCGGCAGTGGCGCTACAAGCCATACCTGCTGAACGGCGAGCCGGTCGAGGTGCAAACCCAGGTCAACGTCAACTTCACCCTGGGCGGCGGTTAAACCATTTCGGGAAGCGGCCTGAAACGGGCCGCTTCCCCCGCAGACATACACGGCAGGGAGCCCGGCGGCACCGGCTTTCCTGTATAACTTCGGTTCAGTAGCTCCACCTCACCCGGTTCTTTCCCCAGGAGGGATGATTCACGTGATTCTCGCTCAACTTTCTCAGTTCGCGGCCCCATCGGCACTTGCTTTCTTCCAGGAACAGGCAGCGCCCACCGTGGGCTTCTCGCCGCTCGATCTTTGGAACAACATGGGCTGGCTGGCGCGCGGCGTTGTGTTTGTGCTCTTCATCATGTCCATCTGGTCGCTCGCGGTCATCATCGACCGCTACCTGTACTTCGCGGCCGCCCGCAAGCAGTCGCGCGACTTTGCGCCCCGCGTCGCCGGTGCCCTGCGCGAGAACAAGCTGGATGAGGCGATCAAGGTGGCGGATCGCAACAAGAAGTCGCACCTGGCCGAGGTGGTCACGGCCGGCCTGAGCGAGTTCCGCAACTACGGCGGCGGCCAGGTCACGGTCGAGCAGGTCGAGTCGTCCAAGCGCGCCCTTGAGCGCTCGGAAGCCATCGTGCACGCCAAGCTGAAGCGCGGTCTCGGCGGTCTCGCAACCATCGGTTCCACCGCCCCGTTCGTTGGGCTGTTCGGCACGGTGGCCGGTATTCTCAAGGCCTTCCAGGAGATCGCCGTGCAGAAGACCCCGGGTATCGGCGCGGTGGCTTCCGGCATCTCGGAAGCGCTGGTGACGACCGCCTTTGGTCTACTGGTCGCCATCCCCGCCGTGATGTGCTTCAACTACTTCACCAACAAGGTCGAGGCGTTTGACGTCGAAATGGATAACTCCTCCTCCGAGCTGGTCGACTACTTCCTCAAGCAGAATCGCCGCTAAACACCGGCCTTGCCCCGCGGGCGGCTTTCGTGGCTGCCCGCGTCGAAGAGGAAAGGGAACCTACTCATGGCACTGGTTACACGAGACGAAGGACGCAAGGTCAACTCCAACATCAACGTCACCCCGATGGTCGACGTGATGCTGGTGTTGCTGATCATCTTCATGGTTATCACGCCCATGCTCACCAACAAGGTGAATGTAACGCTGGTGAACTCGAAAAATGCAATCACGATGGAAGACGCCAGCAAGGAAGATGCGACCATCATCGCTGTCACCCGCGACGGCAAGGTTTACCTGGGTCAAAACCAGACCTCGCTCGACCAGCTGGGCACCGAGGTACAGGACCGCTTAAAGGACAAGACCAACAAGGTGGTGTACTTCCGCGCCGACCAGCGCGCCCACTACGGCGCGGTCGAGGATGCCATTGATGCAGTCCGGACGGCCGGGGTGGAAGAGGTGGGCCTGCTCACCGACCAGCACGGACCGCCGGGGGCCGCTGCCGGCGGGCAGTAGGCCGGGCCTCGGGCCCTTTCGAAACACCATCGCAAGCTCAAGAATCGAGGACATGTATGGCAATGGGAAGCGGTGGCGGCCCGGGAGGGCTCAACGCCGATATCAACGTAACTCCACTGATCGACGTGCTGCTGGTGCTGCTGATTATCTTCATGGTTATCGTACCGGTCACCCCGCACGGGCTTGATGCCATGGTCCCCCAGCCGCCCAAAACCCACAACGAGCAGGTGAACGACAAGACCATCGTCGTGCAGGTGCTGGGTTCGGGTGCAGGGCAGCCCTCCTACAAAATCAACGAGGACCCGGTCGCTTTTCAGGACCTTCAAAATCGCCTGAACCAAATCTACTCGGTGCGCGCCACCAAGATCATGTTCGTCAAGGGCGATCCGAATCTCAACTTCCAGAGCGTCGCGCAGGTGGTCGATATCGGCAAAGCCGTGGGCGTTGACCACATCGGGCTCATTACCCCGAAAATCGAGGCCGGGCAGTAGGCCTTGCCATCCCCTCCGGCGAGCGGCATGGCTCGCCGGGCTCCTCCCGGGTCTTTGTGCGCGAACCCAGACGTTGCACAATGGGCAAACAGGGTACAATCCTCGGCAGATGTTTTGTTCGCTTTTCCTGCACCATTCCTCTGCGTTATCGTCAGGGCCGACCCATCGAAGGAGATGAGAGACAGAATGAATCGAATCGCACGTGTTCCGGTGTTG
>CAXTWU010000310.1:0-2663 GCA_964248025.1 uncultured Acidobacteriaceae bacterium | reverse complement strand
CCGATCGATACGGTGCTTGAAGGTTCTACCGAGACTCGTTCGCCGGAGGGCAGCGGTCAAGGGATTACCAACCACTCGCAAAGCGAGGAAAGCGCCGGGCAGTCAAAGGTTGTGGCCGAGCGGCCCGATGCACAGTCGGGGGTGAACCACAGCCGAGAGCGGGATGATGTGGCGTAGCTCGGGCCTGTCTGGACCGGATTCGCTGGAGTGGGAAAGGCGTCCTTCGCGGGACGCCTTTCCCATGGCAGCAGGTTGTGTTCACACCGGCGACACGGCCTCGCCCAGCGCTTTGTTTGCCGCTTCCCGTGCACGGTGGGCATAGCTTGCCTTGATAAAGGCTGAGAACAGCGGGTGAGGCTCGAGCGGCTTTGACTTGAACTCCGGGTGGAACTGGCAGGCGACAAAGTAGGGGTGATCGGGAATCTCGACAATCTCCACATAGGTGGAGTCGGGCGTGGTGCCGGTCATGCGCAGCCCGGCCCCGGTCAGCAAGGCCTCGTATTCGCGGTTGAACTCGTAACGGTGTCGGTGACGCTCGGAGATCTCGGTCGTGCCGTAGGCCTGCGCCGCCACTGATCCCGGCTGCATGACGCAGTCCCACGCGCCCAGGCGCATGGTGCCGCCCATCTCTTCCACCCCGGTCAGCTCGCGCAGTTTGTAGATGATGCGATGCGGGGTCGCGGGGTCGAACTCGCTGGAGTTGGCGTGGTGGAGCCCGGCGACGTTGCGCGCGTACTCGATGCAGGCGGTCTGCATGCCGAGGCAGATGCCGAAGAACGGAACCCTGTTTTCGCGCGCAAAGCGAATCGCATGGAGCATGCCCTCGATGCCGCGCTTGCCAAAGCCGCCGGGGACGAGGATGCCGTCAAAGCCCTGCAGCTGCTCGGCGTAGTCCGGCGTTTCCAGCCCCTCGGCCTCGATCCAGGTCACACGCAGCCGGAGCGACTGGCCCAGTGCGCTGTGGGTCAGCGCTTCCTTAAGCGATTTGTAGCTGTCCTCGTACTCGACGTATTTGCCGACGATGGCGATGGAAACCTCGTCGCGCGGGTGGTAGGCGTGATCGAGCAGCTCCTGCCAGCGGAGGAGGTCGGCCTCGCGCGGTTCGAGGTGCAGGTACTTGAGAATCAACGCGTCCACCCCTTCCTCGGCGAAGGAAAGCGGCACTTCGTAGATGGACTCGACGTCGCGCGCGCCGACCACGGCCCGTTCTTCCAGGTTGCAGAACAGCGCGATTTTGCCCTTGATTTCGCGGCTCAACGCGCGGTCGGAGCGGCAAAGCAGGACGTCGGGCTGGATGCCGATGGAAAGCATCTCCTTGACGGAGTGCTGGGTGGGCTTGGTTTTGAGCTCCTGCGCCGCGGCGATCCAGGGCACCAGCGTGACGTGGACGAAGACCGTGTTTTCGCGGCCGAGCTCCTGCCGCATCTGGCGAATCGCCTCAAGAAACGGCAGCGATTCGATGTCGCCGACTGTGCCGCCGATCTCGACGATCGTGACGTCGGCGGGACCGGCGCCGTCGGTCCGCCCCGCCACCCGGCGCATGGCATTTTTGATCTCGTTGGTGACGTGCGGGATCACCTGCACGGTCTTGCCCAGGTAGTCGCCGCGACGCTCCTTGGTGATGATCTGCTCGTAAATGCGGCCGGTGGTCAGGTTGTTGTCGCGCGTTAAACGGGCGTGGGTAAAGCGCTCATAGTGGCCCAGGTCCAGGTCGGTTTCCGCGCCGTCGTCGGTCACAAAGACTTCGCCGTGCTGAAAGGGCGACATGGTGCCGGGGTCGACGTTGAGGTAGGGGTCAAACTTCATCAGGTTGACGCGCATGCCCCGGCTTTCCAGCAGGCAGCCGATGGAGGCCGCGGCGAGGCCCTTGCCGAGCGAGGAAACGACGCCGCCGGTTACGAAAATGTACTTGGCTGACACAAGAACCTCCCGGATGATCGTTGCTGCTGGGGCACGATGGACGTACCGGGCTCGGATGAATCGGGCGGGTACGATCCAGTATCGCAGAGGGTCGCGGGCCTGGGAAGAGGCGCCGGATACGGGCCCAGAGACGCTTTCGGAGAAGGGCGGATGGAAAAGCAGGGGCAAGCGGGCAAGGGCCAGGTGCGCTGGCTGGAAGCGCGCCGGGCGGGCGCTGCGCTGTCCTCGGTCTTTCTGGCTGGGTGCCTGGCCGTGTTTTTTGTCCGAAGCCGGCACTGGCCCCTGGTCAACGATGCGGCACTGATGCACTACGTGGTGCTGCTGATGGGGCGCGGCATGGCGCCGTACCGGGAGATCGGCGACTATAACCTGCCGGCCGCGTACGCGCCGGAGTGGTTGTCGATGACCCTGGCGCGGCTGCTTCACCTGTCAATGGCAACGACCTGGCGGGGGATGGACGCCGCGGCCACCGTGCTGGGACTTTGGGCAGCGGTGCGGATCGCGCAACCGGGCAGCTGGTTTGCCGGGGTGTGGGCGGGGTCGTTGCTGGCGCTTGACCACGGACGCGACGGGGTGGGGCAGGCCGGGCAGCGTGACCTGTGGGTGGCGGTGTTGTTGCTGTGGAGCGTCGCCTTCCTGCTGGAGGGGAGGCGACAGGAACAACCGGGGCGATGGCGTTGGGGATGCTTCGGCCTGCTTGCAGGCTGCGCCGTCGCCATCAAGCCGGTGGCTTTGCCGTTTCT
>CAXTWU010000309.1:0-2676 GCA_964248025.1 uncultured Acidobacteriaceae bacterium | reverse complement strand
GCATCCTCAGCCTTCTGCTGATGTTTGTCTTTGGAGGCCGGCTGGTGAACCTGTTTGTCGCCCCCGCGCTGGCGCTGGTCAACCAGATCCTGCTGTCGGCCTAGGCGGCTCCGGCTTCAGGGGAAAGTGGCCTCGCTACAATAGGGCATTCCGATTTTTCTCTCCCAACTTCGAGGTTCCGTGTCCGACGCCGTCGCCGCCCCACTCGCCCCCGCTCCTCCTCGCCGCGTGCTGAGCGGCATGCGCCCGACCGGCAAGCTGCACCTGGGCAACTACATGGGCGCGCTGCACAACTGGGTGCGTTTGCAAAACGAGTACGAGTGCTTCTTCTTTATCGCGGACTGGCATGCGCTGACGACGGAATACGCAGCCCCCATGTTGATTGTCGGCAACATTGCGGAAATGGTGAAGGACTGGCTGGCTGCCGAGCTCGACCCTGAAAAGTGCAGGATTTTTGTACAAAGCAGTGTGCCACAACATGCTGAACTTCACTTGGCATTGTCGATGATTACGCCACTGAGCTGGCTAGAACGGGTACCCACTTACAAAGATCAGATCCAAAACCTGCAAGAAAAAGACTTGGCGACTTACGGGTTCTTGGGTTATCCCTTGCTGCAATCGGCGGATATTTTGCTGTACGGCGTCCCTGGAGGCTCACTTCATGTGCCTGTAGGGGCAGATCAGGTCGCGCATGTGGAAATTACGCGCGAAATCGCGCGTCGGTTCAACTCGCTTTATCGCAATAAATCGATCATTAAGCATACGATCGAGCAGGGTCTTGGGCTGCCGGTTCCGCGGCCCGTCGTTAAGGGCCAAGTTGACGATCTTCTATCTGAACCTCAGGTGCTTCTCACGCCAACTCCGAAGCTCCCCGGCACCGATGGACGTAAGATGTCGAAAAGTTACGGCAACTACATTCTGTTGTCTGACCCTGAACCGGAAATCCGTAAGAAGCTGAAGCCAATGGTGACCGACCCGGCGCGAGTGCGACGGGCTGACCCTGGCAACCCTGACAAGTGTCCGGTGGGCGACTTGCATAAGGTATTCTCCTCGGCGGAGAGGTTGAAGGATGTATACGCGGGATGTATGAGTGCCGGCATCGGGTGTATCGAGTGCAAGAGCTGGCTTGCGGATTCGATCGTGGCGGAACTCGCACCCATGCAGGAGCGGCGGGCGAATGTTACGGATGAGAAGGTTGTTGAAGTCTTGGAAGAAGGCAACCGCAACGCTAAGCAGGCTGCCGAGAAAACGATGCAGTTGGTACGCGAAGCAGTGGGGCTAGGATCATTGCAAGCTTACTTCAAGGCGAAGGATTGGGAAAAGAATGTTGAGATGGTTCCGAACCCAAATCTATGAACTTAGCAGCGGCGTCCACGCCGATCAAGCAGTCCCAACCCGTCCAGGCCAAAGCTAGTGTCTCGCCTGAACCGGCCGGACTATCTAAAGCCATTACTGATTCTCCGTTTTCGGTCACCGTCGGCCACGTCTATGATGGCCCGCTCGATTTGCTGCTGGACCTGATCCGCAAGCAGGACATCGATATCTACAACATCCCGATCGCGCGCATCACCGCGCAGTTCCTCGCTTATGTCGAGCGGCTCAAGGAAGCGGATATCGACACTGCGGGCGAATTTATCTACACGGCTTCGCTGCTGATCCACATCAAGAGCCGCATGCTGCTGCCGCGCGCCGCGGCGGCGGAAAACCCCGGGGACGAAAGCGGCGATCCGCGCCTGGAGCTGGTGGAGCGCCTGCTCGAGCATGAGCGCTTCAAGAACGCCGCACAGATGCTGCTGCAAAAACAGCAGATTGAAGCCGCTACCTGGACCCGCCCGCAGCTGCGCGCGTTTCTAAACAGCACGGATGCGGAAGGCGAGATCGCGGCCGACGTCCCTGACCTGGTGCGCGTTTTCCGAGACATTCTCGACCGCGTGCGCACCCGGCCGGTGCTTGACATTCACGAAGACGCCGTCACGGTGAGCGCGATGATCGACTACCTGCGCCGCCGCCTGCTGATGGAGGACCGCCCGGTCGCGCTGAGCCGCCTGCTGGCCAACACCCGCTCGGAGCGCGCGCTGATCTCCGGCTTTCTGGCCCTGCTCGAGATGGTGCGGCTGCAGGCGATCCTGCTACGGCAGGACGTGAACTTCGGCGAGGTGTTCGTGAAGAAGCAGGGTGGATTCGAGGCCTTGATGGGGGAGCGCCCGCGCGGGCTCAAGGACGAGTGGCAATAAGGTTGTTGGGCCAATTCAAATTCACACAATATTCATCCGTGCACGGCAGCAGATTGATGCACAAGGTAGCCCTCCATTGGTAGCGTCGGACAACGGCGCGATCAAGCGCACACGTGAGGGGCGTTTCCATGAGCCAGGCTACCGTTTCCGTTCCCAAATCGCATGACGGCGGGTACGACCCAGCCGAAAGAAACAACCTGCTTCACAGCAAAATGGACAAAGGCCCGGGCAGGATCGGGATGATTGTCTTCGGGCTCGTTCTGCTGGGCGGGCTGGGCTATGCGGCCGGGCAGATCATCCATGACCTGGCGCGTTCCCCACAGCCGACCGTGTGGCCTTATGTTCTGCTCGGTGTGGCCCTGCTGATCGCGCTCGGCTTTGAATTCGTCAACGGGTTCCACGACACGGCCAACGCCGTCGCCACCGTGATCTACACCCATAC
>CAXTWU010000308.1:0-2678 GCA_964248025.1 uncultured Acidobacteriaceae bacterium | reverse complement strand
GAGATGTACGGCTGGGACAGCTACTTTATCCTGCTGGGACTGCTGCACGATGGCCGGGGCGAGCTGGCGCGCGGCATGGTCGAGAACTTTTTCTTCGAGATCGAGCATTACGGCAACCTGCTGAACGCCAACCGGACATACTTTCTCACGCGCTCGCAGCCGCCGCTGCTCTCGAGCATGATCCGGCTGGTGTATGACTCCGGCGTGAAGCTGCCGGACGCATGGCTGGCGACGGCCTACGGTTTCGCGGTGCGGGATCACGCGCTTTGGCTCTCCCCGGAACATGCCGCCGGCAACACGGGCCTGGCGCGCTACCACGACGGGGGCGAAGGGCCGGTGCCGGAGATGGCCGACGCCAGCACCTACTACCCGGATGTGATCCACTTCCTGCTGGCGCACCCGCAGGTGCACACGGACTATCTCGTGCAGGAGACGAACTACCCGCCAGCCGAGCGAATCGCAAGCAAGCTGATGCCAGGTTCGGCGGCGCTGGCGCGGCAAACCCGGGAAAGCTGCAATTGGCAGAGCTCCGCGGTTTGCGCGAAGGCTCACGTCGGCGCAACCTGGCTTTCCCGCTCCTTCTACGAGGGCGACCGGGCCATGCGCGAGTCGGGCTTTGATACGACGTTCCGGTTCGGCCCATTTTCAGGTTCGACGCAGCAGTTCGCGCCCGTATGCGTCAACTCGCTGCTTTACAAGTACGAGCTGGACCTGGCGTGGATGGCGGAGCGGCTCGGCAAGCCGTCGGAAGCAGCGGAGTGGAAACGAGAAGCCGCGGCGCGCCGGGTCGCGATCGACAAGTACCTGTGGAACGCGGATCGCGGTCTGTACTTCGACTACAACTACGCGACCGGCACGCAGTCCACTTATCACTACGTCACCACGTTCTATCCTCTGTGGGCCGGGGCGGCGAGCGCGGCACAGAGCCGGGCTGTTGTCGGCAATCTCCCGCTGTTTCTTAGGCCGGGCGGGGTGGCCACCAGCACCACCGAAAGCGGCGTGCAGTGGGACCTGCCTTACGGCTGGGCGCCGACGACCTACTTCGCCGTGGCCGGGCTCGAGCGCGCCGGGGCCGACGCGGAAGCACGCATAGTCGCGCAGCGATGGATGCAGACGGTCGAGAACGGCTTCAGAGCCGATGGGACCATTCGCGAAAAGTACAACGTGGTGAGCGGCAACGCGGACGTGCAGGTGAGCACGGGCTACAAGCAGAACGTGATCGGCTTTGGCTGGACCAATGGTGTGTACCTGCGCTTTGAGCAGTTCCTGGCAGCGCCGCGGGCCGGGGCCGACGCGGCGCTCGGGCTCAACCCTTGAAGGCCGTGCGCGATTTAGCGGTCGTCGGCCTGGGCGAACTGTTGTGGGACGAGCTGCCCATGGGCGCGAGACTGGGCGGTGCGCCGGCCAACTTTGCCGTGATGGCAGCGCGGCTCGGGGTGCACGGCATCCTGGCGAGCCGTCTTGGGGAGGACGCGCGCGGCGAGGAGGCGAGGGCGGTACTCGCGAGCCTGCCGGTCGATACGCAGTTTGTGCAGAGCGACCCCGAGCGCCCGACCGGCCGCGTTTCCGTGCGGCTCAAAGATGGCCAGCCGGAGTACACCATCCATGCGCCGGTGGCCTGGGACGCGCTGGAGCTGACCCCGGCGTGGCGGCAGCTGGCCGGGCGCGCCGACGCGGTCTGCTGGGGGACTCTGGCGCAACGCGACGCCTTGTCCGAACAGACGATTCAAGGCTTTTTAGCGGCGACTCGCGCCGACTGCCTGCGCGTTTTCGACGTGAACCTGCGGGCACCGTTTTTTACGGCGGAGGCGGTGGTGCGCTCGCTCGCGAAAGCCACGCTGCTGAAGGGGAACGAAGGGGAGATGCCGCACCTGCTTTTGCTCGCTGAGCTGCCGGCCGCGACTCTCTATGCCGAGGAGGACGACGCGGAGCGCACGGCTGCCTTGACCTCAGACGCGCGGCAGTTTCTTTCCGCATACAGCACCCTCGACTTGGTCGCGATCACGCTCGGCCAACACGGCAGCCTGCTGGTGACGCGCGATGAGGTGGTGCGCCACCCTGGCGTTCCATGCGAAGTCGTGGACACGGTCGGCGCGGGCGATGCGTTTACGGCGGCGCTGGTCGTGCAACGCTTACTGGGCGAGCCGCTGGCCGTACAAAGCAAGGCGGCCAATCGCTGGGGCGCGTGGGTAGCGGGCCGCAGCGGCGCGATGCCCGACCTGCCGGCGGAAACTCTGCGGATGATGGAGCCTTTGATACGCTCTGAATCGTGATCGTTCGCCGGTAGAATGGAGCCATGCTGCAACTGGCGGACGCCGGCAAACGTTTCGGCCACAAACTGCTGTTTGAACACGCCAACTGGCTCATCACCGGCACGGAGCGCACAGCGCTGGTCGGCGCGAACGGCACCGGCAAATCCACGCTGATGAAGGTTTTGGCCGGGCTCGACACGCTGGACGATGGCACGATGCAGCGGGTGCGCGGCAGCAGCATCGGCTATCTGCCGCAGGACGGTTTGACGCTGTCGGGACGCACGGTTTTCGATGAATGCCTGAGCGTGTTCGACGAGCTGCGCGGGATGGAGGAGGAGTTCCAAACACTTTCGACGCGGCTGTCGCAACTCGACCCGGAGGGCAGCGAGTACGCGGCCGCAGCGGAGCGTTTGTCGTCGATCAGCG
>CAXTWU010000307.1:0-2700 GCA_964248025.1 uncultured Acidobacteriaceae bacterium | reverse complement strand
GGCACGGAGATCAGGCCGAACGAGATGTAGCCCTTCCAGACTGTGGATGCCATGGCTTGCCCCTGCTTTCCGGGTGGTCAGATGACGCCGGGACCGCGAACGGTTAGCCGGGCGCGTCGAACCGGGGCAAGCGGGGTTAGAGTGGAAGGGACGGCATGAACACACTCGAGCAGCCGGAAAAGCCCTCTACCCTCCCTGCCCTTTCGGCGGAGGAGCGGCGCGCGCGGCAGCGGCTGTACCTGCGCGACGCCGGCGCCATGGGCACCCTGCTTCTGCTGGCGGTGGGGCTGTCGTTTATGACTTACGGCTTGTTTCACTCCTTTAATGCGCACCGCCACATGTTAGAAACGCGCTGGCGCGCGCGGGGGGAAGCGGCGCTGGCGGCCGGCAAGCCGGTAGTCGCCCTCGACGATCTCCATTCCGCGCTGGCCTACGCGCCCGACGACCGGGGGCTCCAGATAGAACTCGCGACCGCGCTGGCGGCGACTGGTCGTACCCAGGAAGCACAGGTTTACTTTTCAACGCTGCTTGAAACCGCGCCGGGCAATGGGCCCATCAACCTGCAGCTGGCGCGCCTGGCCATCCGGCAGGGCAACTCGCAGGCTGCGATCGAGCACTACCAGGCAGCCATTGAGGGCACCTGGAACGGAGATGCTTTCACGCGCCGGCGCGATATTCGTTTGGAGCTGGCCCACTATCTTCTCGCGCAAAAGCGCAACGGCGAAGCGCGAGATCTTCTGCTGGTGGTTTCAAGCAATTCGCCCGCCGACTACAAACTGCAGCTGACGCTCGGGGATTTGCTCCAAGCCAGCGGCGACTCCGCGGCCGCGTTCGAGGTGTACCGGAGAGCGGCCGGGCACAAGGCGACCCGGCTGGAAGCGCTGGTGGGGCAGGCAGGTGCCGCGGAAGGCATCGGCCGGTATGGGCCGGCGAAGCAGTTGCTGTTGCAGGCAGAGGGCGAGGGGGCGTTCGGCAAGGCAACCGAGTCGCTGCGGGCGGAGGTGCGCGCACGCCTCGAAAACCTCCAGGCCATTCTGGCGATCTATCCCTCGGAAAGCCTGTCGGCCGATGAGCGGGCGCAACGCATCGCGCACCTGGTCGGAGTGGCACAGGCGCGGCTTGGCAGCTGCCCTGCGGCCGCGCTGCCCGCCCCGGCACCGGCTGCGAACGGGCGGTCCACCGCACCGCTGGCTGACCTGGCCGCGCACCTGGCCGAGCTGAACCCGCTGGCGCACCGCGACGAGGCGCCGGGGCAGGCCGGCGCAGCCGCGGCATCGCCGGAACCGGCAGCCGGCGACCCCTTTCCTGCCCTGGTGGCCCGCTGGGCACAGCTACCGGCCAACCCGGCGCTTGAGCGGCAGATGGAGCACGACCCGGCCCTGGCCCAGAGCACGCTGGAGCTGGTGTATGAAACCGTGCGAGCCACAGCCGGTCCATGCGGCGCCCTGCATGGAGACGACGCCCTGCTCGCGACCATAGCCGCCACCCAGGACCCAGGGGACACCCAGCCATGACCCCACTGAGCAACACCGGACCGCAAGTGATGACCGAGGCCGTGGAGCCGAAGGAAATCGCGGCCGAGCGTACCGGGGCGCAAGCGGCCCCGGTCGACCTCCAGCGAATCGCGCCCAAGCGCGAAGAGCGCATGTTTCTGATCCTGGCCATCTTTATCGGCGTCCTGTCCGGGCTGCTGGTCATCTCGTTCCGGATTGCGATCGAGTGGATCCAGATCCTGACGCTGGGTTCGGCTCCCCATGCGCACCAGCCCCGGCTCTTTATCGTCCCCATGCTGGCGGGGCTCCTGGTGGCCGGGCTGGTGCGATGGGTGTTTCCCGGTGCGCGCGGCTCGGGCATCAACCAGACCAAGGCCGCGCTCTACATCTACAACGGCTTTATCTCGTTCAAGACCGTGATCGGCAAGTTCATCACGGCAAGCATCGCCATCGGATGCGGGCATTCGCTGGGGCCCGAGGACCCGTCGCTTCAGATCGGTGCCGGCGTTGCCTCGATCATTGCGCGCAAGCTGCGGCTGTCGCGCCAGTCCTTGCGGCTGTTTGCGCCCATCGGTGCTGCTGCAGGGCTGGCAGCGGCATTCAACGCGCCCATTTCGGCCATTCTTTTCGTCATTGAAGAGGTGATCGGTTATTGGAGCGCGGCGGTGCTGGGCTCGGTGGTGCTGGCCGCGATCTCCAGCGTTTCGGTCGCGCGCATCTTTTGGGGTTCGGCGCCCATGTTTCGCATCCCGTCGGTGACGCTGCGCGACCCGCGCGAGCTGACCGCTTATGCGGTGCTGGGCGTCATTGGCGGGCTAAGCGCGTTTGTGTTTGCCAAAGCCCTTGGCACGCTGCGACCCCGCCTACGCGCCATGCCGGCCAATGCACAGCTGTTTCAGCCGGCGATGGCAGGCCTGCTGGTCGGGCTGATCGGGTTTTGGGGGCTGCCGCAGGTCATGGGGGCGGGCTACGGGGCCATGGATGAAGCGCTGCACGGGCAGTTCACCTGGCCGTTTCTTGCGGCGCTGGTCGGCTTCAAGATGCTGGCGACGACGCTGTCGTTTTCAAGCGGCACACCGGGCGGCATGTTTGCGCCTACGTTATTTATAGGCACCATGCTGGGGGCGGCGGTCGGCACGGTGGAGCACATGGTGTTGCCGCACAGCTCGGGCGGAGTCGGCTCGTATGCACTGGTCGGCATGGGGGT
>CAXTWU010000306.1:0-2704 GCA_964248025.1 uncultured Acidobacteriaceae bacterium | reverse complement strand
CAGCGCGCCGAGACCCCAGATAAAGTCGCCGCAGTGGATGCCCTGCACGGTGTGCGCGGGAAAAAGGTCGGCGAGCGTGTTCAGGGCGATGCGGTCGTTGGGGTCGTTGCATGTTGGCACGAGCAGCAGCCCGTTCGCAATATAAAAGTTGGCGTAGCTGGCCGGCAGCCGCTGCCCTGCAAACACCACCGGCGCGGGGCAGGGCAGCGTCACCACGTGGAACGGCTTGCCGTCGAGATTGCGAGCCGACCGAAGCCGGTCCAGGTTCTCTTGGAGCGGCTCGTGGTTTTCGTCCTCGCGGTTCGTTTCCACCACGGTCACAATGGTGTTTTCGCCGACAAAGCGTGCGATGTCGTCGACATGGCCGTGCGTGTCGTCACCGGCGATGCCGCGGTTGAGCCAGATGACCTGTTCGATCCCGAGATAGTCGTGAAACACCTGCTCCAACTGCTCCCGGCTTAGCTGTGGGTTGCGCGCCTGCACCCCGCTCAGCAGGCACTCCTCGGTGGTCAGCAACACGCCCGCGCCATTGGTGTCGATCGAGCCGCCTTCCAGCACCACGCGCTCGCCGTTCACCGCGGGCTGCCACTCGGGCAGCTCCAGCAGTTCGGCGACCCGGCCCGGTAACGCATCGTCCAACTGCCAATCCGAATATTTGGCCCAGGCATTGAAGCGCCAATTCGTGATGCCGAGCCCGCCTCCTTCATTCTTAACGAAAATCGGCCCGGAGTCGCGCGTCCAGATCCGGTCTGTCGGCCAGGAGTGAAAACACACCCGGTCCATCTGCACGCCGACGCGCACAAGCATGCCGCGCGCCCGCTTTTCGGCGCCGAAGCCATTGACCAGGATGTGCACCTGCTCCACCCGCGCGAGCGCGCGTACGATCTCGCAGTAGACCCAGGGAATCGGTTGAAAGCGCCCCGGCCAGTCGTGCGCGTTGTGCGGCCACGCGATCCATGTCGCTTCGTGCGGCGCCCACTCGGCAGGCATGCGGAAGCTGCCGAGTCGCGGCGTCGCCGGTCTCACTTCACATCCCCCAGCGTGGTGGCGTCCAGAAAGCGGTGCACGATGGAGCCGTACGCATCGATGCGCCGATCGCGCAGGAACGGCCAGTTGCGTCGCTGCTCTTCCATGGCGTGAAGGTCGATCTCGGCGGTGAGAATCTCCTCCCTGTCGTGGGAGGCTTTGGCAATCACGCGCCCAAAGGGATCGGCGATAAAAGAACCGCCCCAGAACTCGAGCCCTGGTCCTTCAGCACGGTTGCCGCGAATGTCTCCATATTCCATGCCGACGCGATTGGGAGCCGCCACATACACGCCGTTTGCGATGGCGTGGCCGCGCTGGATCGTCTGCCACGCGTCGTACTGGGAGGGCCCGTGCTCGGCCTTTTCATGCGGGTGCCAGCCGATCGCCGTCGGGTAAAACAGCACGTTGGCGCCCCCCAGCGCGGTGATGCGCGCGCCTTCCGGGTACCACTGATCCCAACAGACCAGGGTTCCAACCCGGCCTACGGCGGTGTCAAAAGCGCGAAAGCCCAGGTCGCCCGGCGTGAAGTAGAACTTCTCGTAGTAGAGCGGGTCGTCGGGAATGTGCATCTTGCGGTACAGGCTCGTGATCGCACCATCGGTGCCGATGGTCGCCGCGGTGTTGTGGTACAGCCCGGGCGCGCGCCGCTCAAAGAGCGATGCGATGACCGTGACGTTCATCTCGCGAGCAACCGCACCCAGCCGTGCCGTGCTGGGACCGGGGACCGGCTCGGCCAGGTCAAAAAGGGCGATGTCCTCGCGCTGGCAGAAGTACTGCGCCCGGAACAGCTCCGGCAGGCACACGATCTGTGCACCCTCGCCAGCGGCGCGACGCACCCACCCAGCGGCGCGCTCCAGGTTTTCATCCGGGTCCGGGGTGCAGTGCATCTGCACCAAGCCGATGCGGAAGTTGGGACTCGACGGCATGGCAGGTACTCCTCGGCAAACAACAAAAAGCGCGAGCCGGGGGTCCGCGCTTCGCCCGGGGTCCCGGCTCTGTCCGGACCAGGCCTCGCACCGGCCCGGCGCTACTCGAAGATCAGGATGGCGGCCGCGAGCGTTGTTGTCCAGAGCCCGCGCTTGTCGCCGACGGCTGACTGGGTCACATTGGCGGTGCGCACGATCTTGTTGGAAATCTTGTAGATCTCTTTTTTTTCGTCCCAACTCTTGTCCGGGTCAAACTCCACGTCAAGGGTGGTTGCAAGCATCTCGGCCGCCAGCTCTTCGGCGTACTCGCCGGCCTGCTCCTCGGTTTCGCCGAAGGAGTGATGCTCGCTCAGGTAGCCGTAGGTGGTGCGGTCGGTCGGGATCGCGACGCCGATCGAAGAGGTCACAAGCCGGTGGGGCTCGCGGGTCGAGTTTTCCGCGATCACGGCAAACACCACCTCGCCATGCGACAGGTAGGTCAGCCCTTCCTTGCGGCTGATCAGCTTCGCATTCGGCGGAAAAATGGACGAAACGCGCACCAGGTTTTGCGATGCCACGCCGGCGTCGCGCAGCGCCATCTCAAACGAGGTCAGCCGCTCCTTGTGCCGCCCCACGCCCTTGGTAAAAAAAAGACGTTTGGGAACCATGCTCTTGCCCAATGTGCAATCCTCCATCGGCAACGCCCTTGGGCGCTCCTTTTCGCTACGAAACTTAACACAAGCCTTCCACGGAAAACCGCACAGCCCCGTGAA
>CAXTWU010000305.1:0-2716 GCA_964248025.1 uncultured Acidobacteriaceae bacterium | reverse complement strand
CGGGGTGCGCTGGCGGCGCAAGTAGGGCCGGTTCGCAGTGGCTGGAACGCGAGGCACAGTGGGGATCGCCCAACCGTCGCCTCGCGCCTTTGGAGCCGTGGCTGCTTCGACAGGCCGTCCCAGACAGCGACTGCGCAGTGGGAGGTTGCGAGTGGAAGACTGGCTATTTGCGACAGCCGGGAGGGTTCGTCGCGGGAGTGCAGCACCTTCCAAGGCTTTGCGAGTTAGGCGAAGAGATGCGTCTCGATAAAAGCGCAGAACTTGCAGGCTGAGCTATCGGACCTTGCGCCTGTTGTAAGTTGTTTCCACCCGCGGGGGAGATCCCACTGGAAAGGTGCACTTACATTCACAAGCACTGACCTGGGATAACCCATGAGAAGCGTCGAGGCCGGGCAGCATTCCACCTTCGCGCCAAGATTTCTGGCAGTGCTGCTTATGCCTGGGGGGTCCTGATTGGGCTATGGCTCGCAAGCAGGTACACAAAGGGTCAGAAGGTCCTTGGTCTACTGGGAGGCGGGTGCGTGTTCCTGGCTTTGGGAGGCCTTTCGAATCTTGCCTTCCCGATCAATATGCAGTTATGGACGAGCTCTTAGGTGCTTTGGGCGGGAGGCTGAACTTATTTCGTACTTTGCAGGTTGTTTACCGTGGCGGATTTCGTCCATATACGGGGGCGCGGCTGGTCGCTTCTGCTTGTTTCAAGATCCTCCTAAAGATTAGTGATCCTCTTCCTTCGCCACTTATACCTAGCAGTCCATACGCTCTCGAAGCATGCTTCGGGAGCACGCTTCGGGAGCGACTGCAAGGTCGAGCTCAGGCGGCGGCGATGCGGTGGACGAGATCGTTCTGCTCGTCGAGGTTTTCGGCTCCGATGGTAAAGGAGTCGAGCACGCCGGAGCCGAGAGCGTAGCGCAGGGCTTCATCCTGCCGGGTACGCATCGCGCCCTGGCCCAGAATCTTCATGCCGACGATGCCCTTGCCGGAGGCGCGCATCTGCCGGATCACTCCGAGCACAACGTCGGGGTGCGCGTCCATGTGCGCGCCCACGGGATTCAGCCGTACCAGGTCGAGGTCGACCCAGGGAGATGCGGCAGCGGCCTGGAGGGCAGCCAGGCTATGGCAGGAGACGCCGTGCGCGCGGATCGTGCCCTTTGCTTTCGCCGCGGAAAGCACGTCCATCGCGCCGCGGTAGCGGGTGGTCCAGTCGCCCTCGGTGACGCAGTGGATGAGCACAACATCAATCATGTCGATGCCCAGCTCGCGACGGAAACGGTCAAGGTCGGCGCGGACGCCGGCGGGGTCGCGCGTATCGGTTTTGGTGAGCACCGTCACCTTGTCGCGCGGGACCTGCTTGAGAGCTGCGGCGACATACGGGTGGCTGCCGTAGGAGTCGGCGGTATCGTAAAAGCGCAGGCCGTTGCGGTGGTAGCCGTCGACCAGCAGCCGGGTCGCGCGGTCGTCGCCGATACGCGTCTGGTTGGAAGCGCCGCCGCCGCCGATCGTGCCGGTGCCCATGGCAAGACGGCTGGTGCGGATGCCCGTGCGTCCGAGCACGACTTCATCGTGCGCCTTGAACTTTTGCGGCAAGGGCTGGTCAAGCGGAAGTGCCTGCGAAACCTGGCCGCCGAGCAGGGTGGCACCGATGCCGGTGGCGGCCTGTCGTAGAAACTCTCTTCGCTGCATATCGGACACCTTGGAGACTACTGAATGTTACGCCTTTCCGGGTAGGCTCAGGAAGGCGTGGAGTTGTTTTTCTGGAACGTTGCGGCAGCCTGCTCCGCGGTTCGGCTCGGATGCGTACCCGCATGTCGGTGGCGGCATGAGGACGGCGATGTTAGACTTTAGAACTCTGCCGGACAGCCTCGCTCGTTTCAATCGAAGCCATTTTTGGGATGAAGGCAAAAGCCGCTCTGAAGATGAGTTTTGCGCATCATTCGAGTGAACGACAATGCTAGATTGACTCCATCGTAGCTCTTGGCGCTTTGATAAAGCAGACCACCCGGCTTGTCACATCCCGATCCGAAAGGCGATGGCCAAGGTACTCGGACACAACCTGGGCGGGAACATGTTCGATGCGTAAGGACTGATCTGGTTCAAACAGCTGAGATACATCTGACGCGCCAACAGAGTTGTTGATTCCAGTGCAGCGTAGCACGTCACAATACCCGCTGCGTTCATGCGTCCTGCCGTTCTCGCACGATCGCTCGGCGGTGGTCCGAGTTCAGTGGCCCTGGTAAACGTCACATCAAACAGCCGGTATTTGCTCCTCAGCTCACACAATGAACTCGGCTTGGTGCCGTAAGCTGATCAAGCAATCCGCTCCCTACCAATGCCGCCCATCACCGCCGACTCATTGCAGCCTCTCGCAGGATGAAGCCAGCGGCGACGCTCTCCCGGTAGAGCGATCGCCGATCAGAGATAAACCGGCTCACTCCGGCTCATCCCGCGATCCAACGAAAGCACACGACCTAATATCTTTATCGGTCATAAAAACCAGACTGAAGCGATGCCTCTATGTAGAGGCCCGCACGAAAGTCACAATCCAGTTCCAAAACGGAACTGAAGACGAGCAAACACGCAAGTTCAGGCACCACCCCGTCAAGGCCCGCACAAAGGCTATAATCCTGTGCAAACGGTACCGAAGTACCGTAAAACCTAAGTAGCTATGCACCACGGTGCATATTTATACATTTGGCTGCAAAGATCCCGTGCACAAACA
>CAXTWU010000304.1:0-2735 GCA_964248025.1 uncultured Acidobacteriaceae bacterium | reverse complement strand
CACGAGGAGTTCTGATGACCCCTGCGGGCGCCTCGATGAATAGGCGTGCGGGAAGCGGCCGCTCACGCGGCGTTTAATTCAGCCACAAGAACGGACCTTTTTGGAGACCGTTCTTGTGGCTGCTGAACACACGTAGTGACTCAGAGTCTCCTTTTTTCTTTGCCCGGCGTCGGCTTTGAGGACTTGCCGGACTTGAGCGGAGCTTCGGCGATGGGCACGATCTGGGCGACCGGGAGCGCTTCGATGTCGACCCGGTAGGATTCAGCGGCAACTGAAGAGTCGGAGGGCAGGGTTGGAGTGAGCAGAGACGCTGTTTCGGGCTGAACCGTCGGGACCGGATCGAGCGGCAACGGAGGTGGGACGCGGACCGGGTTCGCTGTCGCGAGGGTTGCCGGATGGGTTGCGGGCTTGAGGCTTCCCACCGGTGGCGACACTTGCGTAGGCTTTGGAGCGTCCACGGGCTCCAGAGTCTCGACAGGCTCCAGAGTCTCGACAGGCTCCAGGACCTCAACCGGTTGCAGTACCTCCGTGGGTTCGACGACCTCGACGGGCTTCGACACTTCCACCGGCTCCAGAACCTCGACCGGCTCCAGTATCTCGACTGCCTGCTTGCTCTCGACCGGCTCCAGCGTTTCGACCGGTTGCACGGTCAGGATGCCTTCGGTGGTGGCTGCGGAAGAGGGGTCCGGCGTCACCGCGGGCTTCGCAAGGCAGTATCCGGCGTCAGCGGCACTCGTCATGGCGAGGGCCAGCGTGGAGGCGAGCGCTTCCACCTCCTTTGGATCGACCGTGGGACCGGCGGTGATCTGCAGGAGCTCCGGCAGGCTGTGCCACCAGATCATCTCCGCGTGTGCTTCCTTGTTGAACCAGGTGGTGCCTTCGTGCTCGTTCACCCCGGCAAGCCAGCGCAGGTCGGGGTCTTGCCAGGCAAGAGCGGGCAAGCCATGCAGGCGGGTGGGTGCAGCCGCCGGGTTCGACAGGTCGGCCAGCTCGTCGGCCTGGACCAACAAAAGAGTCTCCGCGTGATGCCCGGTGGGCTCAGGCTCCGAGGGCCGAATGCCGGCAGTCAGCGCGAGACGAACGCGGGCCGCGGCACGCCACCTGTCCTGTCCGCTGAAGTCGAGTGCAGCCAGGGCATCGGCAAGCACCGGGCGCAGGTCGAACCGGTCAAAAAGGGCAAGCGCCGGCGTGGAAGGGTTGGCGAGTGAAAGCGACTCGCCTGCGGCGGCGAGCAGCGTGTAGGCGAGCACGGGAGCCCAAACGGCCCCGGCATTGGTCAGTGGGCTGGTGCTGGGCAGGACGCGGCGGGCTTCGGGCGGCCAGGGCTCGGCAAACTCGGCCTCGGCCAGCGGCAGGCGCAGCAGGGCCTCCACGCGGGCGCGGAGCCGTGTTTCGGTGAGCGCCTGCTCGTTTGCAGTCTGGGCCGCCTGCAGTTCCGGCGAAACAAGCGCAGAGGCCTGCGGCGCGGTGGACCCTGCAGCCTTCGTCGCGGTCGCGGTGAGCGAGACTTCGGGCGCTGCTTCGAGCGAGGGTTCGAAGACGGACGACCCTTCACCCCCAAGAGGCGAATCGGGTTCGGCGATGGGCGCCAGCGGCAGTTCGGGCGCAAGGCGTTTCGCGTACTCCTCGCGGCTCAAGGCAACAAAGCGGCCAGCGCGGGTGATCCACTGCTCCAGCAGCTCGCTGTGGGGCAGCAGCTCGGGGGTGTTTTGAACCGTTGCCGGGGTTGTGGCCGCAAGGGTCGCGAACTCGCGCACCAGCTTCGGATCGAGTGCCTGGCGCAGGGCCTGATGGACAGGCTCGAGCTCCAGCTGAAGCAAGGCGCGGTCGAGGTTCTCAACGCCGCGCCCGCCCAGCAGGTCGCACAAGCGATCCCAGGCGTGGGTCGCGTCCGAGCGTAAGTCGCGCCAGTCCAGCAGCACGGTGTAGCCGTAGCCGCGCAGGTCCACCGGGAAGCCGCGCTCGTTGAACTCGTTCGCGCGGCGCAGGTGATGGAGGCCGGTGGCGTTGTCGCGCCAGGCCAGGATGGTCTCGCGATCCGCCGGCAACGCGAGTGCGTCGGTGAGCGACCGCTGCCGTAGATGGCCCGCGCCCTTGTCCATGTAAGCGGCGGAGTGATGCAGGGTGCCGCGCACGCCCGAGTAGCTGTTGTTGTAAACCACCAGTGCCCGTTTGCCGTCGCGCTGGTTGGAGAAGGCAAAGACGTTTTCCTCAACATGGCCGCCGTCGCCCCAGCAGTCGTACAGCAGGAAGTTTTCACTCTCGGCGAAGAGGTCCCGCTGGTGCAGCAAGGGAGCAATCTCGCGGTTATGCCGCGCGACGAGGTCGTCGTTCGCCCACTCGTCAAAGCGCGGGCGGTAGTACTCCATGCCGTACTTTTCCGTGAAGCCTTCCACCTGGCCATGGCCGAACATCGGCAGGCCGGGCAGCGTAGCCATCAGCGTGGCGATGCCGAAAAACTTGTCGCCGGAGCCGAACTGGTCGATGGCGGTGCGCTCGTCCGGGTTCGACATGAAGTTGACATAGCGCTTCATGATGCCGGGGTCGAACTCCAGCGTGTTCTTGAGAACCTTGCGGTAGTTGGCGTTATCCTCGTCGCGCAGCATGACCATGAAGGCCGAGTTGTAGACGCGGTGCATGCCCAGTGTGCGGACGAAATAGCCTTCCATGAGCCAGAAGGCCTCGGCCAGCAGCAGAGTGCCGGGGACTTCGCGCGCGACGCGATCGACGACCTC
>CAXTWU010000303.1:0-2785 GCA_964248025.1 uncultured Acidobacteriaceae bacterium | reverse complement strand
GCGACCACCGCGTCGATGTCCTCGCCCTGGCCCACATCGGCGACCATCGCGATCACATCCATGCCGTAATTTTCGTTCAGCCACGGAATGATGATTGAAGTATCGAGTCCGCCCGAGTACGCCAGCACTACTTTTTCGTTTGCCATTTCATTCTCCTGATTCCCTTTTAGCCGAGTGCCGGCAGCGGTGCACCGAGCAGCAGCAGTAGCAACGCTTTTTGCGCGTGCATGCGGTTTTCCGCTTGTTCAAAGACCACCGAGTTGGGCCCGTCGAAGACCGCGTCCGTCACCTCCGCATTGCGGTGCGCGGGCAGACAGTGCATAAAGGCTGCGTGCGGTTGCGCGTGCGCCATCAAGGCTTCGTTCACCTGGTAAGGCTTGAAGATCGGCGCGCGCTTGGTCGCCTCGTGTTCAAATCCCATGCTGGTGACGA
Source organism: uncultured Acidobacteriaceae bacterium (assembly GCA_964248025.1). GTDB lineage: Bacteria > Acidobacteriota > Terriglobia > Terriglobales > Acidobacteriaceae > EB88. The sequence goes on along the minus strand of CAXTWU010000303.1, from coordinate 2,353 downwards.
CGTCCGTGTACACCGCATCCGCTTCCATCACGGCGGCCACCGGGTCCTGCATCAGCGTGATCTCCGAGCCCGTGTTGTTGGCGATGGCGCGAGCCTGCGCCACCACGTCGGCCTTGGGTGCGTAGTTGCGCGGGGTGCCGACCGTGCAGTGCGCGCCCAGCTGCGCGGCAAGCAGCATCAGCGAGTGGCACACGTTGTTGCCATCGCCCACATAGGTGAATCGCACACCGCGTGCCGAGCCTCCAAATCGTTCCTCGATCGTCATAAAGTCGGCCAGTGCCTGGCAAGGGTGCTCATGGTCCGACAGCGCGTTGATCACCGGGCAGGCCGCGTACTGCGCCATCTCCGTAGTGGTCTCGTGCGCGTAGGTGCGCAGCACGATCGCCTGCACCCAACGCTCCACGTTGCGCGACATGTCGGCCAGCGATTCGCGTTCGCCCAGCGGGGATTGCGTTTGGTCGACAAACATGGCGGAGCCGCCCGTCGTGTTCATGGCGACCTCAAAGGTCAGCCGTGTGCGCAGGGAAGCTTTCTCGAAAAACATCACCATCTGCTGCGCGTCCAGCGCGCTGCGAAAAGCGCGCGGCTCGCGTTTGACGCGGTGGGCCAGCGCGAGAACGGCTGCAATCTCGCCTGGTGAAAAGTCGGCGATCGAGCAAAGGTCGCGCCCGGCCAGCGACTCGCGCGCGTCGCAAAAATCGGCTGTTGTCAGTGCCATGGGTGCCGCAGCCGGCGCTTCGATCAGGGTGTTAGTCGCCAAGTTTGCCTCCAGTGTGCGCGGCGCTTGCAAGCTCCGGTGCGGTCAGGTGTGAGAGCGTCTGTTCGAGTGCGGCGATCGCCGTATCCACATGATGCTTTTCAAGGATGTAGGGCGGCAAAAAGCGCAGCACGGTTTCGCTCGTGCGATTCAGAATGATCCTGTGCTCGCGCAGCATGTGCGCGAGCGCGGCCTTGGCATGCTCGGCATCGTTCAGCTCGATCGCAAGCATCAGGCCCAGACCGCGAATCTCTGTGATGCTCGCGTGGCGCTGCTGCAGGGTCAGCAACTGATCCTTGAAGTAGCCGCCGACCTCATCGATATGGGCAAGCAGACCCGACCGCTCGATCTCATCGAAGACTGCGATGGCCACCCGGCAAGCGAAGGGACCGCCGCCGAAGGTCGTTCCGTGCATGCCCGGGTGAATGGCGCGCGCCACCTCATCGGTGACCAGGGTTGCGCCGAGCGGCAGCCCGCCGGCCAAGGGCTTGGCGACGGTTACGATGTCGGGCGCCAGACCGTAGTGCTGAAACGCGAACCATTTGCCCGTGCGCCCGAAGCCGGCCTGGATCTCATCGGCAACAAGCAGGGCGCCGGTTTCACGCGTGAGCCGCTGCGCGGTATCAAGAAAGCGCTGCGAAAGCGGACGGATGCCGCCTTCGCCCTGGATCGGCTCCAGCAGGATTGCGCAATATTCGCTCGACCAGATCTGTTCGAGGGCGGAAACGTCGTCGAACGCAATGAAGTCGACGCCGGGCACAAGCGGCGCGAACGGCTCGCGATACTTCAGCTTGTGCGTGGTGGACACCGAGCCCATGGTGCGCCCGTGAAACGAGCCCGTCACGCAAAGAAAGCGCGTGCCGAGCGTTGCCCCTTCTCCCCGGCGCAGTGTGCTGTAGGCCCGCGCGAACTTGAGCGCAGCCTCCCAGGCTTCGGTGCCACTGTTGGAGAAGAAAGCGCGATCAAGCCCGGAGGCGCGTGTAAGCCGTTCGGCCAGCTCGGCCTGCCCGGGATGAAAAAAGAGGTTTGAGATGTGCAGCGGCAGCGCGGCGGCCTCGCGCAGCGCCCCCTCGATGACTGGGTGCGCATAGCCAAGCGCGCTTACGCCGATACCGCTCAGCAGGTCGAGGTAGCGGGTGCCGTCCTCGGCCGTCAGGTACACGCCATCGCCGCCTGTAATCAGCAGGGGATTGCGCTCGTAAGTAGGCACCAGCAGCCGTTGTTCGGCAGCCTGCAGTTCCTTCAGGTTCATTCGTCCCTCCAATGCTTAGCCGTATCGCCGAACTGCCGGACGAACGCGGCCCGTCTCCCTTGAATTAAGAACCAGACGGGGCGGCAAGGGAGGCCGCGCCTCAAAAAACATCCTTTTCAATCCCTGCCGGTGGCTCAGGCGACCAGCACCTCCGTCCCGTCCGGGATGCGCGAGGAGCAAAGCTCCGGCAGCAGCGAGGCGCGTTCCGCCGGCAGAATCCGCACGCGCTTGACCCCCTGCGCGAGGGCTTCGCGGCAGGCATGGAGCTTGGGCAGCATGCCGCCGGTAATGACCGCGTCGCGCGTCATCGCGGCGATCTGCCCGGTGTGCAGCCAGCGCAGCAC
>CAXTWU010000302.1:0-2832 GCA_964248025.1 uncultured Acidobacteriaceae bacterium | reverse complement strand
GGCAGCCGCCGCCCTGGGCCACCACGGCAAAAAGGCGATCCGCGTGGGTGTGGGCGATGCGCATGGCGTAGTACCCGCCTGTGCTGATGCCGCGAGCGATAATCTTTGTCGGGTCAAAGCCGTATTCGGCAGCATTGGCGACGACCCAGTCCAGAACACTGCTCATGAGCCGGTCCGGAGAATTCGGATCATTCGGCGCCGCTGGACAATCGCCGGTCCCGGGTATCTCGAAGCTGAGGGTCGCATAGCCGTGATCGACATGCTTCTGGGTGCGCGGTGTGTGATCGGTCTTGTAAGCATCCAGGCCGCAGATAAAAAGAACAACAGGCCAGCCTTCTTTCGGCTTGGTCCCCGTGGGCGTGCGCAGATAGGTTTGAATCGGCACATCGGCGTCGCCGGCTGCTGTAACGGCATGCTCGAATGGGATGTTTACCGGGATGCTCGGTGGCTTGAGATACTGCCCTGCCTTGCCATAGGCCGCCTTTCCTTTCTGCCAGGCTTCCTCGCTGACCCGGGAGCGATTGATCGGGAACCGGCCGATACGGTAGACCGCCGCCGCACGCAGGTACAGGTCCAACGCCTTTGGGGTATCCGCTTGACCTTCGGCCTGCTCCGCCAGGGCAACCAGGTGCGCCCCCGCGGCCAGAAACGGTTGTGCATACTCATCCGGCCGGTAAAGAAAAGCCGGATCGTTGCCGGATAGCTTTACCAGCTCCGCGAAGATTGGCTCAAAATCTTCCACGTTTCCGTCCGTAAATGGATAAATGCCGTGCGAACAAGGCATCCTCCACTTATCGCTCCACAAAGCGGAAACCGACTCATGATAAGCGAAGTAGGGAAACCCGGACCGGAGCTGGTCTGCGGTCGATTGCACATGGAAGGGTGGTGCAAGCACGGGTGTCGTCGATGGCACATGAATGGGTGGTGCAGGAACGGTCGTCGTGGATGGCATAAGGATCGATCTCCTTGAAAGGCCTGCCCGGAACATAGGTTCTGCGGGCAACGCCGGTAGATTTTTCGAAGCGGAGTAGCCACACTTCACGGCAGAATAAGTGGTGCTTGCGGCTGACTTCATCATGCACCTCCACTCAGTGGAAATACCGGATTGAACCGGCAAATAACACTTGCATTTGCTGCAAATGTCCACTACTTAGGCAGAGGCCCTTGTTTCTGCTCCATGGACGAAGTACGCCTGCTTCGCCGGAGCCGTGCACAAGCTGACCCATAAGCGGAGTATCAGCCGCATGTGTTCGCTCATGCGCAGCGACCTGCGAAAGCCATACTTAAAGGTCGGGATCCAAACATGGCAACGTGCCGGGCGGATCGCGCTGACCGCAAGGGCAGGGTTTCAGCCAAGATTACGCGCAGTCGGGAGATCGAAGCCTGCTGTCGCTGCAGAGCAACGACCTGACTCTGCAGACCGCGGTTGCTGCAATGGCGATTGTGGATGCTGGGTCAGCTGAAGAAATCAGGTTGGAGGCGCGGGCCGGGATCGAACCGGCGCATAAAGGTTTTGCAGACCTCTCCCTTACCACTTGGGTACCGCGCCACGACCATCGTGAAAAGCCATATCTGCCCGCCTGGGAGGCGAAGCAGCGATCTGGAGCGGGAGACGGGACTTGAACCCGCGACCCTCGCCTTGGCAAGGCGATGCTCTACCACTGAGCTACTCCCGCTTGGTACAGGTTGAAGTCTACCAACGCGCGCCCGGCCGGTCAAACAAGGCGAGCGAGTCCCAAACCGGTGAAGCTTCGCGGCCAGTGGCTTCGCTACTCACTCGCGATCCGGTTATGCGCCGGATGGCATTGGCACGGCGCTTGACTCCGCCGCCAGCATGGCTCCATCGCGCATGCGCAGGGTGCGATCCGCAAAGGCGGCGGCTTCCGGGTTGTGGGTGATCATCAGCACTGTTTGCCCAAACACTTTGTTGGAGTGCTGAAGCAGTTCCAGCACCGCTTCCGAGTTTTTGGTGTCCAGGTTGCCGGTCGGCTCGTCCGCCAGGATAATCGCCGGCTTGGTGACCAGTGCGCGCAGAATTGCCACTCGCTGCTGCTCGCCCCCTGACAGCTCCGAGGGCCGGTGCCCCAACCTGCCGGCGATGCCCAGCATCTCAGCCAGCTCCCCTAGCCGCCTGCGGTCAAGCGGCTCACCAGACGCGGCGATGTCGTGCGCGATCTCGATATTGCTCATGGCTGTCAGCGTCGGCAGCAGGTTGAACTTTTGAAATACAAACCCGATCTTGGACCTGCGCATGCGGGTCAGTTCCGCATCGCCCAACGCTGCGAAATCCACCCCGCCGACGCGCACATGGCCGGAGCTTGCCCGCGTTAGCCCACCCAATATGTAGAAGAGCGTCGACTTGCCGCTGCCTGAAGGGCCCACGATGGAGACGAATTCGCCCGCAGCCGCGGAAAAGGAAACATCGATCAACGCGGGCACTTTCAGCTTGCCGGTCCGGTAGGTTTTGCCGAGATGCTCGGCCTCAATCATGGGTGCTGCCTGGGAATCCATAACCTTGATTCTAGGTTACGCTTTGGAGACTGGCTCAGGCGTGCGCGTCCATGCCGCCGTTGAACGCAGGGAGGCTGCCATGGCCGGCGGCGGCGCGCTTGGGCCCGCGCTTGCGCACCAGCAGCGCCCGGATGCGCTCCATCATCTCGCTGGGCGTCGTCGCGCCCTTAGGCAGAAACGCGTCGGCCGCGTCCGCCCGTGCAAAGTCTTTCACGGTGGAGCTCACCAGCATGGCCGGGGTTTCGGGCGCATCGGCCTTGATGCGTCGTACCATCTCGTTGCCGTCCATGCCGGGCAGCAGCAGGTCGCTCACAACCAGGT
>CAXTWU010000301.1:0-2839 GCA_964248025.1 uncultured Acidobacteriaceae bacterium | reverse complement strand
TCATTCTCAATGCCGCGGCCTATACCGCCGTGGATCGTGCCGAGGCGGAACCGGAGCTGGCGGACTGCGTCAACCACCGTTCCGTCGCCGTCATCGCCGACGAGGCAGAACGCGCCGGGGCCACACTGGTTCATTATTCGACCGACTACGTCTTTGACGGGAGCAAACCGGGGCCGTGGGTGGAAACGGACCGGCCTGCGCCCTTGAACGTGTATGGCCGCAGCAAGCTTGCCGGCGAGCAAGCCATCGCAGCCCGCTGCTCCCGGCACATCGTTCTGCGAACCAGCTGGGTGTATGCGCCGGCCGGTCATAACTTTCTGCGGACCATGCTGCGCCTCGGCCGCGAAAAAGAGTTTCTGCACATCGTCGGCGATCAGCATGGCGCGCCCACCTCCGCTTCAGCCCTGGCCGCGGCCACTCGTGCCGTTATCGACTCGATCATGAACGATGATGTTGGCTCTCCGGAGGAGTGGACCGGGGTGTATCACGCGACCTGCGCGGGTCAAACCAGCTGGCACGGCTTCGCGCAGGCAATCTTTTCAGCGACAGCGCAGCGCGGGCTGTGCCGCCCGCCGGTCCTGGTTCCGATTGGTAGCGAGGCTTTTCCTGCGGCGGCGCGCCGTCCTCACAACTCGGTGCTTTCCAACCGCAAACTGAACCAGCGGTTCGGCGTGCACCTGCCGAGCTGGGAGGCCGCCCTGCAAGAGGTGCTGGCACAGGTCACGCTTCCTTGAGTGCCACTTCCCCCCTGTCGGGTTTGTCGGGTTTATCGGGTTTGTCGAGCGCCGCCGGTCCTGCATCCTGTGCACATAGGAAAAGGCCGCGCTTTCGCGCGACCTTTTTGTGAAGGGAGCAGGCTAGCGATTACCGCCGCCACCCTGACCCGGTCCACGACCGCCGCCTGCACCGCCCGGCCGTCCGCCGCGACCGCGTCCACGTCGCCGGCGCTGGCTCGCGGCTGCTCCGGCTGAAACTCCGCCGGCCGGCACGCCGACCGCTGCCTCGTCCCGGTTGCCGTTTGGCTCGTCGCTCTCTTCCCCGTCGTCCCCGCCATCGAAGTCGTCGTCAAGCTCGTCGCCGCCTTCGATCGTAATGGTGCCGGTGTTGCTTGCCGGCTGCGCGTCACCGCGCGGCGCCTGAGCCCGCTCACTGTGCATCCCTTCGGGGGACTGCTGCTGCAGCGGCAATCCCAGCTTTTCGCGCTGCTCCTTGAGCAGGGCCTTGCGCGACAGCTTGATCCGGTTGCCCTCAATGCCCAACACCTTCACCAGGATCTGGTCGCCCTCGTTCAGCTCGTCCTTGACTTCCTTGACGCGATGTTCCGCGATCTCGGAGACATGGAGCAGGCCGTCCGTACCCGGAAACAGCTCCACAAAAGCGCCGAACTCCGCGAGGCGAACCACCTTGCCCAGGTAGGTCTTGCCGATCTCCGGCACCGCCGTCAGGTTGTTGATGATCTCCAGCGCCTTGGCCAGCCCATCGGCGTCGCTCGAAGCCACGCTCACGCGGCCCGTGTCTTCCACGTCGATCTTGACGCCGGTCTGCTCGATGATCCCGCGGATCACCTTGCCGCCCGGTCCGATCAGGTCGCGGATCTTGTCCACGGGGATTTGCAGCGTCTTGATCTGCGGCGCATGCTTGCTCTTGCTGGTCCGCGCTTCGGCCAGGTGGGCGTCCATCGTGTCCAGCAAAAACAGCCGTCCTCGACGTGCCTGCTCCATCGCTTCGCGCATGATCGCCGACGTGATGCCGCCGATCTTGATGTCCATCTGTAGGGCCGTAATACCCTCGCGGGTCCCTGCGACCTTGAAGTCCATGTCGCCGTAGTGATCTTCCGCGCCCGCGATGTCGGTCAGGATGGCATAATCGTCGCCTTCCTTGACCAGGCCCATCGCAATGCCCGCGACCGAGCCCTTCAGCTGGATGCCGGCATCCATCAGCGCCAGGCTCGCGCCGCACACCGAAGCCATCGACGATGAGCCATTGGACTCAAGAATGTCCGACACAATCCGGTACGCATAGGGGCTCTCGGCCTCGCTCGGCAGCACAGCCGCAATCGCCCGCTCGGCCAGCGCGCCGTGGCCGATCTCGCGACGGCCTACCCCGGTCATACGTCCCGTCTCTCCAACGGAGAACGGAGGAAAGTTGTAGTGAAGCATAAACTTCTTCTTCTGCTCCCCTTCAAACGTTTCCAGACGCTGCGCGTCGTCGCCGGTGCCCAAGGTGCAGGTCACCAGCGCCTGCGTTTCGCCGCGTGTAAACAAGGCCGAACCGTGCGTGCGCGGGAGCACCGAGGTCTCAATCGAGATCGGGCGAATCTGGTCGAAGGCGCGACGATCCGGGCGGATCCGGTCCTTGGTCACCTGCTGGCGGAAAATTTGCTCCCGCAGCAGCTCATAGTACTGGCCCAGCTTCTTTTTGGCCGCACTCTGCTCGTTCTCGGGCAGCTGCTTCACCTCGGCCTGCAGCTCGTCCTTGATGCTCTTTACCAGCGCATAGCTATCGGTTTTCGCATGCCTGGCGGTGTCGAGCGCGTCCTTCAGGCGATCGCCCACCTTGCTCTTCAGCTGCTCGAAGTAAGCCTCGTCATGCTCGAGCGGGGTCAGCTTGCGCTTCGGCTTGCCCGACAGCCCGACCAGTTCGTTGATCTTGGCTACGATCTTCTTGATCTCGCCGTGCGCGAAGTCGATCGCGCCCAGCACGATCTCCTCGCTCACGCCGCTCGCGCCCGACTCGATCATCACGATCCCGTCAGCCGTGCCCACCACCGTGATGTTGACCGTACTTTCCTTGCGCTCGGCATAGGTCGGGTTGATCACGTACTCGCCGGCAACATGAC
>CAXTWU010000300.1:0-2863 GCA_964248025.1 uncultured Acidobacteriaceae bacterium | reverse complement strand
TGGAGCCGCCGATTGTGCTGGCCGACGAGCCGACCGGCAACCTGGACACGGCCAATGGGCAGCATGTACTGGAACTGTTGACAACACGGCAGCGCGAGGCCGGCACGACGCTGGTGATGGTGACGCACGACCCGCAGATTGCCGCGCGCGCCGACCGCCGCGTGGTGTTGCGCGACGGGGTGATGATCGAGGACGAGCTGGTCGGCGCGTCGACGGCAAACACCGGGGTGTTGCATGGCTGAAGCTACCAAGCCTGCCCTGCCGTGGCGCACCGCGCTCCGTATCGCCGCGCGCGAGCTGATGTTTGCGCGGGTCAAGTTCATCTTTGTGATCCTGTCGGTTGCCATCGGCGTGGGCGCCCTGACCGGGGTGCGGGGCTTTGCCGACTCGTTCTCGACGACACTGCTGGGGCAAGCGCGGTCGATTCTCGCGGCCGATCTTTCGGCGCGCATGAGCCGTACCCTTGATGGGAAAGAACAGGAGCGTTTGCAGCGCTTTGCCTCGAATGCCGGCGCCGAGATGACGCAGGTGACGGAGATGGCGTCGATGGCCGGGGTGGAAGGCGACCCGGTGCCGCTGTTGGTCTCGCTCAAAGTGGTCGATCCGGCGAAGTACCCGTTCTACGGAACGGTGAAGCTGCAGCCGGATGAGCCGCTGACAGCCGCGCTGACCGACCACTCGGTGGTGGTGGATGAAAGCCTGCTGGTGCGTCTCCATACGCACGTCGGCGCGAACCTTCGGATCGGCGGAGCGCCTTTTCGCATTGCGGCGCTGATTGCGAAGGAGCCTGACCGCCTCACGGCGGGCGTGGGTATCGGCCCGCGCGTGATGATGACGCGGCATGCGGTGGAGGCGATCGGGCTGCTGCAGCCGGGCAGCCGCTCAACCGAGCGGTTCCTGTTCAAGCTGCCGCTGGACGCCCCGATCGCGGGGGATCGGGCGGCGCTGGAGCATGCGCTGCCGGAGGCGCAGGTGGGCGACTACCGTGAAGGCTCGCCGGAGCTGACGGAGGGCCTGGACCAGGCGCGTGGATTGCTGAGCCTGATCTGCCTGGTGGCGATGGTGTTGGGAGCCATCGGCGTGGCGATGGCGATGCGCGCGCACCTGCAACAGCGGATCGACGGCATTGCCATTATGAAGTCGATGGGGGCGCGCTCGGCCGACATCTTGCGCATTTACGTGCTGCAAACCCTGCTGCTGGGCTGCGCCGGCGCGCTGCTGGGCGTGGTGCTGGGCGTGGCGGTCGAGTGGGTTCTGCCGTCGGTGCTGGGCTCGTTGCTGCCGATTCGGCCGCCATTGCGTTTGCCGTGGCTGCCGGTCGCGGGCGCGTTTTCAACCGGCATTCTGACGACCATGCTGTTCAGCGTGCCGCCGTTGCTGGAGGTGCGCAACATTCGCCCGAGCGTGGTGCTGCGCAGGCTGGTGGAGACCGCGGAGCCGGGGCAGGCGGTGCGCTCGTTTGCGCGGCGTGTGCGCGAAAGCTCCGTGCAACTCGTCGCTATGGTGGCGATTGTGGTGGCGCTCGCGGCCATTGCGGCCCTACTGTCGGACTCCTGGAAGGGCGGCACCTGGTTCGCGGGCTCGCTCGCGCTGTCGCTGCTGGTGTTGCTGGCGCTGTCTTCCGGGCTGCTGCGGCTGCTGCGGGCAGTGCTCAACCGGACGCGTCTTTCCTTGCCTTCGACACTGCGTCACGGCCTGGCCAACCTGTACCGGCCGGGCAACCAGTCGGCTGCCGTCCTTGCGGCACTTGGGGTCGGCGTGATGCTGATCCTGAGTGTGTTTCTGATGCAGCGCTCGATTGTGGAACGCATGCACACGGCGATGGCGACCAACACGCCCAATGTTTTCCTGATCGACATCGCTTCGGGCGAGATCGACGGTGTGCGGCAGCTGGTGTTGGCGCAGCCCGGGGCCGAGCGCAATTTTGAAGCCCTGCCGATCCTGACGGGCTCGCTCGACACACTCGAAGGCACGCCGGTCGCGCAGCTGGATCGCAAGAAGTACCCGATGCATCTGCGGCGGACTCTGTCGTTTACCTGGGCTGCGCAGACGCCGGCCGGCATTCGCGTGGAAAAGGGCGCGTGGTGGACCAACGAAAACGCGCATTCGGTTGCGGTGATTGATCGCATTGCGAATCGGCTGCACCTCCATGTCGGATCGCAGATTGGTTTCTCGTCTGACGGACAGCACTTCAGCTCAACGGTCGCGGCGATCTACAAGGTGGATGGCCAGCATATCTCGAGCCGTAGCGAGTTTATCTTTGCGCCCGCGCAGCTGCGCGGCATGCCGGTGGTCTGGTACGCGGCCATGCACATGCAGCCGGGGCGCATTGCCGATCTGCAACGGGTGTTGTTCGCGCATTACCCGACGGTGACGGCGATCAACATCGCCGATATTCTCGACACCATTCAGCACGTGGTGGGGCAGATCACGCTGGTGATCCGCTTTCTCGCCGGTTTTTCGATCCTCTCGGGCATGGTGATTCTTGCGTCGAGCATTGCGAGTACACGGTTCAGGCGCGTGCGCGAGGTGGTCGTGCTGAAAACGCTGGGCGCGACCCGGCCGCGTATCGCAGGGGTGTTCTCGGTCGAGTTCCTGGTGCTGGGCCTGCTCGCCGGGCTTGCGGGGGCCGCGTTCGCGAATGGTCTTTCGCGGCTGCTGCTCCATATCGCCGAAGTACCGTTTGTGTCGGATGCGCGCGCGGATTGGACCGGCATCCTGCTGACAGCCGCGCTCGCCGTCGCGACCGGCTGGGCCGCGAGTTTCAGGATTTTGGGGCAGAAGCCGCTGGAGGTCTTACGGGAGGAGTAGCTGAATAGCTCAGGCGTGGTGGCGATCCTCGTACCTACTAGGCATACCTAAC
>CAXTWU010000299.1:1990-2881 GCA_964248025.1 uncultured Acidobacteriaceae bacterium | reverse complement strand
CGATCTCCTTCAGAATGGCCTTGAGCCGGTCTTCAAACTCGCCGCGGTACTTGGCCCCGGCGAGCATGGAGCCTAGGTCGAGCGAGACGACCTTTTTGTTGCGCAGAATCTCGGGGACATCGCCTGAAACGACGCGACGGGCGAGACCTTCAACGATGGCGGTTTTGCCGACGCCGGGTTCCCCGATGAGAACGGGATTGTTTTTCGTCCGGCGCGAAAGTACCTGGATCACGCGGCGGATCTCCTCATCGCGACCGATCACGGGGTCGAGCTTGCCGCGGCGCGCGAGCTCTGTCAGGTCTTTGGCATACTTTTCGAGCGACTGGTACTTGGCCTCGGGGTTTTGGTCAGTTACGCGTTGCGAGCCACGCACCGCGGTCAGTGCTTTCAGAATGGCGTCATGCGTCGCGCCAAAACTTGCCAGCAGCAGGCCGGCGCCGTCGTTTTTGGCGTCAGCCAGCGCAAGCAGCAGGTGCTCGGTCGAGACGTAATCGTCGTGAAAGTTTTCAGCTTCCTTGCTGGCCTGGTCGAGCACGCGGTTGAGCGCCTGGCTCATGCCGGGTTGCGAGCCGCCCTGCACCTTGGGCAGCTTCGCCAGTGCTTCTTTCGCCTTGGTGTCAAGCTGCGTGGTCGGCACGCCGATCTTTTCCAGCACGGGCAGAATGACGCCCTCGCGGTCGGCAAGCAGGGCAGACAAGAGGTGCAGCGGCAGCAGCTCGGGGTTGCCGTTGTCGGCAGCTACGCCACTGGCGGCCTGCACGGCTTCCTGCGATTTGACGGTGAACTTATCCCAACGAATGGCCATGGTGTGAACAGCTTTCTGCGTGATTTATCTCAATCAGATACACGGCGAGGGGGGGGGCGCGCGGTGATGCGGCCCCGCCGGCGGGG
>CAXTWU010000299.1:0-1980 GCA_964248025.1 uncultured Acidobacteriaceae bacterium | reverse complement strand
GGTTTTTTATCTCACCCACATCCCCGGCGCGGCGCGCCCTTTGCTTGCGGCCGAGCCTGCCTCGTTTGCGGATGATCCGGGGTTAACTTGCCTTTTGCCCTGGCGCCTGCGCGACCGCGACGGGCTGCTGGGTTTTCGCCGCGGCGTTGGCTGCCCCCTTTGCCTCGACGGTCTGCGTCGAGGCCGGCTGGGGCGAGCCGATCTGCACCTTGATCTGGCGACTCTTCAACTCAGCGCGCTTGCGCAACTCGATGCGAAGCACCCCGGCATCGTAGCTGGCCTCGACTGCCTGGGTGTCAACCGTCTGCGGCAAGGTAAACGAACGGCTGAACGAGCCGTAGCGCCGCTCCACACGGTGGTAGTTCTCTTCCTTCTGTTCGTTTGCCCACTGGCGCTCGCCGCGCACGATCAGGGTGTTGTGCTCGACCGAGATATCGAAGGCATCCTGCCGAATGCCCGGCACTTCGAGTGTGAGAACGACCTTGTCCTGGTCCTCATAGATATCGACTGGCGGTACAAACGCGCCTGCGGCAAGGGTGTCGGCGTCGGAGCGGCCGCCAGTCTGGCGGGCATACTCCCCGAGCAGCGCCTGCATGCTGTTGCTCAAGCCAAGAACGTCACGATACGGGTCCCAACGATGGATAGCCATGGTGCTGTCTCCTGCGAATGTTTGGTGACCTTGGCGGTCACACTCAGATAGACGCAGGATAATCTAAAAAGGATGCAGATTATGTGAGTGAGTTGTTGTCAATCAGTAATACGCCGAATCTATCACCCCACCTCCAGCACCAGGCACTTCAGGTACTCGGTTTCGGGGATGGTCAGGATGACGGGGTGGTCGGGGGCGGCGCCGGTGCGCTCCAGAAGGCGCACACGGCGGCCCGCATCACCTGCGGCCGCGGCGACCACGGCCTGGAACTCGTCGAGCGGGACGTGGTGGGAGCAGGAGCAGGTCACCAGGGTTCCGCCGGGGCGCAGCATTTTGAGCGCGCGCAGGTTGAGCTCCTTGTAGCCGCGCATGGCGCTCTCGGCGGCGCGCTTGGTTTTGGCGAACGCCGGCGGGTCGAGCACGACGGTATCGTACTCGGACCCGGCTTCGGACCAGTCGCGCAGAACGGCAAAGGCGTCGCCGCGCACCCAGTCCACCTCGATGCCGCCGAGCGCGTCGCGGTTGCGGGCCAGGTTGGCTTCAGCGACGGTCAGCGCGGCCTCGGAGGTATCGAGCCCGGTGACCGATCGGCAGGTGGTGGCGAGGTGGAGCGCGAAGCCGCCCTGGTAGGTGCACACGTCGAGCGCGTCGCCATGGCCGTACTGGGCAGCCAGGCGGTAGTTGAGTCGCTGGTCGAGGAAGGCACCTGTTTTTTGCCCGGCGTTGCCGTCATAGCCGAAACAAAGGCCGTTCAGGCGAAACTCGGTCGCGGTGGGGGCGTCTTCGAGCGAGCCGGTTGCGCTCCAAAGGGGGCCGAGCGCCGGGGCGGAAAGCGACTCGAGCTCACGGATGCGCGGGTCGGGGCGCTCCAGAATGGTTTGGAGCCCGCCCAGGCCGGTCGAAAGCTCTTCAATAACAGCAGAGCGGATTTCAGGGGTATCGAGACCGGCGGCAAGCAGCTGGAAGATGACGATGCCGGCATATTTGTCGACGATCACGCCGGGGAGTTCGTCGGCCTCGGAGAAAACAAGGCGGCAGCTGTCGGTGCCCTCATCGAGCAGAGCTTCGCGGCGTGCCAGGGCGGTTTGGATGCGCTCGCGAAAAAGCGGAAGCCAACCTTCGGGGGTGAGCTCATCGCGGGTGAAGAGCCGGAGGGCGATCTCAGAGGTGGGGCTCCAAAGGGCGGTGCCGAGTGGTCGGCCGGCCTGGTCGTGCACGGGGAGAAGGCCGGCGGGGGTGTCGGCGAGCTCGATGGCTACGATGTCGGAGCGGTAGACCCAGACATGGCCGGAGCCGAGGCGCTCGGCGGCGCGGCGAGAGATGGTGGCGCG
>CAXTWU010000298.1:0-2897 GCA_964248025.1 uncultured Acidobacteriaceae bacterium | reverse complement strand
GCATCAAGCAGAACATCCTGCAGATGCTGGGGCAGCAGGGCTGCAAGGTCACGGTCGTGCCGGCTCGCACGACGGCTGAGGATGTACTGGCGCTCTCGCCGGATGGGGTCTTTCTGTCGAACGGTCCCGGCGACCCTGAGCCGCTGACCTATGCGAATGAGGCGATTCGCGAGCTCGCCGGTAAGACGCCAGTCTTCGGCATCTGCTTGGGGCACCAGCTAATCGGCCAGGCGCTCGGCGGCAAAACGTTCAAGCTCAAGTTTGGACACCATGGTGGCAATCACCCGGTCAAGCAGCTGGCGACCGGCCGCGTCGAGATCACGAGCCAAAACCACAACTACGCCGTGGACCCGGACTCGCTCAATGCAAACCAGATTGACCTGACGCACATCAATTTGAATGACGGAACACTGGAAGGCCTGCGCCACCGGACGATGCCGCTGTTGAGTGTGCAGTACCACCCGGAAGCAAGCCCCGGACCGCACGATTCACACTATCTGTTCGGCGAGTTCCGCAAGATGATGGACAGCTGGAAGGGCCATTAAGAGGAGGGGAGGCGAATGCTGGAAATCAAGCTGAATGAAGCGCTAGAGCAACGCCTGCATGAGCTGGCTCAACAATCGGGGCAGACCCCGGAGGAGTTCATGACTGTGGCCGTGGCAGCTTACATGGAGGATCGCGAAGATTACCTTGAAGCAGTGGAAGCGCTCAAGGAGCGAGAGGCTGGAGATGGAAGAACGTACTCGACCGAAGAAGTAAGGCGCGAGCTTGGCCTGGACAGTTAAGTACGAGCCGAGGGCTCTGCGGCAGCTACGTAAACTCGATGCGCAAGTGGCAGACAGGATCACACGAATCCTGGAAGAGCGGATCGCTGCGCAAGCCGATCCCAGAATGGCAGGAACCATGCTCGTTGCGCAGCTGCAAGGACTATGGCGCTTACGCGTCGGCGACTCTCGGGTCATCTGCGAGATTCAAGATGCTGAGTTGGTGATTCTTGCAGTAGGCGTTGCACACCGCAAAGACGTGTACCAGTAAGGACGAGATGCCACGCAGGAACGACATCGCCAAAATCCTTGTGATCGGCTCGGGGCCGATTGTGATCGGCCAGTCGGCCGAGTTCGATTACTCCGGCACGCAGGCCTGCAAGGCCCTGCGCGCCGAAGGCTACGAAGTGGTGCTGGTGAACTCAAACCCGGCGACCATCATGACCGACCCCGAGCTCGCCGACCGCACCTATATCGAGCCGCTTACGCTCGCGTACGTCGAAGAAATCCTGCGAATCGAAAGCGAGATGCTGATCGCCGAAGGCCGCCCCGGCGTCTTTGCCGTGCTGCCGACCGTCGGCGGGCAGACCGCGCTCAACTTGGCGGTCGATCTGTCGGACGCGGGCATCCTGGACCGGTTCGGCATCGAGCTGATCGGCGCCAAGCTCGGTGCGATCAAAAAGGCCGAGGACCGCCTTCTGTTCAAGGACGCGATGGCACGCATCGGGCTCGACGTGCCGAAATCCGCACTGGTTGACAACCTGCGCGACGGGCTTGAGTTCGCGACGAAACTGGGCTTCCCGGTCATCATCCGTCCTTCGTTCACCCTTGGCGGCTCGGGCGGCGGCATCGCCTACAACCGCGAAGAGCTGATGGAGATCCTGGCGCGCGGGCTCGACCTGTCGCCGGTGCACGAGTGCCTGCTGGAAGAGTCGGTGCTGGGCTGGAAAGAGTACGAGCTTGAAGTGGTGCGCGACCTGGCCGACAACGTCATCATCATCTGCTCCATTGAAAACATGGACCCGATGGGCGTGCATACGGGCGACTCGATTACGGTGGCACCCGCGCAAACGCTGACCGACCGCGAGTACCAGGCGATGCGCTCGGCGGCCATCGCGATCATCCGCGAGATCGGCGTTGAAACCGGCGGATCGAACGTGCAGTTCGCGGTGAACCCGGCGAACGGCCGCATGACGGTGATCGAGATGAACCCGCGTGTGTCGCGCTCCTCCGCGCTCGCCTCCAAGGCAACCGGGTTTCCCATCGCAAAGATCGCGGCCAAGCTCGCCGTCGGCTACACGCTCGATGAGATCCCGAACGACATCACGCGCATGACGCCCGCCTGTTTCGAGCCTTCGATCGACTACGTGGTCGTCAAGATTCCCAAGTGGCAGTTTGAAAAGTTTCCCGAAGCCGACCAGACGCTGAGCCCGCAGATGAAGTCCGTCGGCGAAGTGATGGCAATGGGCCGCACGTTCAAGGAAGCGTTGATGAAGGCCGTGCGCGCGCTTGAAACCGGCCGTCGCGTGGGCGCGGAAACTCTGGACCCGAAGCAGCTGACCTATCGCCTGGTCACCCCGCAGCCCGAGCGCTTGAACTACATTCGCTTCGCGTTCCGTCGCGGCATGAGCGTGCGCGAGGTGGCGCGACTCACCCAGATGGACCCGTGGTTCCTCCATCAGATCAAGCAGATCACCGACGAGCTTGCCGGCTGGCCGACTGACACCGCGACCGCGCTGAAACCGGGGCAGATGCGCAAGGCCAAGCGTATGGGCATCTCGGACGAGCGGCTTGCGGAGGCGTACGGCTTGAGCGGCGCGGCCGGCGTGGAGCAGGTGCGCGCAATGCGTCACGACGCCGGGGTGAAACCGGTTTTCAAGCTGGTGGACACCTGCGCGGCAGAGTTCGAATCGAGCACGCCTTACCTCTACTCAAGCTACGACGAAGAGGATGAAGCACCCGCCACCGGCAAGCGCAAGGTCATCATCCTGGGCTCCGGGCCCAACCGCATCGGCCAGGGCATTGAGTTCGACTACTGCTGCTGCCACGCGGCCTTCGCGCTGCGCGACGACGGCTATGAAACCGTGATGGTGAACTGCAATCCGGAGACCGTATCGACCGATTACGATACCA
>CAXTWU010000297.1:0-2915 GCA_964248025.1 uncultured Acidobacteriaceae bacterium | reverse complement strand
CACGCAGGCCGGGCTGCCCGATGGCCTGCGTACCGTGCCCAGGCTTCGTTTCATGCCCCGCATCGGCTTTGCCTGGCGCCCCTTTGGCAACAGCAAAACTGTCCTCAGCGCCGGTGCCGGCTACTACAACATCACTACCTCCGGCGCGATCTTTTACGCGCTCACCGGTACCCTCCAAACCGACCTCCAAACCTTCAATAACTCCCCCCAGGGTCAGGTCCCGTCCATCGTCTTTCCCAACGTCGGTCTCGGCACCAGCGTCACCCCGCAGTACGGCACCGCCAGCTACAACTCCCCCGTCGACCTCCACTGGCACGATCCCTACTCGCTCCAGACCGCGCTCTCGGTCGAGCATGAGTTTGCGGGCGGCCTCGCCGCGCGCGTCTCCTACATCGGCCTGCAGACCCAGCACCTCGTCTGGCAACCCAACTACAACGACCTGCCGCTCTCGTCCACCACCCTCGCCGCCAACCAGCCGCAGTCCGCGTTTCCCTTCCCCAACTACCAAACCATGAACGGCCGCAACGCCGAAGCCGCCGCGCACTACAACTCCCTGCAGGCCGAGCTTGACCGGCGCTTCCGTCACGGGCTTTCCTTTACCGGCTCCTATACCCTGGCCAAGAACCTTGCCGATAACCAGGGAACCTATGGCTCCTTTGCCACCACGCCGGCCTCCTTCTCCGACGAGCAGGGCGGCTACTACGCCACCTGGTCCGGCAATCGCGCGCTCGACTACGGCAACGTCACCGCCACACGCCGCCACCGCCTGCTGCTGACCGGCCTCACTGACATTCCGGTCGGCCGAGACCGGCAGTTCGGCACCCACATGCCCCGGCTTCTCGACGCCGCGGTCGGCGGCTGGCAGCTGTCCAATATCTTCGTCTACCAGACCGGGCCGTTTCTCACCCCGTTTATCCCGGCCGGCATCGCCGACCCGTCGGGCACCGGTTCCGGCAGCCTGTTCAGCCGGGCCCAGCGCCCCGACCGCGTCGCCAAAGGCAATACAAGCGCCCAAAGCCGCCGGCAATGGTTCAACACCGGCGCTTTCGCCTGCCCGGGCGGCGGCGGCTTCGCAGCGCTCCAGGGAAAAAATACCTGCACCGCCGGCGTGGGTTCCGCCCCCATCGGACGCTTCGGGACCGAGGGCGTGGGCAGCGTCGTCGGCCCCGGCACCGTCAACCTGTCCACCGGTGTCAACAAAACCATCGCTTTCACTGAGCGCATCCACCTGCGCGCCGAGGGCACCTTTACCAACATCCTCAACCACACCAACCTCGCCGACCCCAATCTCGATGTCACCAACCCGGCCTTCGGCAGCATCACGCAGGCGCGCGGCTCCGACTTCGGCGGCAATCGCACGGGCCAAGCCTCCCTGCGCCTGGAGTTCTAAGCCGTGAAGCCCGCGCGGACAGTCACTTCCGCGCGGGCTTATCACACTGCGGCCTAACTCCAGATGTTTGCGTTGAGGATAGCTCCGAAGTCCACCTATACAAACGAAGCAAGCCGTAACTTACAAGCAGTTTCGCGTTCAAACCATTCATCGCGCAGCCTACAATCAACCCATGGCACTCGACGCAACGCCCACACCGCCGGATCCAAACGTAGCCGGCGCCGAATCCACTCCAGCCGCCGACAGTGGCCGCAAAGGCTTGCTGCTCCTTTTCACCGGCGCGGGCAAAGGCAAAACCACCGCCGCCCTCGGCTCGGGCTTCCGCGCCGCCGGCAACGGCATGCGCGTGCTCATGCTCCAGTTCCTCAAGGGCTCCTGGCACTACGGCGAGCTCGACGCCGCCCTCGCCATCGGCGACAACTTCCAGATCCGCCCCATGGGCCGCGGCTTTATCAAGATCGGCGGCGCCGAAACCGACCCCGAAGACCTCCGCCTCATCCGCGAGTGCTGGGCCGAGGCCCTCCTCGCCATGGACTCCGGCGAGTGGGACATGCTGATCCTCGACGAAATCCTCTACACGGTCGGCTATGGCCTGCTCGACGCGGAAGAAGTCGCCGCCGCGCTCGCCCGCCGGCCGCCCCTGCTCCACGTCATCCTCACCGGCCGCAATGCCCACCCTAAGCTGGTCGAGTTAGCCGACACCGTGACAGAAATGCACGAGCGCAAACACGCCTACCAAAAAGGTATCCAGGCCCAGTTAGGCATTGAATACTAAGTGCCTCTTCAACTTACTTTCTAAAGCCACCAGCAATCACCGACGCAATCCAAACCAGGCCGCTTATCAGGCTTATGGGAAGCAGTCCACGCCGCCAGAGTGAACGCGGCTCCGGCGGCTTTGCAGGAGCATGCAGAATCGACAAAGGCGCCAGGCTCAGCCGCCCTGCTTTGCGATCCCTGCCATTCAGCCAGCTGTCCAGTACCAGGCCTATCAGCGCAATTTCCTGCGCTGCGAAGCGTACGGTCGCTGCTCCATGAAAATGCAAATGCACCGTGAACCCTCCACCGCAGGTCCTGCAGTATTCAGCATAACCCGATACGGATCGCGGGCTGCTTCTGCCATCCATTTACACTGAACAGGCAGCGCGCTCGGCGCATCCCGAAAGGCCCATCCCACCCACCATGAGCTGGTTCAAGCGCGAACAACACGGCATCGAGTCCAACGGTGAAAAATCCGTCCGCACCGAAGGCCTCTGGATCAAGTGCCCCGGCTGCGACGCCACCGTCTGGAAGGCCGAGGTGGAATCCAACCTCCAGGTCTGCCCCAAGTGCGACTATCACCACCGCATTGATGCCCGCGCCCGCATCGCCTCGCTGCTTGAGCCCGGCTTTCAACTCATCGACGGCGATCTCCGCTCGACCGACCCCCTCGAGTTCACCGACCTCAAGCCCTACAAAGCGCGCCTCGCCACAGCGCAGGCCGCCACCGGCCTCAACGACGCCATCCTCAACGCCGAGGGCCACCTCG
>CAXTWU010000296.1:0-2916 GCA_964248025.1 uncultured Acidobacteriaceae bacterium | reverse complement strand
CCCAGGATGTGGAAATCCCGCAGGAGTTCACCGATCTGCTTCAACGCAAATAGCCGCTCCGGGGCAAGACGCTCACTCTTTCGCGACTGGAAAGCCATGCCGCAAAAACACTGGGTAAGGGCGCTTGAAGAGCTTGGAGTCGGTTTCGTCCCGTTTAGCCCACTCGGTAAGGGCTTCCTCACAGGGTCATCAATCAGGAGACCAAGTTCGACAGCACCGGCTTCCGTAACACCGTTCCGCGGTTCTCCCCGGAGGCCCGTAAGGCAAATCAAACCCTTGTCGATGTGATTGGCCGCATCGCTGAGGAAAAGAAAGTCACACGTGCTCAAATCGCGTTGGCCTGGCTGCTGGCACAAAAGCCGTGGATCGCGCCGATCCCGGGCACGACCAAGCTTCACCGCCTTGAAGAAAACCTGGTCGGGGCATCGGTCGAGCTTACGCCCGGTGACCTGGGCAAGATCCACAACGCGCTTTCAGGTATCGAGGTGCAGGGCGCAAGATACCCGGCGCATCTGCAGAAGGCAATCAACCGGTAGCGCGATACGAAGGGATGGCGAGGAGGCTGGGAGCGCCCCCTCTCCAACTTCGCTTGGCACAGGACACGAGATACACACCACTCGCAACGGTCCTGTCATTCGGACACACCAGGTCTTCTATTCTGAGCAGTGCTGCTCGGGTGCACTCACCACGAACAAGCCGGGCGGGCCGCTAAAACAACCTGTCCCACTCACAAGTTCAGCCCGCCTCCACCGCCTCATCCTCAAACCGCTTATCATCCTCACTGGTCCCCACCAGCCGAAACGAGTTCGTCTCCCCCGCGCGCCCGCCGGCCACCGCCGTGATCACGTATGAGCAACCGAGCCAATGAGCCTCGGCAAAGTCCGTCGCCGACCAGCGAGCCGGATGGTCCGGGTGCGAGTGGTAAAACCCCACAATATCCCAGCCCTCTCTCCGCGCTTCCCTCTGAATCCGGATCAGTTCCGCCGGCGCGATGTGGTACCGGTTGTGCGCCGAGTCCACCCGCGTATTGCCCGCGCGCACCGCTGCTTCCACCGTGTTTTCGGTCTCCGAGGCATGCCCCAGCAACACCCCGCAGCACTCGTGCGGATACGTTTCTTCCCCATGCGCCCGGATCGCCTTCCACACGGGCTCCGTCAGCTTCAGCACTTCAGCCTTCCTCCCAGAACCGCTCGCTCAGGTACTTGTCGGCCCCATCGCACAGCACCGTAACGATCACCGCCTCGCGACCCGCGGCCGCTTCTTCTTCCCCTACCTGCAAGGCCGCCGCGATATTCCCGGCCGCCGAAACCCCCACCAGCAGCCCCTCCTCGCGAGCCAGCCGCCGCGCCATCGCGTGCGCCCGCTCCGTCTCCATCTCCAGGTTGCGGTCCGCCAGCCCCGGGTCATAGATCGGCGGCACAATCGCCGTGGCCATATGCTTCAGCCCTTCCAGCCCGTTAAACGGGCTGTCCGGTTGCATCGAGTAGCACCGCACCGCCGGGTTCAGCTCGCGCAGCCGCCGCGTCGTGCCCATCATCGTTCCGCTGGTGCCCATCCCCGCCACAAAATGCGTGATCCGTCCGTCCGTCTGCCGCCATATTTCGTCTGCCGTCGTGCGGTAGTGCGCCAGCCAGTTGTTCTCGTTGCCATACTGGTCGGCATAGAAATACCGCTCGGGCTCCGCGGCGGCGAGCTCGCGTGCCTTCCGGATCGCCCCATCCGAGCCATCCGCCGGGTCCGTCCACACCACGTGGGCCCCGTACGCCAGCAAAATCCGTTTCCGCTCCGGCGATACATTGGTCGGCATGCACAGCGTCACCCCAAAGCCCAGCGCCGCGCCCAGCATCGCGTACGCAATCCCCGTGTTGCCGCTCGTCGCGTCCAGCAGGTGCTCCTCCACTCGCCCCGTGGGCCCCGGCAGCAGCCGCCCTGCCGCGCGCGCCGCCCGCACGATCGCCGTCGCCGCCCGGTCCTTTACGCTGCCGCCAGGGTTGGTCCACTCCGCCTTGCCCAGGATCTGCACCCCCGGCAGGTGCGCCGCGATCTTGCCCATCCGCAGCAGCGGCGTCTCCCCCACGCGCCCGTGCGGCAGCTCCCCCAGCAAGCCCGCCGGGTTGCTTCCCAAAGCAGAAAGCTCCCTATCCCCAACCGCCGTCTTTTCCTCACCCAACGCTGTTCCCGCCATCGTCCCGACTCCGTTTCGCTTCCACCACTCGCTCGGCACACGCAAGCAGGCCCGGCATTCGCTCCCTGCCATACGCAAGCGCTCGCGTACTCCTTCAAAGCTGCCCGCGCCGTTCACAACTCTCAACTCGTTTGAGAGCCCGGCTACGTTGCCCGCCCGCGCGCCGTGTGCGACAGTTTCAGTGTAGCTTCGGCTCTTGCGATAATGGCTCAGGAACACCCGCACCACCAGACTATCCGCTGAGCAGCACCCCGAAAGCACCGCATGCACTGCCCCCGGCGTATCGCCACCGGACGCCGAAGCGCAGCCCAAACTTCTCTGAAAGCAGACACCCGGCCATGCTCAACCGAACCAAATCCGCTCCACCCTCGTTCGACGGCTGCGTCGCCACCCTCCGCACCTACCATTTCGAGGTCTCCCCCAGCACTGAAGTCGTCAACGCACCGGGTGCCATCCGCGTTGCCAAGCACGGCTGCGCGGCCATTCTCGCCCCCGGCCCCGCCGCCCCGGCCATCCTGGTCCGCGCCGGGGTCGTCATCAACGGCGAGATCGGTCACATCCTCGACCGCGGCTACCAAAAGTTCATTAAGACTGCCAATGCCGAGCGCCCCGCCAACGCCGACCAGCTCAAAGCCCTCCACCGCTTCAACGAAGAGCTGCGCCAGGCCACCGGCGGCATCCTGCTCTACAACGAGTCGATGGGCTCCGTCTCCGACGAGTACATCTACGAC
>CAXTWU010000295.1:0-2943 GCA_964248025.1 uncultured Acidobacteriaceae bacterium | reverse complement strand
CCGTAACAGGAGGCACCCCTGCCGTGCAGGCTGCCGCGGTCGCCCCGATCACGGTTGAAAATGCGCTGTACCGCATCACCTTTTCCAACCGCGGCGGGCAGGTTACGTCCTGGATCCTGAAGAACTACAAGGATGACACGGGGCAGCATCCGCTGGACCTGGTGAACCATCGTGCGGCACCCAGGTCAGGCTTTCCGTTGTCGCTCTACACCTATGAGCCCGCGCTGACCGCGCAGCTTGCGACCGCCCTGTATGTGCCTTCCAGCACGGCAACCACGCTGACCGTTCCCGGGTCGCTTACGTACACCTACGCCTCGGGCGGGCTCAGCATCACCAAGACGTTCACATTCGACAACACGTATGTGATTCATACCCATGTGTCGGCGACCCGCAATGGCGCTCCCATTGCCGCGGCCATTGCGTGGCCTTCCGGCTTCGGCGACCAGCAAACACTGCCGCAGTACGCGGGCGCCACGTTTGACCTGAGCCTGGCCGGCAAGGCCGAACAGGTGGAGATCAAAAAGGTGTCGGGCGGCAACACATTGCGCGGCAACTACGACTGGGCCGGCATCTCGGACCTGTATTTTGCTTCCATTTTTCTGCCTGATCATCCAGCCAACAGCAGCGTTGTGACCCTCCATACCGTGGTTGACATTCCGCGCAACGTAAAAAAACCGGATGACCATGAAACCACGCCGGCCCCGGTGCTGGGTGCCGCGCTAGACGATACAAGCGGCACGCTCGACGCGCGGCTGTTTGTGGGACCCAAGACCCTGTCCGCCTTGTCCGCGGTCAAGGGCACCGATGGCGGCCCAAGCCTCGACAAAATTGTGAGCTTCGGCTGGTGGTCGGTGCTGGCGCAGCCGTTGTTTCTGCTGCTGCGTTTCCTGCACAACCACATCGTCGCGAACTGGGGCTGGTCGATCCTGATTCTTACCCTGCTGCTGTCGCTGGTGACTCTGCCGTCGCGCGTGTTCATGATGCGCTCATCGCTCAAGATGCAGCGGATCCAGCCGCAAATGGACGCGATCAAACAGCGCTACGCCAAGTACAAGGCGACAGACCCGAAGCGGCAGGAGATGAACCAGGAGATCTTCAAGCTGCAAAAGGACAACGGCGTCAACATGTTCGGCTCGTGCCTTCCCATGCTGATCCAGTGGCCGCTGCTGTTCGCCTTTTACCGCATGTTGTCGAACGTGATCGAACTGCGCCAGGCGCACTGGCTGTGGGTACCCGATCTGTCGTCGCCGGACCCGTATCACCTGCTCCCGATCTTGTTTGTCGGGTCCATGTTTCTGGTGCAATGGCTCACGCCGTCGCCCGGCGTTGACCCGCAGCAGCAGCGCATGATGGCCCTCACCATGCCGGCCGTGTTCGGCTTTATGACCTGGTCGATCGGCGCGGGCCTCGCTCTGTACTGGGCCGCCTCCAACCTGATTGGAATCCTGGTGCAGATGGTGATGAACAAGACCGCCATGGGTCGCGAAATGCGTGAGATCGCCTTGCGGCGCGCGGCGAAGAAAAACGGCAAAACCATCAACGCGCGCATCGTCAATCCTAAAAAGGCTTAGTCCCGCGCGGCTGTGCAACGACTGTAAACTGGTTGGGTGCCGATCCCCGATCACAAAGCCGCTGCCGAAACACTCGGCACCTTCCTTCGCTTGCTGACCACAGCGGGCCGCCTGCGGCTTCGCTACCGGATCACAGCGGGACCGGGCGCGGCCGACCCCCACGGGCTGGAAGCTCGCGAAATTTATGTCGAGCTGTGGGGACCTGACACGGCCCTGCTGCTCGAGCGCGATGGGGAATTGCTGCGCGCCATGGAACATGTTGGGGCCAAGCTTCTGCGCCTGGACAGCGAGGAACACGACAAGGTTTCCTTTGATGCCGACAACTTCAAGGCACGGCGCGCGCAGGCAGTGATTCTTCGCGCACAAGCGGCTGCTGACACAGTGGCGCGGATGGGGCAGCCGTTTGCGTTCCCGCCTGGCAACTCGCGTGAGCGGCGGCTGCTGCATCTCGCGCTGCGCGGCTTCCCTTCTGTAGAAAGTGAGTCGGTGGGTGAAGGGAGGCAGCGCGTGCTTGTTGTCTTTCCATCGGGCTATGACCGTACGATGTACGTGCCGCCTGCAACGCCGGTCCCGAACGAGCGTGGCAGGGATGCAGGCGGGGGCGCCACTTTACGACGCGACCGGCCCCGCTGAAACCTGCTGTGAACGGCCAGCTGCCAGAGTGTGACACCATTGCGGCCATTGCGACGCCGCCTGGGCGTGGCGGCATCAGTGTCCTGCGCCTGAGCGGGCCCGCTGCCCTCCGGATCGCAACCCCCCTGTTGGGGCAGCTGTCCGGCCCGTTGCAGCCGGGGCGAGCGCGTTTCTGCCACGTGATCGAACCGGCAACGGGTGAAAAGCTCGATGAGGCGCTGACGACTTTTTTCGCCGCACCCCGCTCCTACACCGGTGAAGACACGGTCGAGATCGCCGCCCACGGTTCGCCCGTACTGCTGGATCACCTGCTGCGCCTCACGCTGGCCGGGGGTGCTCGCCTGGCTGCGCCGGGTGAGTTCACAGAGCGTGCCTTTCTTTCGGGCAGACTGGACCTGACGCAGGCCGAAGCGGTGCGCAACCTGATTGAAGCGGAAACGCTCGAAGGGGCGCAGCTGGCGGCGCGGCAGCTGGGCGGGGCATTGTCGCGGGCCGTCGCGCCGCTCAAGGCAGAGCTGATCGCGCTTGTGGCCATCCTCGAGGCCGGCATCGATTTTGCCGAGGATGATACGCCGGTCCTGCCGGATCCCGAGCTTTTCCATCGACTGGCGGCACTGCACGAGCCGTTGCTCCAGCTTGCGGCCTCGTATGAGCAGGGCCATCTGCTGCAAGCGGGCGTGCGCATGGCGATCGTGGGCCGCCCCAACGCCGGCAAGAGCTCCCTGTTCAATCGCCTGCT
>CAXTWU010000294.1:0-2948 GCA_964248025.1 uncultured Acidobacteriaceae bacterium | reverse complement strand
CCTTACCAAGCTCGAAAGCAAGCCTTGAAGCACGTTCTGCCTGATCCCGGCACCAGCGACAAACAACGGTGGCGCTTTTTCGTACGGCGTATACACTGCTGCTAACCATGGCGACCACCCTGTCCCGCTCCTTTCTCCTCTCTGCGTCCCTTGCTCTTGCTTCCACTGCCTTTTCGCAGAAGCAGCCCCTGCCTGAGCCCACCCCCTATCCGCCCGCGATCGTAGCGCCGGTCGACAAGCCCTACATCGGCCCGGTCAGGCTGTCGGTCGACCTCAGCAACAATGTTGACCGCCTCGCGAATGTGCATGAGGACATTCCGGTCGAAAAAGGCGCGAAGGAGATGGTGCTGCTGTACCCGCAGTGGATCCCCGGCACCCACTCGCCCACCGGCCCCATTTCGAAGCTCGGCGGCATCCTGACCACCGTCGACGGCAAGCGCGTGCAGTGGGTGCGCGACCGCGTCAACGTCTACGCCTTCCACGTGCCGCTGATGCCGGGCGCGCAGACCGTCGGGCTCGACTTCCAGTACCTGTCGCCGGTCAAGCACAGTGAGGGTCGCATCGAGATCTCAAATGAAATCGCCGACCTCGCCTGGAACGAAGTGTTGATGTACCCGGCCGGCTTTTTCTCGCGGGACATTCCGTTTGACGTAACCCTGAAGCTGCCCGACGGCTGGAAGTATGCGACTGCTTTGGAAACGGCGTCGGCCAGCGGCTCCACCATCACGTTTCAGCGCGTCATGCTTAACAACCTGGTGGACTCGCCGTTGTACGGCGGCGTCCACTACAAGCGGGTGGACCTGTCGCCCACGCCGACCGACAAGGTCTACCTGGACGTCTTCGCCGACAAGCCGGAAGACCTGGAGATCACGCCGGACGAGCTCCAGAAACACAAGAACCTGACGCTGGAAGCCGACAAGTTGTACGGCTCGCACCACTACGACCACTACGACTTTCTGCTGCTGCTGAGCGACAGGGTTGGCGGCGTGGGCCTCGAGCATCACCAGTCGAGCGAGGATGGACACGGGCGCGATTACTTTACCGACTGGCAGGCTGGCATCGCCGGCCGCGACCTGCTGGGGCACGAGTACACCCACTCCTGGGACGGCAAGTTCCGCCGTCCGGCCGACCTTTGGACTCCCAACTTCAATGTACCCATGCGTGACGACCTGCTCTGGGTCTATGAGGGGATGACGCAGTACTGGGGCAACGTGCTGACCGGGCGTGCCGGCATGCGCACGCCTGAAGAGTCGCGCGAAGTGTTCGCACTGGTGGCATCGACGTTTGAGATGAGCCCAGGTCGCGAGTGGCGTCCGCTGGTCGACACCACCAACCAGCCGACGGTTTCGCAGCGCTCGCCGGTGAGCTGGGTCAGCTGGCAAAGGCCTGAGGACTACTACACCGAAGGCATGCTGATCTGGCTGGACGCGGATACCAAGATTCGCGAGCTGACCAATGGCGCTAAGTCGCTCGATGACTTCGCGAAGGTGTTTTTCGGCCCTTACAACGGTTCTTATATCACCTTCACTTACCACTTTGAAGATGTGGTGAAGGCGCTGAACACGGTTGTGCCATTTGACTGGGACGGCTTTCTGAAGACGCGTGTGTATGACCTGCATCCGGCGGTGCCTGAGGACGGCATCACGCGCGGCGGCTACAAGCTGGTCTACACCGACACGCCGATTCCATGGCTGATCAAGGCGGAGGCGAAGGGCGGCTATGCAAGCTTTGCGACTTCGCTGGGCTTTACGGTCGGCTCGGCGCGCGGCGGCAATGCGGGCGGCAGCGGCGGCGGGATTGGCTCGGTCCAGTGGAACAGCCTGGCGTTCAAGGCGGGCATCACGCCGGACATGGAGCTGGTGTCGGTGAACGGAACGGCGTACTCGGCCGACGTGCTGCGAAAGGCGATTGTGGCGGCGGAAAAGGGGACGGAGCCGATCGTGCTGCAGCTGCTGCGCGGCGACCAGTACAAGACCGTGTCGCTGGACTACCATGGCGGCCTGCGCTATCCGTCTCTGCAAAGGGTGGATGGGACGCCGGCGCGGCTGGACGAAATTCTGGCACCGAGCAAGAGTCCGCTGCCGCCGATGTAAGGCTGGGCCGGGTCTTCGAAGGTCGAGGCCCGGCTTGTTCCACTTAGCCAAATTGTTCCACGTGGAACATCGGTCCGGTCTTATGGCTTTACTGAGCCTGCAACCCGGAATCAGCGATAAGTGCAATCATTATACTTAGTTAGGCAAGATTGTAGAAGAATAACCTTGGTTGGCGTGCAATAAGTCGCCTATGTGCTAGCGAGGTCCGAAGACAAACTCCACCTTTCCTTCTTCCGTTAGTTTGAGTGAGGCCTCGAAGGGTCTGCCGGCTTTGGAAACGAAGCCGGCGAGCTTGCCGGTCTGTCCTTCGCGGCAGAGTGTTTCCACCTCGCCGGAGGACAGCTCGCGGGCCGCCATGGTGCGCCATACGGTCAGTCCACACTTGGCTTCGCTCCAGTTGGAGCAGCTCCAGGCCTTGCTGTCTTCGCGGGGCAGCCGGACGAAACCGGCTTTGCAGACCGGGCAGGGAATCGGAGCTTCGATTTTGCCTGATGCTGGGGTCTTCGGGACCGAGCGTGTTGCGGTGGCGCGCGTTTTCTTCCCCGTTGTTTTTGCAGGAGAAGAGGATGCGGCTTGGGCGCCGGTTTTTTTGGCCGCGCGCGGTGTTCTGGCCGGTTTCGCGGTTGCCGTGCTCCCGAGATCGCTCGATGGAAGCGTCGTGCGGGACGGCGCTGGATCGACGGGCTGCTGCCGGGGCACCGGCGGCGTCGCGAAGCGGGCCGCGCCGGAACGTCCGCCGCTCCAGCCGGTGCGAGCGCTTGTGGAAACAGTTGACGATCCACCTGAAGACCAGCCGGCAGCGGCGCGGGTGGGAGAGGGGCGCGCCATGCCGGCGAGCGCAGCGATTTCCGCCTG
>CAXTWU010000293.1:0-2976 GCA_964248025.1 uncultured Acidobacteriaceae bacterium | reverse complement strand
CGGCCGTCTTCGGCCCGGACCGGGAAGCCGACCGAGAGTACCGGGACCTTGCCGCCGCCGTCTTTACTGTCCTCCTCCTCATCGGCGTCGTCCCTGGCGGTCAGCGCTTTCCAGCCGGGGACGAGAAGCACGCGGCCTTCGGCTTTGAAAGTGAAGGTTTCTTCACCTTGAAGCGATTCGAGGCGGGTCATGTTGACGCTCCACTCGGCGTCGGCGAGCTGCGAGGCGACGGAGCGCTCCCAGATGAGCCGGTACAGCCGCTGCTGCTCCGGGTCTTCACCGGCCCCGACGGTCGCGAAATGGGTGGGCCGGATGGCCTCGTGGGCTTCCTGCGCGCCGCCGCGGCTGCGAAAGCTGCG
Source organism: uncultured Acidobacteriaceae bacterium (assembly GCA_964248025.1). GTDB lineage: Bacteria > Acidobacteriota > Terriglobia > Terriglobales > Acidobacteriaceae > EB88. Next base: position 2,617 of record CAXTWU010000293.1, on the reverse strand, counting down.
GGCCCTGGCGGGCAGCGGCAGGCCCTGCGCTTCGGCGTAGTCGCGAACTTCGCGCAGGGCTTCGGCGCTGAAGTTTTGCGAGTCGGTGCGGTGGTAGGTGATGAGCCCGGCCTCGAACAGCTTTTGCGCGACCCCGGACGTGTGATCAGGTTTCCAGCCGAGGCGCACGCTGGCGGCTTGGAGAAGGGTGCTGGTGGAGAACGGCGGCGGGGGCGGCTGCTTCTCGATGCGGTTGGAGGAGGCGAGCACACGGCAGTCTCGGCAGGCGGCGGCGCGGGCGGCGAGGGCTTCGTCGAGGATGTACTTCGGAGGGTCTCCGGAAGCTGAAGTCTTCTTCAGGTACGGAGCGGTCTCCCACTGGGCGCGCCAGCTCGCCTTGTCGAAGACGAGCTCCGCGCCGAAGTGCCGCACCTCCACAAAAGCCTGGATTTCGCGCTCGCGATCGACGACGAGCCGCACGGCCGGGCTTTGCACACGGCCCGCGCTGAGGCCCCGGCGCGCGGTTTGCCGCGAAAGCACGGGCGACACGCTGTAGCCGACGAGCCGGTCGAGTACGCGGCGGGCTTCCTGCGCATGGACCAGGTGATCGTCGATGCGGCGGGGCTTTTCGAGAGCTCGGCGGATGACCTCGGGCGTGATGGCGTCGAATGAAACGCGGTGCGGCGCCTTGAGTGCGAGGGCTTCCTTCAGGTGCCAGGCGATGGCCTCGCCTTCGCGGTCGGGGTCGGTGGCCAGGTAGACGGAGTCGGCGCGGGCGGCGCGGGCGCGGAGAGTTTTGACCACGTCGGCGCCGCGTTCGCTGAGCTGGTACACGGGCCGGTAGCCGGGCATCTCGATGCCGAGATCCTTGATGGGCAGGTCGCGGATGTGGCCGACGCTGGCGGCAACGTCCCACCCGGCGCCCAGGATCGCCTTGATCTTCTTCACCTTGTTCGGGCTTTCGACGATCATGAGCTTCACGGGCGGGCCTCTCAGCCCAAGGGTAACCCGCCACCAGGAGTACTGGTGCTTACGACGGTACCGGCGGCCACGTGGGCATTTGGGCTTCGAGGGAGCCCGGTACAATGATGGAGCGGCGCAAGACCGCGGAAGCCAGCGGTTCCCTGACTTTTTCCGGTATGCCCCGGCGCAGGCCGCGGCGACCGTTCGGCTCCACTTTCTCCGGACAGGATTTGCTGACCCATGCACCTTTGGAACGACTACGAAAACACAACGCTGGCCGGGCAATGGACCCTGGGCCGACTGCTGCGGACCGAGGGTCGCAGCGCCTTGTTCGCAACGACGCGCCCGGACGGGAAGCCGGCGGTGCTGCGGCTGACCGAGTCGCTGAACGACCAGGCCGTGCTCCATGCGCGGTACCGGGCGATCCAGGCGGCGGGCGACCGGTACCTGGTGCGGGTGGAGGGGTTTGGCGATGCGGAGCTCCACGGGACACCGCTGAGCTACGCGGTGCTGGAGCCGACGCAGGAGAGCCTTGCGGATATTTTGGCGCAGCGCAGGCTGTCGGCCGAGGAAGCGCAGGAGGTGGCGACGGTGGTGGCCGGTGGGCTGCTGGCGCTGCATGGGCAGGGCCTGGTGCATGGGCTGCTGGAGCCGGAAAGCGTGTTGGCGGCGGGGGAGGAGATCAAGTTGCGATCGGACTGCGCGCGGCCCGCGCCATCGGAGGAAGACGCCGGGCTGGAGGGCGCGGTGACGCGGGAAACGGATGCCTGGGGGCTGGCGGGGATCGTGTATCGCTCGCTGACTCAGAACCGGCTGCAGGATGCATCGGACGCGCTGGCGCTGCCGGAGCCGTTTGCCGCGATCGTGCGCAACACGGCGCGCGGGGCGTGGGGCGTGGGCGAGATTGAGGCGGAGCTGCGACGGAATGGGCGCACGCCAGCTGTACCCCCTGCGCCCGCAGGCGAAGTGGCACCGGCAGCGCCGGCGAAGGCTGTGCCGGTGGCAGCTGCGGGGTCTGCAGGCGTGGCAGACAGCGGGCGGGCACCGGTGGCCGTGTACGAGGCGCAGCCACTTTCTTCGCGCGCGGCTGTGCCAGTTGCGGCCGGGGAAGGATTTGGCAGTGCCTGGCAGCAGGATGAGCCTGCGCGGGTGTCGCGTGGACGTGGGATCGCGCTCGGTGTGGCGGTGGTCCTGATCGCACTGTTTCTGCTGTTCGAGCTGTTGCATCACGGCAGCAAGCCGGCGAGCGTGGCTCACCCTGGCAGCGCGGCGGCGGCCACTGCTGCTCCTGCCCCTGCGCCTGCTTCGGCACCCGAAACCTCGGCTGTGGCGGCTGCCCAGCCCGCACAGGGGCGGGATCAGGCGACACCGGTCCCTGATCGCGCTGCAGGTTTCGCCGCTGGCACGCCGGTGTGGCGCGTGGTCGCGTACACGTACAACCGGCGGGGCGAGGCTGAGCAAAAGGCCGCCGCTGTGAACCGTCGCCACCCGAACTTCAAGGCAGAGGCCTGGAGCCCAAGCGGCAACCGGCCTTTTCTGGTGACGCTGGGCGGCCCCATGCCCCGGGCGCAGGCTGTGGAGATGCGTGACCTGGCGCGGCAGTCGGGCGTGGCGCGGGATGTGTATGCGCAGAACTATTCTCATTGAATTGCACAGCTGTGTGCTGGGGAACGGG
>CAXTWU010000292.1:0-2986 GCA_964248025.1 uncultured Acidobacteriaceae bacterium | reverse complement strand
ACGGCGGCCGAGTCGCTGGGGTCCGAGGTGCACGACGCCATCGGCTACGCGGGCCTCGACGGACCCGAGAACGCCGAAGCCGGCGCGCGACATACCCGGTTCACGCGCGAGCGCAACAATGCGGGCGGGGTCGAGGGCGGTATCTCGAACGGCGAAGACATCGTCGTGCGCGGCTACCTGAAGCCGATTTCGACCCTGCGACGGCCGCTCGCCTCGGTGACCTACCAGGGCCGTGAGGAGACCAAGGCCGCCTACGAACGCTCGGACGTTTGCGTGGTGCCGGCAGCCGGGGTCGCGGCGGAAGCCATGGTGGCGCTGGCGTTTGCGAGGCTCGTGCTCGAAAAGTTCGGGGGTGACTCGCTGCGCGAGCTGAAGCGAAACTACCAGGGCTACCTGGAACAGATACGCGCGTACTAACAGTGCAGCGCTTCCTCGCAACTATGGCCCGCCTCCTGCCGTCGCGCTGCTCTACGATAGGGGGAGAGTGGATGGGAAATGATCCGAGAGATTGTGAAGTATCCGGACCCGGTGTTGCAGCGGGCAGCCGGGCCGGTCGCGGTGTTTGACGCGGAACTGCGGACGCTGGTGGACGACATGTTTGAGTCGATGTACGCGGCCAAGGGGATCGGGCTGGCGGCGCCGCAAATTGGCGTTTCCAAACAGATCACGGTGATCGACCTGAGCTTTCAGGAGCGGCCCGAGGACCGGATCGTGCTGATCAACCCGGAGATCGTCTTTCGTGAAGGCAAGCAGTACGAGGATGAAGGCTGCTTGTCCTTGCCGGAGATCCGCGAAAAGGTGTCGCGGTCGGCGCGGGTGCGCGTGCGCGCGCAGGACGAGACCGGCGCGTGGAGCGAGCGGGACGGCGAAGAGCTGCTGGCGCGGGCGTTTCAGCATGAGATCGACCACCTGCACGGGATCTTGTTCTTCGCGCGTGTTTCGGCGCTCAAGCGCGACTTCATCCTTCGTAAAATCCGCAAGCTGCAAAAGGCGGGCGAGTGGTAAAGCTCGCTTCTGGTGGACCGGGCAAGTCCCGCGCGGCTCTCCGGCTGGTGTTTTGCGGCACTCCTTCGTTTGCCGTCCCGTCGCTCAGGGCGCTGCTCCAGGCAGGCCACACGGTCGAACTCGTGCTGACCCAGCCCGACCGGCCGAGCGGCCGTGGCATGAAGATAACTGCTTCCGCGGTGAAAACGGCAGCGCTTGAGGCCGGGCTTCCCGTGGAACAACCGGAAAAAGTTCGCGGCAATGAAACGTTGCGGGCGCGCCTGGAAGTAATGGTGCCGGACGCGATTGTCGTGGTCGCCTACGGGCGGCTGATCCCCCCATGGATGCTCGGGCTGCCCCGCCTGGGCTGCATCAATGTTCATGGCTCGCTGCTGCCGAAGTACCGTGGTGCCGCGCCGATCCAGTGGGCGATCGCAAATGGCGACCCGGTCACGGGGGTGACGACCATGCTGCTGGAAGAAGGGCTCGATACCGGTCCCATGCTGGAGTGGGTGGAGTTGCCGATTGACCCGGACGCGACGGCGGAAGAGCTGTTCCGCAGCCTCGCCGAACCGGGCGCGCGGTTGCTCGTTTCCACCCTCGACGGGCTCCATGCGGGAACGCTCCGGCCCGTGCGGCAGGACGACGCCCTGGCCACCCATGCGCCGCTGTTGACTCGCGAGGATGGAAGTATCGATCCGTTTGATTCGTCGCGCCCCGCGCAGGTGGTCTGGAATCGCTGGCGAGGCTTTCAGCCCTGGCCCGGTGCGTGGGCCATGCTGCTCGGCAAAAAACTCACCGTCACAAGGATGCGTCCCGCATTTGCGGTACAGGGCCAACCCGGCATTTTGAGCGTTCATGAGGGCCGGCTGCTGCTTGGCTGCGGCGATGGGCGATGCGTGGAGCTCCTTGACGTCCAACTTGAAGGCAGGCGCGCGACCGGAGCGGCGGACTTCCTGCGGGGACATCCAACCATCGGAGGCGCCCGCCTTGGCTGACCACCTAGCCACCGTTGCGAAATCCGCCGCGAGGTCGACGGTCGCCCCGGCGCGGATCGCCGCTGCCCACGTGCTGCTGCTGGTCGAGCGGGGCACCGCGCACTCCGACGACCAGCTGCGGACCCCGCGCGTGGAAGCCTTGTCGCGGCAGGACCGTGACCTGACCACGGAGCTGGTTCGCGGCACTCTGCGCTGGCAGATGGTGCTGGATCGCGAGATCGCGGCGCGCTTGCGGTACCCGGAGTCCGACATGCACCTGGGCGTGATGGTTGCCATGCGTATGGGAGCCTACCAGTTGCTGTTTCTGGACCGGATCCCCTCGCACGCGGCCGTTAACGACTCGGTCGAGTTGGCGAAAGAGGCCGATGGGCAGGCCATGGCCAGCCTGACCAATGCCGTGCTGCGAAGGCTTATGCGGGAGCGCGACACCCTGCGCGGCATCCGCGCCGAAGCGGAAGCGGCCTACCCACGCTGGATGCTGGAGCGCTGGCGCAAGCGGTTCGGTGCCGACAGCGTCAGGGCGATCTGCGCGTTCGGTCAGCAGCCGTCGCCCGTCACGGTGCGGGTGCCGGCCGGTTCCGAGGATGACCAGAATGGGGAGCCCGGCGCGTTTGTGACCCTCGCCCGCCGGATCGGCAAAGGCGGCGATGGAGGCCCCTGGCGCACACAGGACGAAGCTTCGCAGCTGGTCGGAGAGCTGGCCGCGCACGAAGCTGGCCCGGCGATCCTTGATGCCTGCGCCGCTCCCGGGGGCAAGACCGCGATCCTGGCCGAGCGTAACCCGGCTTCCGCACTCACCGCGATGGACGTGAGCGCGGCGCGGCTACGCATCACCGAGCGCCGCCTGCCCTGGAGCGCCCTGCCGCCCGAGGGCCGCGCCGAGCCTGTGCGCTGGGTGCCGGGAGACGCTTCCCTGCTGCTGCCCGGGCCGGTTTACAGCACGGTTCTGTGCGATATGCCGTGCTCGGGCACCGGCACGCTGGGTCGCAACCCGGAGATCCGCC
>CAXTWU010000291.1:0-2991 GCA_964248025.1 uncultured Acidobacteriaceae bacterium | reverse complement strand
CCCATACACCCCCGACCCCTACCCGGTCGAAGCCAAGCGCACCGCCGCGCTTGTCGCCGAGCGCCTCGGTCTTCCCGCCGACCGCTGGTGCTTCGCCTTCCAAAGCCAGGGCATGGCAGGCGGCCCCTGGATCGGCCCCACCGTCGAAGACACACTCACCGCCCTGCACACCGGTGGCGCAAAGGCCGTGGTCCTCCAAACTATCGGCTTCTTGTGCGACCACGTCGAAATCCTTTACGACATCGACATCGCGTTCAAGGAGTTTGCCGCCGAACTCGGCATGCGGCTCGAACGTCCCCCATCGCTCAACGAGTCTCCCCTGCTCACCGCGGCGCTCGTCGACCTCGCCCGGCGCGGTTTTGCGAAGCTCGACGCAAAAGCACCCGAAAGCGGCACCCCCGAGCCCGCTGAAGCGAGCCTAGCGGCACAGTGAGCCGAGCAGCAAGCCGGCCGAAATCCAGACGGGTCGCGATCATCGGCGGCGGCTTCGCCGGACTCGTCGCGGCCTACGAAGTCGCGCAGCACCCCGGCTGCACCCCGGTCCTGTTTGAGGCCAGCGGTCGCGTCGGCGGCACGGTCGAGACCGTCCACGAGAGCGGCTTCACCATCGAGACCGGCCCCGACTCCTGGGTCTCCGACCGGCCCGCCGCGCGCGAGCTCGCCGTCGAACTCGGGCTCGCCGGCGAACTCATCTACTCCAACGACCGCGACCGCCGCAACTACCTGGCCAAGGACAATGCGCTCCTCCCCATGCCCGACGGCATGCGCATGATCGTGCCCACGCGCTGGGAGCCGATCCTTGAGTCGCCCCTGTTCTCCGAGCAGGCCCGGCTCGCTTACCGGGGCGAGCCCGGCCGCGCCGCCGAGCTCAAGGCCGAAGCCGCCGCGCGACCGCCGGACTTCGACGAATCCGTGCGCTCGTTTGCGCACCGCCACTTCGGTGACGAAGTGACGGAAACCATCGCCGGCCCGCTGCTGGCCGGCGTCTTCGGCGGCGACATCGACACTCTGAGCGCGGGGGCCGTACTTGCCCCGTTTGTGCGGCTGGAAAGGGAACACGGCAGCATCATAGCCCCCACCATGGCCCGTGTGGAGGCGGAGCGCGCCCTCGGCCGCGAGCCGGAGCCTGTGTTTACGACCCTGCGGTCCGGCCTGGAAACCTTGGTCGACCGATTGATCGCCGCGCTGCCGCGACGTACGGTTCGCCTCCAAACGACGGTCGCGGCCATTGCATTCGACGGCACAGGCTGGACCGTCACAACCGGTGCGCAAGACCCCGCGGCCTTTGACGCCGTTGTACTGGCCACCCCCGCGCACGTGACCCGCTCCCTGCTCGCGCCGCTCGACCCCGGGGCAGCCGCCCTGCTCACCATGGACGCAACCTCCGCCGTCGTGGTCGCGCTCTGCTTCGCCGAGAACGATTCCGCCGGCATCCCGGTCCCGCGCGGCTTTGGCTTTCTGGCACCCCTCGGGCGCAGCGTGCATCGCGAGCCGACAGCTCCGGTATGGCCGGAGTTCCCGGCGGGTGAGGCGCAGCCGGAGCTGCTGGCTGGAACCTTTATGCACCAAAAATTTCCGCATCGAGCTCCCGCGGGCTCCGTGTTTCTGCGCGGTTTCTTCGGCGAAAGTGCCGCGGCCCAGGTGCAGCACTGGCCCGACGACCGCCTCGCCGAAGCCGCGCGGGCCGGCTTTGCCCGTTTCCTCGGGCCCCTGCCCGCTCCCTTGCACACCGTTGTGCGCCGCTGGCCGCGCTCGCTGCCGCAGTACAGGGTCGGCCACCCGGCCCGTATGCGTCTCCTGGCCGAGCGGCTCGCGCGCCTGCCCGGCCTCGCGCTCACCGGCAACAGCTACGAGGGTGTCGGCCTGCCCGCGCTGATCGGGCACGCCCGCGCCGCGGTCCGCGCGCTGCTCCGCGATTCATAGCCCCATGCAAACACGCAGGCAGTCTGTGCGGTCCCGGGCAAACCGGCTGCTTAGATGCCGCACTTCCCGTCGCGTTCAGCGCCGCGCAAAGGCGATCGCAAACACGCTTTTCCTGCCGTGCAAAACAACATCGCCGTCAACCGCGGCTCGCTCTACCCTCAGCCCGCCCGCATCTGTTTAGATGGAATGGACGCCCGGGCTCCCCAGCTGGCGGGCAACACACTTAAGGGATGGTGGCATGAGGAAGGTCGCAATTGTAGGAGCCGGGCCCGGCGGCCTGGCGGCAGCTATTTTGCTCGCGTGCTCCGGGGTCGACGTCACGGTCGTTGAAAAGCGTTCGCAGGTCGGCGGCCGCACCTCAACCATTGAAAAGGACGGATTCCGCTTCGACACCGGCCCCACTTTTTTTCTGTACCCGCGCGTGCTGCGCGAAATCTTTCTCGCCGCCGGCTTTGACCTGGAAGCCGAGATCCCCATGGCCCGGCTCGACCCTCAGTACCGCCTTGTGTACGGCTCGGGCGGCGAACTGCTCGCGACCCCCAACGTCGAAAAAATGCAGGCCGAGATCGCCAAACTTTGCCCGCACGACGCCGACGGCTTTCTCCGCTTCCTGTCGGAAAACCGCACCAAGCTCGAAAAGTTTGTCCCCTTTCTCGAGTCGCCGTTTGAGTCCTGGCGCGACCTGGTGCACCCCGACATGCTGCGCCTGCTGCCCTTGCTGCGTCCCTGGCGCTCGCTCGACACCGACCTCCGCTCCTACTTCAACGACGAGCGCATCCGGCTCGGCTTCTCGTTCCAGTCCAAGTACCTCGGCATGAGCCCCTTTTCGTGCCCGTCGCTCTTCTCCATCCTCTCGTTTCTTGAGTACGAGCACGGCGTCTTTCATCCCATCGGCGGCTGCGGCTCCGTCACGGAGGCCATGGCCCGCGTGGCCCGCTCGCTCGGCGTACGCATCCTGCTCGACGAGCCCGTCGAAGAGATCCTGTTCGAGGGCCGCAAGGCCGTCGGTCTCCGCACCGCCCAGCGCAGGCTCGCCGCCGACTCCATCGTCGTCAACGCCGACTTTGC
>CAXTWU010000290.1:0-3009 GCA_964248025.1 uncultured Acidobacteriaceae bacterium | reverse complement strand
CAGTTCCACCCGCACGGCAAACGTGCGGCCCAGTACGCCCCCGGCAATGCCCGCCACGGCGGGAACCAGCACAGGAAAGCACAGCGCACCCAGCAGCCCCGTGAGCTGGGCCGCCGTGTGCGCCGCGCCGGGGCCGGCGCCAAGCATGGCCGCAAAGATCGGCGTCACTGCGGCCGCATGCCATCGGCAGGCTGCAACAATGGGAGCCGCCCCGAGTGCCAGCGCGACGAAGCTGGGCAGCAGCGAAGGGCTGAACTGTTCCGGCTCCGTGCCGAAGTGCCAGGCTGAGTACAGCAGAAAGGCCGCGAGCGAAAACACAGGAAACAGCCACCAGGCCAGCAGCGTCGCCCCGGCCAGGCCCGCGTAGCCGGCAAGAAACAAGGGCAGCCACCCGGGATCAAAAGCGCCGGGACGAAGACCAGTACGGGATAGGGAGCGCAGGCTTTGTTTCGCCAGCACATGGTCGTAAGCGCCGTGCCACATGGCCACGGCTACGGCGGCGATCGCAAGCGGCGCCAGCACCTGCGGGTGCAACAGCCGGAGGCTGGAACCCACGCAGCAGGCGACCGTAACCAGGGCAAACAAACCGAGCCGCTCCGGCAACAGTACGCCCCGTGCCGTCGCTTCGGGCGCGGCCGGCCGGCCGGTGAGCGATCGCGACCACCGCGCTCCCCGGGCCAACCCAGAAGGAAGCTCCGGCAAACCCGGCGCGCTCATTGCGCTGCCTCATGGTGGCCGGCTTTGGTCTCCGGGCGCGTCACGGGCTGCCCCACCCGCCCCGGCAAGCCGGCCTTGCCGGCGACCGGCAGGGCCGTGCCCCTTGCCGCGGAGCTTGCCTGCCGGGCAGCCATGACGGCCCGCATGGCTCCCAGGCCGGTCTGCAGGGCGGCGCGTATCATCGGCCTCTTGGGTAGCGACCACGCGACGCGAAGCTTTTCCACGGGCCCCCGGCTCGCGTCGCTTAAAAAGCGCACAAGAGCATCGGGCTCGCCACGCTCAAACATGCGCAGAAACAACACCGGCGCTCCTTCCGGATCGGATTGCAACGCCTGGAGGAACACGGCGTCCATCCCTCGGTCCAGGCCTCCACCGAATCCCGGCTCTGCGTGCGCCGGCGGCACCTGGCCCTTTTGGAGGGCCCTTGCCATCGCCCGGCTGTGACTCTGGATTCTCAGAAAAGCATAGCCGGACGATGGCTTGATCCGTCCGCCTCTGATCCCGATCGGATGGATGCCGGGCTCGAACCGCCTGCGACGGGACCGGCCGCCCATCGGCAGCGCCCCCTGCTCGCGGTACAGCACCTCCCAGCTGCCGGTGCGCTTGGCAAGCCAGGCCTCGAGGTCGCGCGCGCCATCCGGCTCCGGCACCCCGGGCCGGTCCAGGTAGGTCATCTCCACCAGGGCTTCCGTCGCCGAAAACGGCAACACATAGACGAAACGCACCCGGCCAGGCAGGTCCGCAGGTAAAAATCGCATCAGGTCGACCGTGTGCGGATCAAAGCAAGGCTCCGCCGTGCGCACATGCCAGCCCAGAAAGCGCTGAAAGAGCACGGGCCCTTCGCCAACGGCGCCCGTTTCCTTCCCAGGCGAAGGCCGGCTGTCAAAAACTCTCCCCGCCACGACCCGGCCACTGTCGGTTTCCACCGCAAGCAGCCCATCCGGCCGTCGGGTAACCGCGCTGACCGTCACCCCGCGCAGCAGCTCCTGCTCCTCAGCCCGGTCCACCCCGGCCAGCGCCGAACGGTAAAAGTCGTCGCCGGCCAGGTGGCAGTAGCGATACCGGCGGCTGCTCCGCACTGCCTCGCGGGGGCCGCAACTTACCCTCCAGCTGCGCCAGGAGTACGACACGTCAGAAGCGAAAGGCTGCGCTTCCGTATCCCAAAAGCACCAGGTGCGATCGCGACTGTACTCCCTGCGCGGCTCCAGCAGCAGCACGCGCCCGGGCACCCGTGCTTCGGACAGCGCCGCGGACAGGCTCAGGCCGGCGCAGCCCGCTCCCACGATAATGGTTTCCACGTCCGGGCTCATCGCGAAGCACCGGCAGGCGTTGCTGTCGAAGCCCCGTGGTAGTCCGTCGGCTGGCGCTTCCAGGGCGCGAGCAGAAGCGAACGCCCGACCAGCTCCCCTTTGCGGCGACTGGGCACCACCGTTCGCATGCGCCAGGAACGCGGCACATCCTTTCCCACACACACGCCGATCTCGCGATAGCAGGCCGCCGCCGCCAGGATTCCCACGCGCGCGCGCCACGGCAGGTACCCCATGCCCCGTTCGGCAGCCGTGTAGTAGCTTTCCGCCAGCGCCAGCAGCCTCTGGGTGGCTTCAAGAAGCGGCCTGGGTTTGCCGCCGGCCAAAGCCCGCTCCACCTCGATAGTCATGACCCAGGCCGAAGGAAGGTACACGCGGTCGCGGCCCCAGTCCTCCGCTACGTCCCGGGCAATATTGGTCAGCTGCATGGCAATGCCCAGATACGAGGCCGCCTCGGCTCCTTCAGGCGGCGCACCCAGGATCCTGCACATCATCAACCCTACGGTGCCTGCCACGCCAAAAGCATAATGGAGCAGCTCCGCTTCGGTTTCAATCCGTCGCGCACCAGTGTCGGCGGCCAGTGCGCGCGTAAGGGTCACCGCCACCTTGCTGATGCCGGGAAAGCGCTCTTCAAGCTTCACGGGCCAGCCCAGTGCTGCCGCATCGTCGCTGAGCGGATCCTGCTGCAGCGCGGCGATGGCCGCCTGCATCTGTTCTCCGCCGGCAGGCGCCCCCTCGTCGGCCAGGTCGTCCATGCGGCGGCAAAACCCGTACAGCTGTGCTGCATCCTTACGCATGCCGCCCGGCAGCAACTGCGATGCCAGGTGAAAGGTTCGCCCGGACCGCGCCAGAATCGCTTGCGCTGTGTCACTCATGCCGCACTCCGGCCGGCTTCACCGGCCCCTTCACGCATTTCGTCAAAAAAGTGCTCCAGCACCTTGGCCGAGCACAGGACCCCCGGCAGCCCCGCCCCCGGATGGGTACC
>CAXTWU010000289.1:0-3019 GCA_964248025.1 uncultured Acidobacteriaceae bacterium | reverse complement strand
CGCATGTACCTGCGCGAAATGGGCACCGTCCCCCTGCTCACCCGCGAGGGCGAGGTCGAAATCGCCAAACGTATCGAGCGCGGGCAGGTCCGCGTCATGAAGGCCATCTCTCGCTCCCCCATTGTGGTGCGCGAAATCATCGCCCTCGGCGAAGACCTCAAGCGCGGCGTCCGCAACATCAAGGACGTTGTCATCTTCGACGAGGAAGAGGTCACCGAAGAGGTCGTGCAGGCCCGCGCCAAACAAACCGCCGGACGCATCGAGGCCATGGCGCGCCACCTCAAGAAAGCCGCCTCGTTTGAGGACAAGCTCGAACCGCTCGAGGCCGCCAAGACCAAGGGAAAGGAAGCCCGCAAAACCCGCTGGCTGATCGCGCGCGAGCGCGTCTATGTTTCGCGCGTTGTTCGCGAGCTCAAGTACACCAACGGCGAGCGTAAGCGCCTCCTCGACAAGCTCAACAAGTCCGTCGATTCCATGCGCACCCTGGAGCGGCAGATCCGCACGCTCGACCAGAAGTTCGACGCCTCCAAAAGCGAGGAGCTCAAAAAGGAGTACCGGCGCCAGCAGAAAAACTGCCGCACCGACCTCGAAAGGATGGAGGAAGAAACCGGTGTCCCGCTCGCCGAGATCAAGCGCACCCAGCGCGAAATGATCCAGGGCGACATGGACGCCGAACAGGCCAAGCGCGAGCTGATCGAGGCCAACCTGCGCCTCGTCGTTTCCATTGCGAAAAAGTACACCAACCGAGGCCTCCAGTTCCTCGACCTCATCCAGGAAGGCAACATCGGCCTGATGAAGGCGGTCGACAAGTTCGAGTACCGCCGCGGTTACAAATTCTCCACCTATGCCACCTGGTGGATCCGCCAGGCCATCACCCGCGCCATCGCCGACCAGGCCCGCACCATCCGCATCCCGGTGCACATGATCGAAACGATCAACAAGCTTATCCGTACGTCGCGACAACTGGTGCAGGAGCTCGGCCGCGAAGCCACGTCGGAGGAGATCGCGCGCCGCATGGACATCCCGGTCGCCAAGGTTCGCAAGGTGCTCAAGATCGCGCAGGAGCCGATCTCCCTTGAAACCCCGATTGGGGAAGAAGAAGACTCGCACTTGGGCGACTTCATCGAAGACCGCCAGGCCGTTTCGCCCTCCGACGCCGTCATCAGCGTCAACCTCAAGGAGTACACCTCCCAGGTCCTGCGCACCCTCACCCCGCGCGAAGAGCGCGTGATCAAGATGCGCTTCGGCCTCGAAGACGGCTCCGAGCACACGCTTGAAGAAGTCGGCCAAAGCTTCCAGGTCACCCGCGAGCGCATCCGCCAGATCGAGGCCAAGGCGCTCCGCAAGCTGCGGCACCCTTCCCGGTCACGCAAGCTCAAGGCCTTTGTCGACACCGCCCGCGAGTAACTGCGGCTGGTACTTTAAGTCCTACGGCATGCTCAACAGGGTAAGTTGTTGCGGGGACATCCCGAACGGCAACTTACCCGCTTTTCTATCCTGTAAGTTACGAAAGCTTTGCAGGGACGGGATCGACCGCTTCGCGCCGGGGCAGTGACAAGCAATCCGCCAGGGAAGCCGCCGGTGAAGGTGGCTTCCCCGGCGCGCGGGGCTTATGACACGCGCCGCTGGGCCGCGTTCGGCACCAGGGTCAAGGCAGGACGCGTCCGGGGCTGCGGCACCAGCGGTGCACCACTCAGCAGCGCCGCTGCCGAAGCATGCGCTGGCCCGTGCCACGCTGGCACGTTGAATGCTTCGCCCGGGTGCGCTCCCACTACTGATCCGCGAAGGTGGTGCTCGGCCAGCGCCGCCCGAACCGCTTGAAGTGCTTCCTCGCACTCGGTTTTTCCAAGGCGCGAATAAAAGACCCGGTAGCGCTGCCCACAGCCGGGGCATTGCACGTCGTACTGGTCGTCCGTCGTCATTACGCAAAGAACCTGCATCGCAAAACTCCTTCTGGAGGGAGGGGGAATGAAACAGTTTTTTGGTTCTGATCGTCTGGCCGCAGTGTGTTCCTGCCCTGATCGAATCTGCCGTGACTATATTCCCAATGCCCCTACTTTTAGCAACCGCTTTCGGGTGTTTGTTCCATCCGCGAGACAAACGCCCAAAAAGCTGCTGTTTACTCCACCCGTCCCTCCTTATGTAAGCGCGTACTTACCGGAGCTGACTTTCTTGGCCCGCCCGTCCACCTCACGCCCCAAAACACCGCGCCCAAAATAAATCCGCCTGCCATTCCCGTTTTGAACCTCCGTCCAGCCTCCGGTTTCACTCCGAAACAGCCCTGAAAAACACGTGTCGATTCTTCTCACCAACCCCGTCCGGCAGCCGCATGATGCCCATGGGAGACACACACCGATGCCGCGCAACCGCCACCGCCAGCCCGTTACCGCCACCGCCTTTACCCTCAGCTGCCTGCTTGCGTTTCTGCTTTACTTCCCGCTCGGCTGCGCCGTCAGCGCCACCGGCCCGGTCGCCTCCATCGCGCAAAAGGAAGCCACGGCCGAAAGCACCGGCGTGCTTCCTTCCCGCTTCTTCGGGCTGGTCGTCCAGGATCCTTCCATGCACGCCGCCGTCGCCTCCGGCGCGCGCCGTCTGTGGAACTCGGGTGTTAGCTGGGCCGCTCTTGAGCCCTCGCAAGGCCAGTTCAACTGGGGCATCCTGGACGCGGAAGTCGAGGCCGCCGGCCAGTCCGGTGCCGAAATCACCCTGACCCTCGGCATGACCCCCACCTGGGCCTCCTCGCAGCCCGGCATCGCCTCCCCTTATGGCCCGGGTGCCACCGCCATGCCCGCCAGCCTCACCGACTGGGACACCTACGTCGCCACGGTCGCGACCCGCTACCGGGGCCGCATCGCCGCCTACGATGTTTGGAACGCCCCCGAAGATCCCGCTTGCTGGACCGGCCCCGGCAGCCGGCTCGGCTCCGACATGGCCACCCTCGCCGCCCATGCCGCCGATGCCATCCACTCCGCCGACCCCGCCGCCCTCGTGGTTTCCCCCGCGCTTTCCCCTGCCGGTC
>CAXTWU010000288.1:0-3080 GCA_964248025.1 uncultured Acidobacteriaceae bacterium | reverse complement strand
TTCGACGGCTCACAGCCGTCTACGACGTCGGTACTTTGTTGAATTCCAAGACCGCCACGAGTCAACTGATCGGCGGCCTGGTCTGGGCGCAGTCCTTTGCGCTCGAAGAAGTCACCCATATCGACCCGAACGTCGGCCGCCCGGTCAACAACAACCTGGCCGAATACCATGTGCCGGTGAACCTTGATATCGGCGTGCTCGATGTTTCGGCCATCGGCATTCCGGACAAGAACTTCGACCCATTGGGCGCGCGGGGCATCGGCGAAATCGGCATCACGGGCGCTTCGGCCGCAATCGCCAATGCGATTTATCACGCGACCGGCAAGCGTCTGCGCGATGCGCCCATCACGCCGGACAAAGTGCTGGCCTGACCTGCGGGCACTTCAAGGCCCCGGTCCGCATCCTCCCTGTGGATCGGAGTCCGTTTTTGTGGACTCGAGTCTCTCCTTCTCTTTTGGCACCAGCGTGCAGCACATCAGGATGGCGTCTTCTTCCGGGTTTCGGTAGTAGCGTGTGCGGACACCGTTTTGACGAAAGCCGAGCCGCCGGTACAAACGCAACGCATCCTCGTTGGAGGCTCGCGCTTCCAGCTGGAGCCGCTCGGCCCCACACGACCGTGCCCACGCACACACGGCTTCGGTCAGCTCCCGGCCTACGCCCCGCCGGCGGAACGGCGGACCGGTCACAACTGCTTCCAGCTCCGCCGTGTCGACCACCTGGCTCGCGATCGCAAACCCAACGGCCTCACCCTCGTCCAGGTGCGCGACCCACGCCCCGCGACGGGCCGGGCTCCATCCAATCACCCGGAGCATGCGATGGAACTCTGCCGCGGGCCAGTGAGGGGCTGTGGGCACCACGGCAGCCATGGCCACCACCGCATCCACATCGCCCGGCACCATGGGACGGACGTAGATCCCTAGTTCCAGGCCCGGCATCCGGTTCACTCCGCCCTCACCGGCTGTGCCAGCATCTCTTCGGGCCGCCACAGGTACAACGCGTCCAGGGTCACCGGGTCGTCCCAATCGCCTGCTTCGATCCGAGCCCATCCATACTGCAGCGCGTCCGCCGCAGTCGGCTCCGCAACAACCCGTGCCCTCGGAAATAACGCGGCCACACGAGCCCCGCAGACTGCCAGGTCGATGTCCGGGCCGGCATACTCGCCTCCATGCCTCTTCGGGGCCAGGGCTGCATGGGTATCCTCCACGCTCGTTAGGCGCTCCTCTCCGGTTGCGAGCCGAAGGTAAACGCGCCCCCGGCCTGCGTCGAGCGCGACTGCCTGCGCCCCACTGCGCCGGGCCAGCACAGCCAGGCGCGACACCGCCATAAGGGGTGTTCCGGTTGCCTCGCTCAGAGCCTTGGCCGCACTCAGGCCGATGCGCATACCCGTAAAGCTGCCCGGTCCTCGCACAACAACAATGGCCCGTAGTCCCGCCGGTCCGTTTGGGCCGAACAGCTCCCGCAGGGCCACGGTTAGATGAGTGCCAGCCGTGCGTGGCGGCAGCATATGCTGCGCCGAAATGGTCAACCTGTCGACACCAGGGCCCGGGTCTACGCCCGGGTCGGGATCTATGTTGGGGTCTATACCGGAGTCAGGCTCAGTCCCCCCCAGCGCCAGCGTCGACGACGGCCCGCACGTATCGATTCCGAGCACCGGCCCTGACTCACCGCGCTTCGATTTCATGATCCTGGCGTCCTGCCATTGCGTCGAGTTGAAGCAGCACTTTTTCAAGCTGCGCGTCGTTGCTGTAGCCGGAGCTCTCTGCGCGCAGCCGTGCCGCGGCGGCGATTCGCTCCCGTTCCTCGGGGCGTGGCAAGTAGTAGCGAGCTTTTTCCGCGCACTCTTCAGCCGAGCTGAAAAACACGGCCTCCTTGTTTTCGTCAAAACAGGCCTGGTGCCCCGGCGTGCGTTCCGCCAGCAGAAACTGCCTACACGCCGCGATTTCCATGGCTTTATGAGCCACGTCATCCTCGTTGCGGTGAGTGACGAAGGCCAAGTTCACCTTCGACCGCCAGATGCTTTCCCGGTACGCCGCGTCCTTCATCATGCCGCCGGTAACGAACCTTGATCGCAGCTGGTCCGGCCAGGCGCGATCCCATCGCGGCCCTGCCACGGCCAAAGGCAAGCTGAACTCCTCACCCAGCCGGCGCAAAAACTCCGGACGCTCTTCCAGCGGACTGCCCGTGTACGACACCCCCCGGTTCCGATCGGCATCGCTCCAGCCTGACGGGGGCGGATAGTGCTGCCTCGGTTCGTAGGAAAACAGCAGCTTCACATAAGGCAGTCCCCAGGCCCGGTAACGCGCCGCATCCGATTCGCGAAACACGCAACTCAGATCAAACATTCGGAAAATCTTCAGAAACTGCATCCAGCAGCCGTCCTCACGCGGCCCAAACGGGTTGTCCTGGTTGACGCACACCACCGCGCACCCGGCCACCTTGATGTCCTGGATCGTCCTTGCGGTAAAGTGGACCGGCTTATCAAGCCAGACCACGTCAGGCTTCTGCTCTCGCACTTTTTGCAGGAGCGCCCGGTTGACCGACGCGACCAGCGGGCCCACCGGGAACCGGAACTGCAGCGCGCGCCCGTAGCGCGACCGGAGCTCCCAGGGTTCCAGCGGAAACGGCGCCACCTCCTGCCCCAGCCGGCGCAGCGCCTCGCCACGGTAGGCAGACGTGTTGCCGGCGCCCATTGCCGCGACATAGAGGATTTTGCGCCGGTTTGCCGTTTCGCTCATTCGCTCCTCACCGTGGTATTCCGTCCCTCTCACCCTTATCGGCACTTTGCCGTTTCTTGTTCAATGGAGGCTGTCGAGCGCCTGCCGGAGGTCGTCCTGGAGGTCCGCAAGGTCTTCAATGCCGACCGAAATGCGGACCATGCCGTCCGTGATGCCGAGCCGCGCCCGCTCCTCGGCCCCGATGGCTGCGTGGGTCATCGTCGCCGGATGCGAGATCAAGGTTTCCACTCCGCCCAGGGACTCGGCCAGGGTACATACCCGCAGCTTGGTAAGGAATGCATTTGCGCGCTCGAGGGATCCGAGCTCAAAGGCAATCATGCCCCCGAAACCGGACATTTGTTGCCG
>CAXTWU010000287.1:0-3083 GCA_964248025.1 uncultured Acidobacteriaceae bacterium | reverse complement strand
TCGTCGGGGCTGGGCGAGCTGGTGAGCGGGTACACGACGGTGCGCAACGCGGGCGGCGAGCTGAAGCTGCTGGGGCTGACCAAAAAAGTGCACGACCTGCTGCAGATTACCAAGCTGTACACGGTGTTCGACGTGAAGGACGATGAGGCGACGGCGGTTTCGTCGTTCAGTGCACAGCGGAGTCAAGGCTTAATATAGGACAGGATTTGCGGTTGACTTTTGCGGGCGGCGGGCATTGAGTGTGGGTGTGGAAGAGGTAGTTCCCTCGATGGATACGACCCACCGAGGGGTTCGGGCTACCACTTTCGCGGTAACCGGACCAAGGCTGCACCAGCAACCAGGAAACGCCAATCCAGCGTCCACCTGATCACCAGATGCACCCAATTGGATGAGATCTCATCCACGGGTTACCTCCTGCATTGGAACCGGCGTACGCCCGTTTGCGCGGGATGCGCCGGTCAGGCCTCCGGTCTTGTGGTTCAAGACACACAGGCCCATCCTGTTTCCCGCTCGCACTCTGCTGAAAGCTTCCCCAGTTAGTGGGTGAATCGACTTACAGGAGCGTCCGACCGGCTACGTCGGTACCCGCAAGTAATGCCTGGACGAGGGTGCAACGTTCGGTGTCGAACGGGTCGCGGCAGACGGGCCGGCCGGCGCGGCAATACCAGTAGGCGGCATTCGCCGGATCGCCTTCGCGGCGATGGAGAAAGGCGTGAACGGAGGCGCCTTCCTCGGTATTTACATCCTGCGCAAGAGCGTGAGCGCGGTTCCAGTCGCCGCGGGCGTCCCACCAGAGAGCCTGGACCAAGACCGGCCAGTCGGGAGGCGGCTGCGGGTGGTGGAGCGAGGCTTGCCAGCGTGTCAAGCGCTCGTGTGTCAGGTCCATGTTGCTTCAGATGCGACTTCGGAATGCGGACCGAATCCGTCGCATATGGGTTATGATCGGTTTTACGAGGTCCTGCCCATGCTCTCGCTCCACTTACTTCCGGTCGGCCAGGCCGCGGTGATCCAACAGCTGGAGCTGCCGGACGCGGTCGAGCACCACCTGATGCATATGGGCTTTTCGCCGGATGCGCGGGTGGTGGCGGTGCGGCGAGCGCCGGCCGGCGACCCCACGGTGTATGCGATTGACGGGATGGAGATCGCGCTGCGGCGCGACACGGCAAAGGGAATCCTGGTGGAACCGCTGGCCGAAAAGGCGCGGGAAGGGCCGGACCGTGCGGTGGAGCGGAGGCAGGAGCGGGGTAACCGGCGCAGGTGGTTTGGCGCGCGGGTGATGGCATGAGCTGCCATGCGACCGGGGTGGTGGACCTGCCCCATGCACCGAGGGTAGCCGGGCAGGTTCGTACGGTGGCGCTGGTGGGGCCGCCGAACTCGGGCAAGTCGACGTTGTTTAACCGGCTGACGGGGCTGCGGCAAAAGGTGGCGAACTACCCCGGCGTGACGGTGGAGCAGCGCTACGGGAAGCTGGCCGGGATTGGGCGAGGCGACCTGACGCTGATCGACCTGCCGGGCATTTACTCGCTGGACAGCTACTCGGAAGACGCGCGGGTGGCGGTGGACGTGCTGGAAGGGCGGATGCCGGGCTCGCCGCCGGTGGACGCGGTGCTGCTGGTGCTGGACTCGCTCCATTTGCAGCGGCAACTGATGCTGGCCGCGCCGGTGCTGGCGCTGAAGCTGCCGACGCTGCTGCTGCTGAACATGACGGACCTGATGGAGGTGCGCGGCGGGGCGGTGGATACGCTGGCGCTGGCGCAGGAGCTTGGGGTGCCGGTGGCGAAGATTTCCGCGGCGCGCGGGGCGGGGATCGAGGCCATCGGGCGTTTTCTGGGGCAAAAAGGGATGCCCAAGGGATCAACGGGTACGCCGTCGGGTACACCCGGACGGCTGGAGCTGCCGGTGATGGGCAATGCGCGCTCGTACCGTCAGTGGGCGACGGGGGTCAGCACGCGGACGCGCTATAAGGCACCCTTGTCGCCGGAGTGGACGCAAAAGCTGGACCGGGTGCTGCTGGGCCGGGTGTGGGGGCCGCTGATCTTTCTGCTGGTGGTGGTCGGCGTGTTCCAGGTGGTGTTTTCGGTCGGACTGCCATTCTCGACCTGGTCGCAGGACCTGCTGAATGGCGTCGGCGACGCGCTGGGGCGATGGATTCACCCGGCGTGGTTGTCTTCCCTGCTGATTGATGGAATCTGGAAGGGCGTGGCGTCGGTTTTGATCTTTTTGCCGCAGATCCTGCTCCTGTTTTTGTTTATCGGGATCCTGGAGGATACGGGCTACCTGGCGCGCGCGGCGCTGATCGCGGACCGGGTGATGCGGGTGATTGGGCTGAACGGCAAGGCATTTATTCCGCTGCTGTCAGCCTATGCATGCGCGGTGCCGGCGATCATGGCGACGCGGACGATCGAGAACAAGCGGGACCGCTTCGCGACGATCCTGGTGGCACCGTTTATGACCTGCTCGGCGCGCCTGCCGGTGTACCTGCTGATGATCGCGGCGTTTGTGCCGAACCGGCGGCTGCTGGGCGGGTTTTTCGGGCTGCAGGCAGCGGTGATGCTGGGGCTCTACGCACTGGGTTTTCTGGCGGCCCTGTTTACGGCCCGGCTGCTCAAAAGCTCGATCCTGAAGGCATCGTCGGCACCGTTCATCCTGGAGCTGCCGCAGTACCGGTTGCCCACCCTCCATTCGTTGGGGCTGCGGCTGCTGGACCGCGGCAAAGTATTCTTGAAGCAGGCGGGCACCATCATTCTCGCGGTCACGGTAGTGCTGTGGGGGCTGAGCCATGTGCCCTACCATCACGGCGGTTTTCCGGAGCTGGGGCAGTCAGTGGTGGGGCAGGTGGGGCACTGGATTGAACCGGTGATTCGGCCGCTGGGATTCAACTGGAAGATTGGGATTGGGCTGCTGTCGTCGATCATTGCGCGCGAGGTGATTGTGGGCACGCTCGGCACCTTGTACGGCATGGACCCGGAGACGCAGGCGCAAGGCCTGCAGCAGGCGCTGCACCATGACCTGACGCTGGGCGGGGCGATGGCGCTGGTGGTGTTTTTCGCGTTTGCCATGCAGTGCTTTTCGACCCTGACGGT
>CAXTWU010000286.1:0-3085 GCA_964248025.1 uncultured Acidobacteriaceae bacterium | reverse complement strand
GGCCTTCAAATGCCTGCAAACGCTCCTTGTCGCCTTCCTTGATCTTGACCTGCACGCGGACGGTGTCGCCGGTGGCAAAAGCGGGGAGGTCGGTGCGGTTGAGCTTTTCGGCGAGGCGCTGCATCACAGGGTGGATCGACATTGTTTTTTGGGTCCTGAACTTGATTTCCGGTTGCACGTGCGGGCGTCAGCGCTGGGAGGCTTGCCGGGCCCGGACCGAAACTCTAGTATACAGAAGAATCCTCGCTTTCCGATTCCCTTCCGTTGGGAGCCTGCCATGAAACATCGTTCCTGCCTTCTTGATTTTAGCGGCGCCGTCCGCAGCGGCGCAGCTTTTGGCGTTATGGTGTTTGTCTTTGCCGGGCAGCCAGCCACCATTGCTCACGCACAACAAACAGCGAAGCACGACAAGGTCGAGCAGCTGATCCAGGCCATGCATCTCCAGGCCACTTTCAACCAGATGATGGACCAGGTTGTGGCGCAGGAGACCACAACGGTGCAGCAACTGTTTCCGGAGATCGCGACCGATGCAAAGCAGAAACAGCAGCACGACGCTCTTATGGAGAAAGCCACTGCTCTTGTGCGCTCAGGCTTCTCCTGGGAGTCGCTGGAACCCGAGTACGCCAAAATCTACGAAGATGCCTATACGAATCAGGAGTTGGACGGCATGCTTGCCTTCTATAATTCACCGGTTGGGAAGGCTGTTCTGGCGAAGACACCGGAGATTCTACGAGAGTCGCAGGCGATTTCGGTCGAGCGCCTAGGCGCGCTTGCGCCAAAGATGCGCGCATTGATGGAGGAAGCAATGGCCAACGCACACTCAGCGCAGCCAAATCCAGCCGTCAGTAAGTAGAACCAGAGGTTAGCTGAGCCAGAAACGCGCGATCCGCTTGGCTCAAGTCTGCTTTAGCCAGCAGGTCCGGCCGGTTGCGCCAGGTTTTTTCAAGCGCCCGCTCGCGCCGCCAGCGGCGGACGGCGACGTGGTTGCCGTCCATCAGGACCGGGGGCACACGCTCGCCGGCCCACTCGGCAGGGCGGGTGTACTGCGGGTAGTCGAGCAGGCCGCCGGCTCCATGAGTGGCCCGGGGGGTGGCGCGAGGGGTCCCCACGGGTCCCTCCGGCAGTTCCGCATCCGACGCGCCGAAGCTTTCAAACGCACCTGAAGCTGCATTGCCCAGGACCCCTGGGACGAGCCGCGCGACGGCGTCGAGGATCGCGGCGGCTCCCAGCTCGCCGCCGGTCAGGATGTAGTCGCCGATGGAGAGTTCTTCGTCTGCCAGGCGCATGGCCACACGCTCATCGACTCCCTCGTATCGGCCGCACAGCAGCGCTACGCGGCGCAGCCGCGACAGGCGGTGCGCCACGGGCTGCATGAACGGGCGGCCCTGCGCCGACAGCAGGATCACGGTTTCGATGGCAGGATCGCGCTCCAGTTTTGGAGCGATGCCCAGCGAGTCGAGCGCGGCGGCAAAGGGTTCCGGCTTGAGCACCATGCCTTCGCCGCCGCCAAACGGGCGGTCGTCCACGGTGTGGTGCTTGTCGGTCGCGAACCGGCGCAGATCGTGGACGTGAGCCTCGACCAGCCCGCTCGCCAGGGCGCGGCGCAGCATGCCGGAACCGAAAATGCCCGAGCCCTCGGCGCTGGTGCCGGCTGGCTCGCCAAAGAAGCGGGGAAAGATGGTGAGAATGTCGAAACGCACCTAACGCACTTCCCCAGGCCGCTTTCCAGATTGCCTTCCTGGTCGCTTCCCGGTTTGCGTCCCGAACCGCTTTCTGGTCCACTTTCCTGCTTTGGCCGGAGCGGGTGCCCGCGCGGGTTCGGGCACATCCAGCAGGCCGTTGGGCAGCTGCATGTGCAGCGTTCGCGCCCCGAGGTCCCAGTGCGGGGCGTAGGCCTTGATAAAGGGCACCAGCAGCTCGCCGCGCTCCGACGCCACGACCAGGAGTTCGGTCGCGCCGGACTCGCGATCCACACCGGTGACGGGGCCGACGGAGGCACCGGAGACGATGTCGATCAGCACGCAACCGACCAGTTCGGCGATGTAAACCTCGTCCTCGGCAAGGGGCGAGCGCGCTTCCCATGGGATTACGATGTCATGATCGCGTAAAGGTTCAGCTTGATCCACGGAGTCGCACCCTGCGAATCGGAAGAGAGCGCGGTCTCCTTGGAGCCGGCATTGCTCGATGTGCGCGGTGCGCGTAGGAAGCGGTGCCGTAGGTGGGCGGAGCGAAACACTGGGCTCGCGCGCGAACCGGCCGGGAAAATCAGTCAGCAGTTCTGCTACCACTTCGCCGCGCACGCCGTGCGGACGCAGGATACGTGCGACGCGGAGCCAGGGCTCGGGAGGGGAGGATTCAGCGGGAGGTAGGGGCACGGCCACGGTGAAATGTTGTTCAGGCCTGCGGGGTGCGAGGAGTGAGCGCCGGGGATGCCTGGGGGGAAGCGACGGGAAGAGCAGTTTCGACGATGCCGGATTCAACAATATCGAGCGAGTAGCGATGATGGTACTTGGTGCTGACCGCGCTCAGGATCGTGCGCAGGGAGTGTGCCGTCCGCCCTTGTTTGCCGATCACCTTGCCGATGTCGGCCTCGGATACCTGGAGCCGCAGGATTGTGCTTTCGTCGCGCTCTACGACTTCCACGGCCACCGCGTCCGGGTGATCAACCAGCGCCCTTGCAATCTCGCGCAGCAGCGATTCCATCGGGTCGGCGGGGCTCGCGACTCCAATATTGTTGCTTCTCTCGTCCATGGAGCGCTCCGTCAAACCGGGTGAACTGCTGCCCGGTTTGCCGCTCATGGTAGCAGCTTGGAAGCAGGACGCAACAGGGCAGAAGACGCGTACGCGGAAAACTACCGGAACGGAGAAATCAGGCGGTTGCTTCGACGGGCGCTGCGGCGGCCGCGGGGTATTTCTTCAGCAGAATCGCCACGCGGTCGGACAGTTGGGCACCGTTGCCGGTCCAATAGTCGATGCGCTCGCGCTTCAGGTCCACCGTGGCGGGGTTGGTACGGGGGTTGTAGGTACCCACCAGTTCCACCGAGCGGCCATTGCGGGCGCGGTCCTTTTCAATCACGACGATGCG
>CAXTWU010000285.1:0-3110 GCA_964248025.1 uncultured Acidobacteriaceae bacterium | reverse complement strand
ACCCTATAACGGTTTAGCAAACCGCCGCCTTCAGCCACTCGGCCAACTCTCCAGCTCGTAGCGCGATTATAGCCCGAAGCCTTCCCTTTCCGTACGTTTCCTGCGGCGCCGCGTCCGCAGTTCGCATCTGAGCCTAATTGAATTGGGCGCAATAGGCCATTCGGCCAGCCCGAACCCGCCCCGCAATCCGGCCATCGTGGCTTGCGAACCGCGGTTCAACCAAAGGGGACACATACACCATGGCAGCATCTTTGAATCAGACTGGAAACCAGACGGGAAATCAGACCGGAAATCAGACCGGCCAGGCCGTTGTCGGCTATTTCACGACAGGGCAGGACGCGCATCGCGCCATCAACGCCCTGGTCGACGCAGGCTTTCTGCCGACCGAAATCGGCGCGGCCTTTCACATCGGCGCCAGGAGCGGATCCGAAAGCGGGCAGCGTAGAGAAGCGACCCCGGACCGCTCGCCCAACGTGGGCGGCAGCCTGCGCAGCGAGCTTGGCACAACCCTGCAGGAAACCACCACGCACGGAGGGCGCATCGGCACCGGCAGTGCCGCCTCTGACACCGCCGCGGTGCAGTTCGCCTCGCTCGGCGGCGGGGCCGGCACCCCGTTTGATGGTGCCGGCCGCCCCGGGCCCATCTCCGGCAGCGACCTGTCCAACACCGGGCTGCCGACAGAGCTGGCGAGCAGCCTGCCCCATGACAGCGAGCTGCGCGGCCAGGAAAACACCTCGCCCCAGGGCAGCTTTGACCCCTCCGAACCGCCCGTCAGCGCTGAACATGTCAGGCTTGGCACGGCCAATCGGCACGAAGGCTGGGGCGATAAGCTGAAGCACGTGTTTGGCGGCTCGGGCAGCAAGGGTCGCGAGACGACGGCCGCACCCACCAATGGCCAGGACGACCTGCCGGCCGAGCGCAGACGCGAAGCGCAGAACTTCGGCACCGGGGAAGGCCATCTCGATCTATCCGCGCCGCGGCGCTACTCCCAGCAGGCCTTTGAACGCTCCTTTTCGAGCTTTGGCGTGCAGCCCGGCCACGCCCAGTCGCTGTCGCAACGCATCGGCCAGGGTGGCGCGATCGTAACCGTGCACGCCAATACCCGGGTAGACGAGGCCGAGCGGGTGCTTGAAGCCCACGGCGGCGAGGTTCGCCTCTCGCCAGGCGGCACAGCGGAGGTTTCCAGCCGCGAAAGCGCGGATGAGGTTGAGGTTTACGGCACGGTCGGGCGCGACTACCCGGGTTTCTTCGATTAATGCGCCCTTTTGACCTGCAGGCGAACCCGAAGCTGGCAAGAACCCGCCTTCAAGGCGGGTCTTTTGCCAGCTGAGTCAATTCGGAAGGATGCAGATTCCTAACGCAGAGGAACGCAAAGGTGATCCCGCCCCTCGTTAAACCCGCTCGGGCGCGAGAGGAAGGCCGCAAACCGGCATCGTTTTCTCAGGACTTAGTTCCCCCTCTGCTATACCTGCTGTTGCGCGCGTTCATGTCGGCCGCGACCGCCGGGAGGCCCACCCTTCACCCCACCACGCGCCCGCTCCAAACGCTTCGGGCTGCTTCCGCTTATGGCCGCCACTTACTTCATGGTGTCGGGCGGCCCCTACGGCATTGAAGACATCCTGGGCGGCGCGGGCTATCGCGGCGCACTACTGATCCTTTGCCTGCTGCCCTTTGCCTGGACCCTGCCCACCACGCTGATGATCGGCGAACTGAGCAGCGCGCTGCCGCAGGAAGGCGGCTTTTACGTGTGGGTGCGCCGCGCGCTGGGACCATTCTGGGGTTTTCAGGAGGCGTGGCTTTCCCTTGTCGCCAGCGTCTTCGACATGGCCATCTACCCTACCTTGTTCACCCTGTACCTGGGCCGCCTGCTGCCAGGGCTGACACGTGGCTGGTATGCAATCGCCTGGGAAGCGGGTGTCGTCGCCGCCTGCTGCGCCTGGAACCTGCGCGGCGCGCCCTCGGTCGGCCGGGGCTCGGTGGCCATGTTTGCCCTGCTGCTTGCACCGTTCGTGGTGCTGGTTGGCTTTGCTGTGCGCCAAGGGCTACACCATCCCGCGCCGCCCGGCTTGTGGACCGCCCCACCTTCGGGCGACACCGGCTTTGGCACCGCGGTGCTGGTGGCCATGTGGAACTACATGGGCTGGGACAATGCCTCAACGGTCGCAGCAGAGGTTGACGACCCGGTCCGCAATTATCCCATCGCGATGCTGTCAGCCAGCGTGGTCGTGGCTCTCGGGTATATCGTCCCGCTCGGGGCCATCGCCTTTGCCGGCATCCCGCTTGGGCAGTTCACCACGGGTGCATGGGCAGTGGCGGCCCGCTCACTGGCCGGGCCGGCGCTGGAAACAGCCGTAGTCGCAGGTGGCATGCTCAACGGCATCGGTATGTTCAATGCGCTTACCATGAGCTATACGCGCCTGCCCATGGTGCTGGCGGAAGAAGGGCTGCTGCCGCGCTGGCTGACCCTTCGCAACCGGTTCGGCGCGCCCTGGGCCGCGATCCTGGTATGCGGGCTGGGTTGGGCGCTAGCCCTCGCCTTCAACTACGAGCGGCTCATCTCCATCGACCTGATCCTGTATGGCTCGGCCCTGGTGCTGGAATTTCTTGCGCTGCTGGTTCTCCGCGTGCGGGAGCCAGACCTGCCCCGGCCTTTTTGCATGGGGCCTTTGCCGGTCGCCGTGCTGCTATGCGCCCTGCCGGTTTCGCTCGTCGGCTATGCCCTGTGGGTCGCGCGCGGCGAGCGCCTGCTTCATGTGCCGGCGCTTGGCTTCGGCCTTGGCGTCGCGCTTGCCGGGGCGGCGATGTACCGCCTGGCCGTCCGGCAAAGAGGTGGAAAACCAGCGTAAACGCTGCCGTTCCCTACTTCTTGGTCGCCAGGTAGTTTTCCGCCGCGTGAGTTACGCGCTTTTTGGCGTACTCGGCATCATGCCAGCCGTGAACCTCCACCCGCTTGCCTTCCAGGTCCTTGTAGATTGAGAAGAAATGCGTAATCTCGCGCAGCAGGTGCGGGTAGATCTGCGTGTAGTCATGCACCTCGGCATAGCGTGGATTGTTTTTGCCGACCGCCAGGATCTTCTCGTCCAGCACACCCTGGTCCAGCATTTCCAGCA
>CAXTWU010000284.1:1783-3141 GCA_964248025.1 uncultured Acidobacteriaceae bacterium | reverse complement strand
GACAGCGGGTCGACATACGGGTTGCGCAGCTTGATCGAGCGCGCGAGTACCGGGTTGGTCTCGAGCAGTTCTCGTTGCTCCGTCACCAGAAGCACTGCCTCAAGCGACCGTTGATACTCCGCCGCGAACTTGCCGAAGACGCGCTCGCGAGCCTCCGCATCGGGCATCAGCGACGCGTACAGCGAAGCAATGCCGAGGTCCGCCTTGGCCAGCGCGACCTCCACGTTGCGGATCAGGTCGATAAAGAGCGGGAACTCGCGCATCATGGCCTGCAGAAGGTCGGTGCCGCCTGGCCGCTTCACGAACTCAGAAATCGCATGGCCCACGCCAAACCAGCCGGGTATCAGAAGACGGCTTTGCGTCCAGCCGAAAACCCAGGGAATCGCCCGCAGGCTGTCCAGCGTTCGTTTGCCGCCGCGCCGCGCCGGGCGCGAGCCGATCTTCGCGTGCTCGAGCTCGGCCATCGGGGTTGCTGTTTCGAAGAAGTCGAACACCTCGGGGTCGTCAGGGATTCCTGCACGATAAAACTCGAAAGCACTGGCCGAGAGTGCGTCGAAAGCCGCTTCCCACTCCGGCTTCAACTCGCCGGTTCGGTGTCCCCCGGCGCGCAGGTTGGGACGCGCCAGCGCGTCGAGCGAGGCCGCAATCATCAGCTCCAGGTTGCGCTCGGCCAGCACCGTGTCGCCGTACTTCCAGTTCAACACCTCGCCCTGCTCGGTCAGGCGCAGAGCGCCGTCGAACGAGTCGAGCGGCTGCGCGTAGATGGCGCGATGCGTAGGGCCGCCGCCTCGCCCGACCGTGCCGCCTCGCCCGTGGAACAAACGCAGCGTGATGCCGAACTCGTGCGCCACCCGGTGCAGCGCACGATGCGCGCGAAAGATCTCCCAGGTGCTTGACAGCATGCCGCCGTCCTTGTTGGAGTCGGAGTAGCCGAGCATCACCTCCTGCACGTTGCCCCAGCTCGCGACCAGCGCGCGGTACTCCGGGTCGGCCCACAGCGCGCGGCACACTTCGGGCGCGTTCTGCAAATCCTCGATCGACTCAAACAAAGGCACCGGCATTAGGCCCGGATCGCCCTCGCGCCCTGCCGGGTCGACCCCGCCGAAACGAGCCAGCCACAACACCGCCAGCACATCCTCCTTGGTGGCCGCGCCCGAAATTACATACGTGCGGATCGCTTCCGGCACCGCGCTGCGCTTGATCTCCGCAACAGCACGAAACGTGTCCAGCACCTCCAGCGTTTGCGGGCTGAACGGCTTGGGTACAACGCCGCGCGCGCCCCCGCAGCCCGCGACCTCGTCCAGGGCCTGCGCATGGAGGCGGGCATGCTGGCGAATATCGAGCGTGTGGAGGTGCAG
>CAXTWU010000284.1:0-1683 GCA_964248025.1 uncultured Acidobacteriaceae bacterium | reverse complement strand
CCGTCGCGATCCCCGCCGATCCACGAGCCGAAGGAAAGCAGCAGCGGCATGTCGGCCGGCTCGATGCGCAGGCCATACTCGCTGCCCAGGGCGCCTGCGAGCTCAGCGTATAACGGGGCGAGCGTGGCGAAGATAGAAACCTCGTAATAGTCGAGGCCCATCTTGACCTCGTCGGCAACGGCTGGTTGGCGGCTGCGGATCTCATCGGTCTGCCACAGCGTTGTGATCTCGGCCGACAGCTCGGCCTGCAATTGTTCCAGCTCCCCGTCCGAGGCTGGAACGCGGTCGAGCGCCTGCAGCAGCTCGCCCATGCGCCGGCGTTTGCCCAGCACGGAGCGCCGCGCGATCTCCGTCGGATGCGCCGTAAATACGGGCGTAATTGCGATTTTTCTAAGCAACGCAACTGCCTCATCCGCGCCGATGCCGGCTTCGCGCATGGCGCGTAGCGTGCCCCGAAACGATCCGCGCTGCCCGGCAGCCGCGCCGCTGATCTGGGCCGCGGTGCGCCGGCGTTTACGGTGGTTGGTTTCGGCCAGGTTGGTCAGTTCGAAGTAGAACGCGAACGCGCGCGACAGTTGATAAAGCTCCTCCACCGGCATCCGGCTGATACCGAGCACGGCTTTTTGCATGCGCTGCTCGGCTGCATGAATTTCACCCGAGGACTGCTCCTCGCGCCGCCGAATGGCATTGCCGCGCAGCTCTTCCACCTGCGAGAAAAGCGCCTCGCCGGCCTGCTCGCGCAGCACCGCGCCCAGCAGCATGCCCAGCGAGCGCACATCGCGCCGCAGGGGCGCTTCTTTTTCATCGGGGGCGTCGGCCAGCAGCTCGCGAAGGCGGGCGCTCCAGCTTTCAGGCTTCCACAGCAGCGGGATGGGTTCCATGCCGTTGATTATCGCCTAGTGAGCAGTTGGCCAGCGTTGAGCGCCATGCAGGATGCGACCAATCTCAACCGCTTCATTGCGGATACGGTAAACGGCCAGGTAAGGGAGTGGAGGAAAGAAGAGCTCTCTTGTGTCAGCCACTCGCCCTGTTCGGCCCGCATAGGGGTAGTCGGCCAGCAGCCTGATTTTGCGAAGGATAAGGCTCGAAACGCGCCGCGCAGCTTCCTGATTGTCCAACGCAATGTACTCGACCACATTTTGAAGATCATCCAGTGCTTCGGGCGACCAGCGAAGGTGCATCAGTCTCCCAAAACTTTGGCGGCACGGGCTTCAGCCTCTTCTTGCGTGAAGGAAGCGCCCGCGTCCAGTGAGGCGAAACCCTGAGCAACAGAGGCGCGAAACCATTCCTCGTAAAGGAGCTGTTCGGAAACAATCTTCTCGACAACACGTTCTGGTGTCTGCCCTGTTTCCAATGCCAGCTTCAGGATGTGAGCCTGCACGTCCGATGTGAAAGCGATCTCCATGGGGCATTATAAGGCTCATCTCGACCGGCTGCTACCCCAGCGCTCCTTGCTCCTCCACCTGCATCATCAGGTCCTCCCACTCCTCCGTCAGCGCCGTGTGTTCGGCGCGAAGCCGGTCGAGCTGCGCGGCCAGGCGCTGGGTTTCTTCCGCGCTGGAGTAGTTCGCCATCTGCCCTTCGGTCACCGCGATGGCCGCTTCGCAGCGCGGCACTTCTTCCTCCACCGCGACGAGGCGCTCCTGCATCTGCCGCAGCTTGATCGGATTCAGCTTTTTGGCC
>CAXTWU010000283.1:0-3146 GCA_964248025.1 uncultured Acidobacteriaceae bacterium | reverse complement strand
GTGACGATGACATAGGTGAGGTGCTGCTTGGGCTCCGGCAGGTTCTCCCAGGCGTGGCCGATCTGGTAGGCCTGCTCGTTGGCCGTCATGGTCGAGGAAAGCCCGGAAACCAGCGTCGTGACCTCGAGCGACATCGCGGTCTGCACCAGCGCCACAAAGATATCGGCTGCCGGTACCACCAGCAGCGAGATATGTTTGCCGAAGCTTTCGGCGACCGAAACTGCCTTGGTAAACAGCATCTGCTCGTGGTCGGAAAAGCTCTGCTCCGAAGGGTCCAGGTATTCGGGCCCGCCGGCGCCGACCATGCGGGCGCGCAGCACGACCACGTCCTGATCGTCCGTGTCGGTGTGGGCCAGCGCCCACTTGAGCGCAGCGGCGCGGGATGGGTCGGAGATGGTGACGAGGACGCTGCCTCGCTTGAGCTGGAGGTTTTCGCGGCCGATGTTTTCCTCGTGCTCAAGCTGAAAGTGCTCCTTCATCTGCTTGGCGGCGAACTGCTGGCGCTTCGCGTTCTGCCGTTCGGAAATGGTGAAGATGATGAAAAAGGCGAGCGAAAAGATAACGCCGCTGACCGTCGCGACGCTTTTGGTCAGAAGGTTGGTGAGCGCGGTCGTGAGCAGGACCAGGAACACGCAAAGGAGACCGACCGGCAGTTCGCGCTCAACGCCGCCGAGCTTGAACCGCACGTTGATCGGCACCTTCCAGCCGCGCTCGCCCTTGTACTTCCAGCGCAGTACCAGCATGGCCAGCGCGTTGAAGGTGAAACTCCAGATCACGCCGAAGGCATAGGCCTCGCCGAGCGCGATGACGTTGCCCCGCGTGACCAGGATGGTGAACAGCTGCAGCACAACCACCAAATTGACGATGCGAAAGGAGGTGCCGAAGCGGCGGTGCGGCTTGCGGAACCAGTCCGTCAGCACCCCATCCTCGGCGATGCGCATCAGCACGCCAGTGGAGCCGATGATGGAGGTATTGATCGCTCCCGAGAGGATCAGGAAGCCGACCACCACGACAAAGACACGAAAGATGATGCGCAGCGTCATGGGGCCGACCATGTTCATGGCCAGGCCGGAGATCAGGTTGTCGCGGTACACGGGGATGCGCACGGCGTCGGGAATGATCATGACGGCGAGCAGGGAGACGAGCCCCGTGAAGCAGAAGGTGTAGATGGCGATGACGGTGGCGGCACGCTTCAGGTTTTTGAGCTTGGGGTGCTCGATCTCGCGGTTGACCTGGGCCAGCGTTTCTTCGCCGCTCATGGCCAGCACAGAGTGGCCAAAGGCCATGATGATGCCGAACAGGCCGAGCGCGCCGGCGAACTGGGTGCCGTTCAGAAAGCCGAGCGCGTGATGCGAGAAATGGAGGTTACGCGGCAGGGGTGCCGGGGGCAGGTGGCTGCCGTTGTGCAGCACGGTGAAAAATCCCCAAAGGAGCAGGATCACTACCATCACGGTCGTGATCTTCATTACTTCCAGTGCCTTGCCGGTCGACTCCTTGATCCCCTTTGTGTTTTCCCACCAGTAAAAAAGGGTGACAAGGATGCAAAAAACCGCGGACGTTCCGTTTGTGGGCAGCTGGCGCGCGGTATGGGGCGCTGTAAGCAGCGCGGGGGGCAGCCAGTTGTGAGTGGCCCCGACCTGTAACAACTCATCGAGCAGCCCGGTGACATACTGACCTGCTGACACACCCGAGATCGGCCCGGTCAGGATGTAGTCAAACATCAGCGCGGACACGCTGAGCTTGGCGAAGGTGCCGCCCAGCGCCTCCTTGACAACGCGATACACGCCGCCGCGAGTAAACATGGAGCAGCTTTCGACGTAGACCTTGCGGACGGCAAAGGCAAAAACCATGACGCCGAGGATGAACCAGGGCGCGGATTTACCGATGGCTTCCTCGGCGATGCCGCCGGCGTAAAAAGCAGAGGAGGCAAGGTCGTTGAGCACCACGGCCGCTGCGCGCCAGAACGAGATAAAGGTCAGCATGACCGAGGACGCGACGACCAAGCGAACCCGGTTGCTGCTGCCGAGGCCGGGTGCGTTGGCCGTTGTCGGAGGGACGGAGGTTGTGCTCATCGAGAGCTCATCATGGGGTGGGCGCTCAGCGCGCGAGGGCTCGCTGCGAGCTGCGCAGGCTCAGGGTCTGCTGGCATGACGGGACTCAGGCTTGTTCCCCTTCGTCCGACGAAAGCAGGTCCTTGACGTCGGCCACAAACGACAAAAGCACCACGGCCACGGAGCCAAGTGCCCCGAGAAAGAAACACAGCTCCATCAGATGGACACCAACACGGGCGAACTGGTCCATGGCGAGCATTCTACAGCAGGGTTGAGCTGCCGCAGTGCTGCCTGCTCTACGATCCATGCACGGATTCCGAGAAGCGTTGTCCTGGGACGACCTTTGAAAGGGAACAAGCGTGAACGGTGGGAGCCGGAGCGGCTGATCGCGGCGAAGGTCCAGGCGCACCGGAGAAAGCCGGGTGGTAGGCTGAGCGCGTATGCGTGTTCTCCCAGTCTTTGATTTGCGGGTGCGGCTGGGCCTGGCGTGTGCTTCCGCTCTTTTGCTCAACTGGGCTTTTCCGGTCGCGGCTCCGCTGCCGCCGGCGCGCGCCGTCCTGAGCATGGTCGCGCTTGTGCCCTTGCTGTTGGCGGTGCTGCACCCGGAAGCGGTGGCCCGGCCTCGCGCGGTGCGGGAAGCGGCACTGGTGGGCTACTGTGCCGGCGTGCTGTGGTACGGGCTGAACTGCTACTGGATCTTTGCCACCATGCACCAGTACGGCGGGCTGCCCTCGTGGATCGCTGCGGGGATCGTCGGGCTGTTTTCATTGATTCTGGGCGGTTACTTCGCCCTGTTCGCCGCAGCGCTGGCAGTGCTGCGGCGCGGGACGCTCCCCGGCCAGACACAGAGCCGCCTGCTGCCGGCGGCCCT
Organism: uncultured Acidobacteriaceae bacterium; assembly: GCA_964248025.1. GTDB lineage: Bacteria > Acidobacteriota > Terriglobia > Terriglobales > Acidobacteriaceae > EB88. Next base: position 224 of record CAXTWU010000283.1, on the reverse strand, counting down.
CGCGGTGCCTTTTGTGTGGGTCGCGGTGGAATACCTGGCAGCCCATTTCACCTGTGTGCCGTGGGACCAGCTGGGCTACGCGGAGGTGGACAACCTCGTGCTGACGCGGCTGGCGCCCTGGACCGGCGTGTATGGGTTGTCGTGGGTGCTGGCCGGGATGAACGCAGTGTGGCTGGGCGCCTTTTTTGCTCGCACACCCCGTCGCAGGATGCGCTTTGCGGGTG
>CAXTWU010000282.1:0-3146 GCA_964248025.1 uncultured Acidobacteriaceae bacterium | reverse complement strand
CTGTTTCTGCCGAAGCCGGTGGTAGTGGTGTCGCCCTTGCTGGCCCTGATGGAAGACCAGCGAGGCAAGGCGGAGGATGCGCGGATTGCGGTCGAAAAAATCGACTCCACCCTAACGGTGGGCGAGCAAGAAGACGCGACCGAGGCGGTCGAGGATGGGCAGGCGCGGCTGATCTACGTGACGCCGGAGCGTCTGGAGAAGCCGGAGTTCCTGGAGACCCTGCGCGAAAGCGGGGTAAGCCTGCTCGCGGTGGATGAGGCGCACTGCATCTCGCAGTGGGGGCATGACTTTCGCCCGGCGTACATGGCGCTTGGGTATGCGCGGCAGCAGCTGGGGAACCCGCCGGTGGTGGCGCTGACCGCGACAGCGACCGAGGCTGTTGTCGAGGAGATCGTAAAGCAGCTGGGCATGCGCAGCCCGGTGATGGTGAACACCGGGACGGAGCGAGCGAACCTGGTCTTCGAGGTGAACCACACGGTCAACGCGGAAACCAAGCGTCGACGGATTGCCGAATTGCTGGCCGAGGAAACAGGCTCGGGCATTGTGTATACGGCCAGCGTCAGGTCGGCGACGGAGCTGTATGAGTGGCTCAAGGACAGTGGGGTCTCGGTGGGGCGCTACCACGGCAAGCTGCCGGTCCGGGAGCGTGAAGCCATGCAGGCCGCGTTTATGGCGGACGAGTACAAGGTGCTGATCGCGACCAAGGCCTTCGGCATGGGGGTGGATAAGCCGGACATCCGGTTTGTGTACCACTACGAGTTTCCGGATTCGCTGGAAAGCTACTACCAGGAGGCGGGCCGCGCCGGGCGCGATGGGGAGCCGGCGCGAGCGGTGCTGCTATATCGCCTGGAGGACAAGCGGATCCAAGGATTCTTCATGCTGGGCCGGTATCCGCGGCTCGACGAGTTGCGGGCAGTGCTGCTGGGGCTGGAGGAGCCCGGAAGTGCACAGGTCATCGCAGAACGTGCCGGCATGGGGCGGCGGCGCGTGGAGGCGATCCTGCAGATCCTGCGGGGAGCCGGGCTGGCCGAGCGGCGCGACGGAGGCTACGCGAGGACAGGCGGCGGCTTCGACGATGCCGCCCTGGAAGCCTTGATCGCCGGCTTTGAAGAACGGGGCGGTGAGGATAGGAAGCGCCTGGACGAGATGATGCACTACGCGGAAGGCGCACAGTGCCGCAAACAGCTGATGCGGGCGTACTTTGGGGAGGAAGTGGGGGAGCATTGCGGCCAGTGCGACAACTGCATGGACGGCGACCGGGCCCATGGGACGGAGCTGCCGCGGAGCGCGCGTGAGGATACCGGGGTAGCTGTCGAAACGGCGGCCGGGACCGTGGTGACCACCGCGCCGGAAACGCTGCCGTCGCGGGAAGAGCCGCTCTTTGACAAAGGGGATACGGTGCGGCACGCGAAGTTTGGTGCCGGGCGTGTTGTGGAGCTGGACGGGGAAAACCTGCTGGTGCGGTTTGAAGGGGGGATGAAGCGGGTACGACCTACGTATGTAAAGGCGGGGTAGGTTTATGCCTGCACTCCCGCTCGCATGCCGGGGCAAGGCGACACTGCGGACGGTGCGCTTGGAGGGCTGCGCGATGCGCCTACTTCATGAAAGTGGAATGGGATGCGCTGTATGTCACATCCGGAACATAGAAACCCTGGCAAGTAGATACTTCAAGAGTGCTCGCTATTTGGAGTCGCCAATGCTGACAACAACGTATCCATCCTGGGACAAGCTCGTTTTCATCGGATACGGAGTGACTTCGCTTGTCATCAGTACCTTAGGAGCGGCATGCCTAAAATGATTGCCGTAAGGATGTTAGCCTTTGTAACCGTGACCTTCAGTCTCCCCTATGCTGCTGGAACAGCCAAGGCCGAAAGTCCAGCGGTGAAGCTAAGCGCGCCAAGCGCGGTTGTCGCTCAAGGGGCGCCTGTCACGCTGGACGTCACCCTGGTGAATACGACTGGGCATGAGTTGATATTCTGGGTTGCTCCCGGCGGTCACAATGCGGAGCTGTTTTACGACATTGTTGGGAAGAATGCCGAAGGGGAAGACATTGCAAGAACCGCGTATGGCGTATGGGTTTGTGGCGGACCCGTGATGATGGTAAGCCGAAGCCAGAAAACTTTGAGTCCGGATCAAAGTTATGGTGAATTCATGGAAGTCAGCAAGATATTTGATTTGAGTCATTCTGGGCGTTACACCTTTCAGGTAGAGCGGACGTATCTGCGCAATCAGAAGGTAGACATCCCATCAAATCCTGTGACGATTGAGGTCAAGTAAGGGATGACACTGCTGCCAGTCTGCACCTCCGTGCCGCTCCGTTGCCGGTAGTGTGAGCTTCAGATGGTCAAAGGTTAGCTACTGAGTAAGTGGGTCAGCGGCGCATGAAGTCCAGAGCGCGCACCAGGCAGGTCTGAGATCGCGGCGGGATGACGGCGTCGAGCATGCCGCGTTCGAGGAAGAACCTGGAGCGCTGGAAGCCTTTGGGGGCGTTTTGGCGGATGGTTTGCTCGGCGGCGCGGGGGACTGCGGAGCCGATCAGAGGCCGGAATCGCCGATATCGAGGTCGCCGAGCATGGCGAGGGACGCGGGGTCGCCGCCGGTAGTGGGTCGGTGAGGATGAACGAATCTTCCAGGCACGTACCGATCGGTGATGTAGATCCGATTGTTCCCCCGGGGCGAACAAAATGCGAATATATTGTGTTCAGGAGGAGCTTCCATTCCGATTCCGCACCTGCTTATTCACAGTCCCTAGGGGTGCATCACCCTTGGCCCACCAGATATAGTGGTGTCACCCTCACCCGTGCTTCGTCGGCAACCGACCAGAGCGCGGGAGCAACACCAACATCCACCACCGCCTGCTTTGCTCGCCACGAGCGAAACCAGGCAGAAATGAGACCACACTTGGCTGACTCGCAGTCGCTTCAAAGCACACTTGCCGATGTCATTCCCGATTTTCCGCTGCCCGAAGCGCCGCCGCAGATGCAGGTGCGCAAACGCAATGGCGGCTTGGAGCCGGTGGACGTGAACAAGATTGTCAAGGCCGTGCAGCGGTCTTCCCATGGGCTGGCGCACATTGACCCGATGCGGGTCGCGTCCAAGACGATCGGCGGTTTGTTCAACGGGGCCACGACGCGGGAGCTGGATTC
>CAXTWU010000281.1:0-3147 GCA_964248025.1 uncultured Acidobacteriaceae bacterium | reverse complement strand
AGCGCTTGAGATCCAGCTGAAACAGGCCACCAAACCCGCCGACCCCGCCCAGCACCCCCCGCGTGGCCGTGGTCTTCGCCAATGCCTTGATGCGCTCCTTGGCGTTGTCGCCGGCGGCGATGTCTACCCCCGCCGCAGCGTAGGTTTGTGGGGCGGTTGCGGACTTTGCGGACTGGGCAGCCAAGCAGAACCTTTCAGAAAACGAAGGCACAGTTTAGCACCGTGCCCCTGGCCGGCATCCGCCGGTTGCAGGACATGGACCGGGGAGCCCGTGGCGCCTGCCCCGTCTACAATAACGACTGGTCGCGCAAGGCTGCGACAGCTCCCGGGCCGTATCCGGCCGGGAAGAGGACACCCACCCCTGATGAAGCGGCAGACTCACCCCCAGCTTTTCGTTCCAGTGTTAGCTTCATTTCGGCCTCGGCGGTCCGTATGCCGGCTGGCCGCTTCCTTGCTCTTGCTGCTTCCCGGCTGCGCTACGCTGGCCGCCCGCACCCCCGCCGCGCCGACACGTACCACCCTGGCGGTCGCTTCGGCCCGTAGCGGCGCGGGCACGATCCTGGCCGCCTCCGTCCAAACCGCGACCGGCAACCCGGCAGGCGAGGGCACGGTCGACTTCCTGCTGCCCGGCGGCCAGTCGCTCGGTTCAGCCTTTGTGGGAACGGACGGGCTGGCAACCCTGAAGCTGGCCAGCGTGCCGCCGGACAGCGTGGTGTCAGCCGCATACACAGCCCTCCAGCCGGACCAGTTTTCTTCGTCGGCCTCGGTGCTCACCACGCTTTCGACGCCGGACGCCGGTACGGTGCTGCCAGACTTCACCGTTACGGGCAACCCGACCAGCGTGACCACAGCGGCCGGCGGCTACGCCACCACGGCCCTGACGGTGTCGTCGCTCGGCAGCTACTCCGGGGCCATCCAGTTTTCCTGCACCGGTGTCCCCGCCAGCACAACCTGCGCTTTCAATCCAACGCAGCAGACCCTGGCCGCGAACGGCACCTTTACCGCCACGCTCGAGCTGCAAACTCAGGCGCCCTCAGGCACGGCCAGCAGCGCCATTGAGCCGGCGCACACCGGGCTGCTGCTCGCGATCCTGCTGCCCGGCGGGCTGCTGCTGATCGGGCTGCGCCGGCGATTTCCGAGACCGGGCGGATCAGTCGCCGGCTGCTCCATCTTTGGAGTTGCCTTGCTGCTGGCCGCCGGCCTGGGCCTGTGCGGTTGTTCGCAGCGCTACGCTTACATCCACCACCCTGCCCCCGTTGCCGGCGGCACGCCTGCCGGTACCTACACTGTGACCGTGGCGGTCGACGGCAACCAGGGCTCCTCAGTCATCGAGCACGACCTCGCCGTCACCCTGATCGTCAAATAGCGGACCGGTGCGGAACTGCCTGTGATGGCACTGCAAGTGCGGCGCTTACAAGCCTCACCGCGGCGGCCTCCACTTCCGGCTCGTCGCCAAAGCCGGTAAGCCAGTGCACGCCGGGCTCACGACGGAACCAGGTACCCTGCCGCTTGCTGTAGTTTCGGTGGCCCTGTTGCACGGCGGCAATCGCGTTCTCAAGCGTTGCCGTCCCGTCGAGCACCCCCCCGGCCTCCCGGTACCCCAGTGACCCCAGCGCCGCCGCTCGAGCGCCCCACCTCTTCCGCAGCGCGCGCGTTTCCTCGAGCAAACCTTCGCGAAACATCGCCTCCGCCCGCCTGTTCAGCCGTTCGTACAAGGCCGGACGGTCCGGGGCGAGGCCGATGCGAAGCTGCCGAAACCCCGTGAGCGGGTCGCGACCGCCGCCTGAGATCGGCGCGGGGCCGAGCAGCGCCACCTCCAGCGCACGAATCAGCTTCGGCTGGTCGTGGGGATGAATCGCCTTGGCAGCCGGGGCGTCCAGCCGCCGCAATAGCCGGTGCAGGTAGCCGGGCGGCCGGGTCTTCGCGGAGGTTTGGAGGCGCTCGCGAAGCGCCGGGCAGCGTGGCGGCAAGGGCGCCAGCCCTTCGGTCAGCGCGCGCAGGTACAAGCCGGTGCCGCCGGAAACGATCGGCAAGCGGCCGCGCGCCGCGATCTCGCGCACAGCGCCGCGCGCGTGCCGGCCCCAGTCGCCTGCCGTCATGGCCTCATTGGGGTCCGCGATGTCGAGCAGGTGATGCGGTACCCGGGCGCGCTCGGACGCTGAGGGCTTGGCCGCGCCAATCTGGAGGCCGCGGTACACGGCGACCGAATCGCAGGAGACGATTTCGCCACCAAACCACTCCCCCAGCGCGACTGCCAGGGCTGTTTTGCCGCTGCCGGTAGAGCCGAGCAGGATCACCAGAAGCGGCTCGGCGATGGGGCTCATCCGGCTAAAACCGCCACCAGCCTGCCGGAAACAACGTATGCGCGGGCGCGCGCAACACGGCGACAAGCAGAATCAGCCCAGCCAGCAGCAGCAGCCCCAGCGCCTGCCTGCGACGCGTCAGCGAGGCCTCTGCCGCCCGCACGGGGATCCGGAGGCTTGCCGGGTCTTTGGTTGGAGCACGGTCGGGCGGGCGCGCCATCAACGAATCCCTGCATTATCGTTGTAAAGAAAGTAAAAGCGCAGCTCCAAGAACGGACCTTTGAAGTTTTTCGGCAATTGGGGGTACATGGCACCGGTGATGCCGCCCCAGGCCGCCCGGTCCAGAGATACGTCTCCCGACGGACCTTCCAGGTGCATGTCTTTGACGGAGCCGTCGGACATGATCTTGAAGCGGATCAGTACCTTGCCCTGTTTGGAGATCGGCGGCAGGGCGACCTCGGGGATGATGGGGTACCAGGCGCGCTTGGTGTCGTAGATGACACGCTGAATATACGGGCCAAAGTCGACGCCCAGTGTGTCGGACAGAATATCGACCGCGCCCTTTTGCCCCGGGTGCTGCAAGGGGGCATTCGCGCCGCCTTCTCCGGCGTCGCTGTAAGCGCCGGCGCCGTTGTGGGCCTGCCGCGCGGCCTGCTGCACTGCTTCAGCCGGGGTTTGCGGGCCGGCGGCCGAAAAGTTCGGCCTGGTCGGCTGAGGCTTGGGTGCTTCCACCTGGGCGCTTTGGCTGGGCGCGACCGGCGGCGGGGCAACCGGTGGCGGTTTAGGCGGTTGCTGGGCGACCTGCGGCGGGGCCGGCTGGGTGCTGGGGCGAGGCGCGGGTGCT
>CAXTWU010000280.1:2649-3150 GCA_964248025.1 uncultured Acidobacteriaceae bacterium | reverse complement strand
TGCCCGAGTCGTGCCCGCCATGGCCCGCGTCCACCACGATCCGGTTGATCTTGAGCCCCAGCGCGCGGACCATTGAGCGGCCACCGGTCGCGTCCGGCTCCGCTGCCCGGGCCGCCATGGCCGGTGACGAAACGGAAGCCGCGCCGGAGCCGGAAGCGACAAGGCCGGGAACCGGGCTCGGGTCAGCCGCCGCGCCGCCGCGCCGTCGCCTGCGTTTTTCGTTTCCGCCCGCGGCCGTCGCCAGGTCGGCCGCCGGTGGCGTCGTGGCAGGGGCAGCCTCCGTCACAGCCGACACCGGCGCGGTCGTCGGCGCACTGGTCGCGCGCACCCGCGAGGGCTGTCGGCTGAGCGCCGCAATCGCTGCCACCGAGTCGCCGCTCCGCGGCTGCGTGTTGGCTGCCGTACCCCCCGGCGTCGTTTCCGCGACAAAGGTTCCCGGCGCACCCGCGCGAGCCGCCCGGGGCGCGGGTGTGGCTGGCGGCCGGGCACACGGTGTATGCG
>CAXTWU010000280.1:0-2639 GCA_964248025.1 uncultured Acidobacteriaceae bacterium | reverse complement strand
GGCGCGGGGGGGGGGGGGGCCCCCCCCCCCCGCCGCGTCCCGGGCCGCGGGGGTGTGCGGGGCCGGTACGGCGGCACCGGCTCCCCTTGCCCGTACCTGGTCCAACGTGCCCGCAACAACCGGCGCCACAGGCCGGTTTGGAGCCGAGACTTGGGGGCTATCGGACGTCACAGTCGCGCCCGTGCGATCACGCGCCTGCGGAGCCACACTTGCTGGGGGCGGAGCGCTCGCTACCTCCACCGGTGCGGGCGCGCCTGCCGGTCGCCCATGCACATCAATAATCAGTCGCGACGGATTGGGCAGCCAAAAAGCTGAATAATCGCTCACATCCGTCACATCCAGCACTACCCGCACCACGTCGCCTCGAAACTGCGCCGCGCGGATCCGCTGCAGAAAACCACCGTCCGTGACCGATACCGCGCGCCCGGCCAGTGCGTTGGCGAGCCGCGCCCCATGGAGGTCAAAGAAAATGCGGTCCGGATTCGTGACGCGCGAGGCTTCAAACGGCGGCTCCGCTCCGTCCTCGCCTTCCACATCGATCGCGATGCGGGTGTAGCTGCCGGTCGACCAGTGGCGCACCCCGGTTACGGTTACCAGCCTGCCTGGATTCGCCGGCGGCGGCGCAGCTGCCGGCCGGTACACGGGCACGCCGTTGACGATAGTTGCAGGGCTCGCCGGTCGCGGCGGGCCAGGCACAGCGGCGGTGCCTGCCTGCGAAGCGTTTGCGCCGCTTTCAACATCGTTTACGCCCGTCGCGGGTGCGCCTGCCTTTGTCTCAGCCCGGCCAGGCTCCCCCTTTGTGTTCCCACTCGCGGTGGACGTTGCGGGCGAGCCCTGGCGGCCTTGATGAACGCTCGTGCTGACGCGGGGCTGCGGCGAAGACTCACCGATGGCGTAGGAATCCGAATCGTTTACGGCCTGCGCTCCGCCGGCGTCATGGCCCAGCCGCAGCAGCTCCGCCCGCGCCTGCGGCGCCAGCGGACTGCTCGGGTAACTCGCTACAAACCGCGAAAACGAGGTCCGCGCCGCATCCCCATCCGCAAGATCACGCGCCTCGATCTCGCCTTCCGTCCACAGAGCCGGGGCCGCAAAACGGCTCGACGGGAAATCGCGCCGCAAAAACTCCAACTGCTCCACCGCGCTGCGCAACAGCGACGGATCGTGAAACAACCGGCCTTCCTCCGCCAACAGCTCCGCCACCGCCTCCACACTCGTATCCGCGTCCGGCACCGTGCGGTCCGCCCGGTACACCGCGCGAAAGGCATTCAGCGCCTGCGTGTACTGGCCTGCCGTCCGGTTTGCGCGCGGCGTCGCGTCCAGCGCCGCCCGCAACCGCAGCGCCGCCCGGTAGCTCTCCCCCGGCTCCGTTTGCGCGTGGAGGCTCACCCCCAGGCAGAGCAAGGCAGCAAGCAGGAACACGAGTTTGGGGCGGCGCAGCGGCATGCGTTCCAGTAAGACGGCTCTCCCTAGCAAACCACTTCCCACCCCGAAGTAGCGCACCGCGCCGCTCTTTTGCGTGACGAAGGTGATCCGCCGGAACGAGGAGCAAGACCCCCTACGCGGGAGGCGGTCCCTTCGGGACGGGTCTTTGTCAAGTCAAAAGCCTCCCTCGTACTGCTGAGGGAGGCTTTTGACTTGAGGTATACACCCCACGAAGTGGGCGCCAGCCGCGCAGGCGGTTTTCGCTCCTAGCCCAGCAGATCGCCCACGATGCCTGGAGCGGCGGTGAGCGCTGCAGGCAGGGCTGCGGGGTCTTTGCCGCCGGCTTCGGCCAGGTCGGGGCGGCCGCCGCCGGAGCCGCCGACCAGCTTGGCGACCGCGCCGACGACCTTGCCGGCTTGTACGCGGGCCGTCAGGTCCTTGGTGACGCCCGCAACGAGTGCGACTTTGCCGTCGGCGTCGACCGAGCCGAGGACGACCACGCCGGAGCCGAGTTTCGACCGCAGGGTGTCGACCAGGGTGCGCATCTGCCCGCGGTCGAGCTCATCGACTCTTTGCGCCAGCACTTTCACGCCCTTGACTTCAACCGCCGCGCCCGCTGCGTCGGCGGTGGCGCTGGCGGCCTGCTTCATGCGCGCCGTGTCGAGTTCGCGGCGTAGCCGTTTCAGCTCGTCTTCCTGCGCGGTAAAGCGCTGGCGCAGGGCTTCTGCGGGGTCGGCCTCGGCGTTTGCGCCTAGCTCGGTGGCCAGCCGCACGGCGCTGTAGCCGCGTCGGAACTCGGTCAGGGCGCCCGTGCCGGAGACGGCCTCGATGCGCCGCACGCCCGAGCTCACGCTCGACTCACCCGTCAGCTTGAGCAGGCCGATCTCGCCGGTGGCACCGGTATGCGTGCCGCCGCACAGCTCAGTCGAGAAGTCGCCGATGCGCACCACGCGCACCTTGTCGCCGTACTTTTCGCCGAACAGCGCCATGGCCTTGTACTGGTTGACCGCGAGATCGATGGGCACATCCACCAGGGTTTCGACGGGCAGGTTGCGCAGGGTTTCGCGGTTGACCAGGTCCTCGATGTTTTGTAGTTCTTCGTCGGCGATCGGCGCGAAGTGCGAAAAGTCGAAGCGCAGGCGGCCGGGCTCGACCAGCGACCCGGCCTGCTTGACGTGCGGCCCCAGCACCTCGCGCAGCGCAGCGTGGAGCAGGTG
>CAXTWU010000279.1:0-3159 GCA_964248025.1 uncultured Acidobacteriaceae bacterium | reverse complement strand
CCGGCGACCCGTCGCCGCCCGCGCCCGGCAGCCACACCGTTGTTTTTCGCGATCTGCGCTTCAGCCCGGAAGCCTTGGGACCCCTCGCCGGCGCCGGCAAAGGCGGCGCCCTGAGCGCTTATGTCGTACTCGACGCTCATGGCCAGGTTACCGGCGAATGGATGGATGGACGCCGGCAACGCTGACCACACACGGCTTGGGCCATCTCCTTAGCCGGTACCTGCATCACTTTCGTTTGGAGTGTAAACAGCGATGAACAAATTCCTTCTTATTCTGGGCGGAGCCGCTCTCGGCATCGCCGGCTACGTGGTCTACAACAACTCACTCAGTGCCTCCACTGCCGATGGGCTGAGTGGCAAGGCTGACCTGTGGGGTGCCAAGAACCGCGTCAAGGGTACCGGCGGTATCCTCGGCGGCAAGCTGGAAAAAGGTCTCGGGCAGCTGGCAAACGATCCCGCGGTGGAAGGCAAGGGCGTTCTTGACGAAACGGTCGGCCGCGTCAAGGATGCCGCGGGCCAGGCTGCCCACGCGGTCAGCGACACCATCGATAACCTGAAAAGCTAGTATCTTTCGGCACACTCCTTCACGAGTTTCCTGCTCGCGTGGGCAGGGTGCATCCTACATGAGCGGAGGGCGGCGAGCCAGCTCTCCATGCACCCACCTAAAGGCGGCCGATGATCGCGTACCCCCCCACCCCCGGGCCGGCCAAACAGCCGGCGCAAACTAAAACTTTTCTCGACCAGCTTTGGGACGTCCGCGCCGCCCGGGTTTTCGCGACGGCGCTGATCTTTATGGTCGTGATCCTGTTTCTCAAGGCCGCCCGCGAAACCCTGACCCTTTTTCTTTTCGCTGTTCTGTTTGCCTACTTTCTGGAGCCCCCTGTTCGCTGGGTCGAACGACCCGTGCGCGGCCGGGCGAAGGCGATCTTCGTGGTTTATGTCGTTCTGATCGGCGTCCTGGTCGGCGTCGGCTTTGTCGCCGGCCCGTCCATTGCGGATGAAAGCAAGCAGCTCGCCATGAGCCTGCCATCCCTGCTGGACCGCCTCGGCTCCGGCGAACTCATCCAAAGCTTCGGCCGGGCTCACCACATACGCCCAGCCGTCACCAACCAGATTCAGACCTTTCTTGTCTCCCATCGGACGGAGATCCTGGGCTATGGTAAGGCTATCGGCGCCAAGATCGCCGAGCCCGTGCAGCACATTTGGTGGCTCATCCTGATTCCGATCTTGAGCCTGTTTTTCCTGAAGCAGGGCTTTGCGATCGCCGATGGCGCGGTCGAGCTCGGTCGCTCGCATACGGAGCGCGGCATGATTCGCGGCCTCCTTGACGACATCAATGTCATGCTCGGCAGTTACATCCGCGCCCAGATCATCCTCGCCAGCCTAACCCTGGTGGCCTTTTTGATCGTGCTCGACGCTCTTCGCGTGCCCTACGCCGTGATTCTCAGTCCCATCGCCGGGTTTCTTGAGTTCATCCCGGTGGTCGGCCCGGCGGTGGCCGCGGTGGCCATCGTGCTGATTGCCCTTTTGTCCGGCTACTCCCACATGCTCTGGCTGGTGCTTTTCCTGGGCGTCTGGCGACTGACGCAGGACTACGTATCCGCTCCGCGCATCATGGGCAAGTCGCTTGAGATCAACCCGCTGCTGCAGATCTTTTCGGTCCTCGCAGGCGGCGAGATCGCCGGCGTTGTCGGCGCCCTGATCGCGGTCCCAGTCGCCGCCACGTTGCGTATCTTCGGCCGACGGCTGCGCCGGTCGGATGAAGGCGCACCTTCCCCGTCGATCACAAGTGGCGCAGGAAAGGCATAAAACGCGCTCCAACAGCAGCAGTCTTACACGCAAGTAAGCGGCTTCGACTTGCGCGGGCCCGGCTCTGCTTGCGGATTGCACCCGGCGCGTCACTCCACCCTGAGGGGCTTACACAACCGCTCCTAATCCCCAAACAACCGCCCTTCGCGCACGTTGGCGATGTACCGCTTTGAGTTGAACTTCCGCCCTGTACTCGCGCCCGACATATACCGGACCTTGCCGAAGACCGGCCGCTCAAACCACGGGCGGTCGTGAACACCGCAGATGGCCCAGGCGATGTTCGCGTAGCCGTTGGGGTCGCGACCGCACAGGAAATAGCGATCGTTAAGATACACACACGTGTCGAATGCCTCTGCTGCCGATGGGCTCCATTCCAGGATTTTCTTGGCCCAGTACATGCGCAGGATGTTATGCATCCAGCCGGCCTCGATCATCTGCTGCTGCGCCGCATTCCACATTTCGTCGTGCGTTTCGTAGCGTTCCATCTGCTCGCGCGTATAAGTCACGGGACGGGGGTCGCGGGCATGCTTGCGCAGCGATTCGCGGGCCCAGTCCGGCGCGCACTCGATATTGTCATAGTTCGGCACAAAGCGCACGAAGTTGACGCATAGCTCGCGCCAGGCCAGCACTTCGCCATAGTAAGCATCCCGAGCTTCGGGCGTGCAATTGCCGGCTCGCACCGCATCTTCAATCGAGCGCGTAATGGTCAGCGCGCTGATATGCCCGTAGTGAAGATAGGGCGAAATGCGGCTGGTTCCGTCGCGCTCCGGGTGGTTGCGCACCGTGTTGTAGTCAGACAGGCGGTTGGTCACAAACTCTGCCAGCAGCTTTTGCCCGGCGCGGGTGCCGCCGGTAAAGGTATCGACCGGGCGCACGGAGCGATCAAATGGCGGTCCCCACCCCTCGGTCAGGTCGTCCCCGACATGGAAGCTTTCAAAGCCGTTGGGACGCTGCCAGTTGTGGCGGGCCGGCCCGGGCGAAGGCCACTCGATAAACTGCGGCAGCTCGGCGAAAAACTTGGGCCGGAAGTGGTGCGCGGCGTAGAAGTGCTTGGTGAAACGGTTCGCCGGAACGATATTATCCGCGTCCACCGTCCAGTACGGCACGTCGATGCGGTGCGCAAAAACCTGCCGCCAGCGCTCAGGCTCGCGCATGGCATTTTCGTCGGCTACGACCGCCGCCGCGCCTAGCTCAACCACCAGCTTCTCAAGCGCGTTATGCGGAGGCCGCCGGACGATCAGCGGCACATTGCGCTCAAGGAGATCCTGCTCCGCATCCGCCAGCCCCTGGCTCAGAAAATGGTAGTGCCGCCAGTTGGCATGGGGAAAGTTGCTGATCGCAGAGAAAAACG
>CAXTWU010000278.1:0-3165 GCA_964248025.1 uncultured Acidobacteriaceae bacterium | reverse complement strand
AGCAGTTCGGCTCGGGCTGGGGCTGGCTCGTGATCGACGGCGGCAAGCTGAAGATCGTGACGACGCCCAACCAGGACAGCCCCCTGCTCGGCGGCAAGTACCCGATCCTGGGCAACGATGTGTGGGAGCACGCGTACTACCTCAAATACCAGAACAAGCGGCCCGACTACCTGGCGGCCTGGTGGAACGTGGTGAACTGGGACGAGATCAACAAGCGCTATGAAACAGCGCAACAGGCTTAGTCGCCGCACTCCATATCTGACGAAAGCCCGGCCCTCATCGCCGGGCTTTGGTTCTGGGCCCGGGCGACTTCCGGGGCGGACCGGGGTTCTCTCCTCCGAGGAGTTCCAACCATGGATCGCTTTGTTTTTGCGCTTCTGGCATCCAGCCTGACGCTTCCGGCCTTCGCGCAAACTACCACCCCGGCTCCGAACGACGTTCAATACACGGTTTCGCAGCAAGGCAGGTCGCTGGGTGAGGCGCAGTATGGCGTGGTCCCGGTGGCGGGCGGCGAAGAACTGCATTCCAGCGGCAGCATGAAACTCAACAACTTCAACTACTCCTACCAGAACACGGCCGTTGTGGATGCGCAGTTCAACCTGGTCCACGATGCGCTGAGCGGCTCAGTGCAATCAGCCAACGCTCCTGCAAAGAAGGTCGAGTTTACAACGGCCGCGGATGCAACAGGACGGCAGTTCAACCTCACGATTGAGGCTGACGGGAAGCAGACGAGCAACACGGTGGACCGGCACCAGAACCTCGTTTTACTGCCGGATCTCGACCCTGCCGCGCTCACATTAATGGTTCATTTCGCTATCGGGCAACCTCGGTTGGCTTGGGTGCTGTTGCCCAAGGAGAACGGCATCCTGGCACCGGCGCAGTACACCCTTGCCGGCTATCTCGAGGGGACCCTGAACGGACGGCCGGTAACCGTGCGGCATGCGGTGGCTGCGATCGGCGACGAAAACGCGGTGGTGGTGGAGTTGTTTTTCCTGGCGGATGGTACCTTGCTGGAAGGCGATCTGAACGCGCAAAACCTTCAGGTCATTCGTGATCACTTCAAGCTCAAGAACCGGCCCACCCCCGCTGCTCCTTCCTCGGGGCAGGCTCCTCCAGCAGGAGCGCGGCCTGCCAGGGCACCGCAGACGGCACCCAGCGGCCCAAACCGGTAGCAGGCCGGTCAACTCACCGCGCCCTTGAAACCGGAGGGCAGGTCAGCGAGCGTCGCCCCTGTCGTCCCAACTCCCAACCGCGAAATCAACGCGGCCGCTTCCCCAGGACCTGTACTAATAGCCACCACCCACCCCAACCATGGCCCCCAGCTGGTTCATCGTTTGGCGTAGCGCGTCCGACTGCGCGGTCAACTCGGCCGCGGCAGCAGCGGTCTGCTCCGAGTTTGCCGCGTTTCTCTGCGTACTTTGCTCCATCTGCGAGATCGAACGGCTGATTAGGTCGAAACCCTTGCCCTGCTCCCGGCTCCCGGCATGGATCTCATCCACCAGCGTCTTGATCTTCGCGAAAGCCGTCGTAACCCGGTCGCTGCTTTGAGCTACCTGGTTCACCTTGGTCTTGCCGAGTGTGGAACTCTGCACCGACTGATCGATCAAGGCGGATGTGTCGCGGGCGGCCTGCGCGCTCCGCTGCGAAAGGCTCCGGACCTCGTCGGCTACGACGGCGAAACCCATGCCGGCTTCCCCGGCGCGCGCGGCTTCCACGGCGGCGTTCAACGCCAGGATATTGGTTTGAAACGCAATCTTGTCAATCACATCGATGATGGTCGAGATTTTATCGCTCGATTCACTAATCTGGTTCATCGCCGCGACCGACCCCGCCAGCGCCCCATTGGTTTCCGTCAGCGTCCGGTGCAGCTCGTCGACCAGCGCGGCAGCACTTTCAGAGTTTTGCGCGCTGCGGTTGGCCATCGAGTTAATCTCCTGCGACGAGGCCGAGGTTTCCTGGATACGCGCCGCCTGCTCCGAGCTGTCCTGCGCCAGCGATTGGCTGGCCGAGGAGATCTCCGCGGCTGCTGTTGCCACCTGCTCCGCTCCATCGTTTAAGGCGGCGATCCCTTCGCGCAGCTCCTTGCCCAGTTGCTGCACCACAAACCAGACCGCGCCGCCCAGAGCCACTGATAAGGTAACCAGAATCACCATGATCCATCGACCATGAAGAATGCTGTTCGTCGCATCATCGCTCGCATTCAGCATGCGTTTCTGTTCGCGCTGCAATAGTTTGTCTCCCTGCGCCCCGATCGACTCAAGCCGGGGCGAGATCGCATCCATCTGCCCTTGCGCGTCCGCAAAGTGGTTGGACCGGATTGAGCCGGCAAACTGGCGGTGTGTGTCCAGCGCGGAGCTGGAGTCCGCAGCCAGTTTCGCGACGATCTGCTTCCCTTCGGACGTCACCAGCAAGGGTCGTATGCCGGCAATCCCGTCGTTTACGGTCTCGGAGGCCGCAGTAAACGCATTTTCGGAGGAATCAAGCATCCGCAGATCCCCCTTTTCAGCCGCCAGCAGCATCGCGCGCTCTTCAGCCGCCATGGTCGCGGTGCCTTCCGCGATCCGCCCTGCCAGGTACATCTTAGCCGCATCTCCGTGGGTCAGGTTCCCAGTCACCGTCCCGAGCCCATTCAGGATCACAATCGCGCACACGCCCGCGATGATCGTCAACAAAAGAAGAGAGCCGTAGCCGAGATAAAGTTTCTTTGTTACCGTCATGCGTTCTGCCATCGTGCATGCCGCCTTTGAATCAGCTTGAAATTCTGTTCGATCCCCCGACGAAGCGTGTATCGAGCGAGATGTCGAGGGAGCGCAGTTGTTTTCGTCACACCGGCCGCCCAGCCGACGCGTCATCCGCATTGCCGAAACAGTGCTAGGCCGCGGCTGTGAAGGCGCATCCGCACTGCCCTTATCGGCACGGCAGGAAGCCTTGTTCAGAGGGGACCCCTCACGGAAGTAACACGCCCTGCTCTTTTGTTCCGCACCGCCCAGGCGATCCCCGGCTTCGTCACGTGATCGCCGATCAGCGCCGGGCTCAGGCCGCGCGGGCTGAACTGCCGCAACCGTGGCAGCATGGCAGCACGCCACCTCCGCTGCACCTGCCTGCCAATAAGAAAGCCCCACGCCGGCCGGAAACCTCTCCGGCAAACGTGGGGCCAGGTTTGTG
>CAXTWU010000277.1:0-3174 GCA_964248025.1 uncultured Acidobacteriaceae bacterium | reverse complement strand
CGCGACACCCCCGCGACCCCATCCTCCTGCCACTCCAGGTCGCGGTCCGGCGGCGCGGCAAACAGCGAGTACATCCTGGTCGCGTCAGCCCCGTAGCGCTCGATCATCTCATCCGGCGACACCACGTTGCCCTTGGACTTCGACATCTTCGCGCCGTTACGGATGACCATGCCCTGCGTAAACAGGCGCTCTGCCGGCTCCGCGTTCGCGATCAGCCCCATGTCGCGCATCACCTTGGTCCAGAAGCGCGAATAGATCAGGTGCAGAATCGCGTGCTCCACCCCGCCGATGTACTGGTCGATCGGGAACCAGTACGCAGCCGCTTCCCGGCTGAACGGAGCCTCACTGTTCCGGGCATCCGTGTAGCGGTAGAAGTACCAGCTCGAGTCCACAAACGTGTCCATCGTGTCGGTTTCGCGCCGCACCGCCCCGCCGCACTTCGGGCAGATTGCGTTCACAAACGAAGGCACCGCGGCCAGCGGCGACCCGCCCTGCGCCGCGACCGGAACAATATCGGGCAGCAACACGGGCAACTCGCTCTCCGGCACCGGCACAATCCCGCAGCCCTCGCAGTACAACATCGGGATCGGCGTGCCCCAGTACCGCTGCCGGCTCACGCCCCAGTCCTTCAGCCGGTACGTCACTGTCGCCTTGCCGAAGCCGCCGCGCTCGGCCACGTCGCTCAAACGCACCCGCGCTTCAGCGCAAGGCAAACCGGAGTACTCGCCGGAGCTGACCAGGACTGCGCCGTCTTCCGCGTCCGCCAGCACCGGCAGCGTGTTTTCACCGCCCGTCACCTCGACGACGCAGCGTACTTCAAGCCCGTACTTTCCGGCGAACTCCCAGTCCCGCGCATCGTGCCCCGGCACGCTCATGATCGCGCCCGTGCCGTAATCAGCCAGGATGTAATTTGCGATCCAAACCGGCAGCAGCTCGCCCGTCAGGGGGTTCCGCGCGTAATGCCCGGTAAATGCTCCATGCTTTTCGAGCGCCGCCATATCGCCGGCCTCGCGCGCCGCCCGCTGCTGCGCGAGCATCGCCTCCACCTCGGCCCCTAACGCCGCGTCGTCCGCAGCCCACGCACGCACCAGCCCGTGCTCCGGGGCCAACTGCAGGCTCGTCGCGCCATAGATCGTATCGAGCCGCGTCGTAAACACCGTGATCCGCTCGCCCGTCAGGCTCGCGCCCTCGCCGGGTTCGATCGTTCTGCCGTCACCGGCCCGCGCCCCGGCCACCACCTCGAACTCGAGCTCCGCCCCTTCGCTCCGTCCGATCCAGTTCCGCTGCATCGTGCGCACTTTGTCCGGCCAGCCCGGCAGCCCGTCCAGCCCCGCCAGCAGCTCCTCCGAGTACTCCGTCGTTCGCAGAAACCACTGTTCCAGGTTGCGCTGCTCGACAACCTGGTCCTCATGCCGCCAGCAACAGCCGTTCACCACCTGCTCATTCGCCAGCACCGTCGCGCACTGCGCGCACCAGTTCACCTTGCTCTGCTTCCTGTAGGCCAGGCCCCGCTCCCACATCTTCAGAAAAAACCACTGGTTCCAGCGGTAGTACTCCGGCAGGCAGGTCGTCACTTCGTTGCGCCAGTCAAAGGCCATGCCCAGCCGCTGGAACTGCCCCTTCATCTGCGCGATATTGCCCAGCGTCCACTCGCGCGGCGGCGTGTTGTTCTTGATCGCCGCGTTTTCCGCCGGCAGCCCAAACGCGTCCCACCCCATCGGGTGCAGCACGTTGAAGCCGTTCATCCACTTGTAGCGCGCCAGCGCATCGCCGATCGCGTAGTTGCGCACGTGCCCCATGTGCAGCTGGCCCGAGGGGTACGGCAACATCTCCAGCACGTAGTACTTCGGCTTGCCGGCCCCGGCCGGCTCCGCCGCATACAGCTCCGGGTCCGCCGCCCAACGCTCCGCCCACTTCGCCTCGATCTCCGCCGGCGCATACCGCTCGTACTTCAGCTCCATCATCTATCGCGCTCCCAGCGCCGCCAGCCCTTGCAGCGCCCGCACATTCTTTTCAATATCGCCCGGCTCATCCACCGGCGTTTCCGCGATAAACGCGCAGTGCGCGAAGCGCCCGTCATTCAGCAGCCTCCGAAACGGCCCCGCCCCAATCATCCCTTCGCCGATATGCTCGTGCCGGTCCAGCTTGGAGCCCCGCGCCGCCTTGGCATCGTTCATGTGCCACACCTTGACGTTCCCGGTCCCGATCGTCCCCTCGATCGCCGCCACCGTTTCCGCCCAGCCGTCCTCGCTCACAATGTCGTAGCCCGCCACATGCGTGTGACACGTATCCAGGCACGCCCCCACCGGCAGGTGCGCCTGCAGCAGGCCGATCATCTCCGCCACCTGCTCGAAGCTCCCGCCCAGCGAGTGCTCCGACCCCGCCGTATTCTCAATCAGCAATTCAAACCCTCCGCCGGAGAAATCCAGGTCCTCCACAGCCTGCTCAATCCCGTCCGCCGCCCGCCGCAGCCCTTCTTCCCGCGTCAGCCCCTTCCACGACCCCGGGTGCAGCACCAGGAACTCCGACCCGAGCGCCAGCGCCCGCTCCACCTCGCCGCGAAACGCCGTCACCGACTTCGCCCGCACATCCTCGGTCTGCGACGCGAGATTGATGAGGTAGTTCGCATGGATCACCGACGGCCCCACATCGTGCTTCGCCCGCAGCGCCCGCATCTGCGCCGCCACCTCCGCGGTCACCGGTGCGCCCCGCCACGTTCGTGGGCTCGACGAAAACATCTGAAACGTATTCGCCCCCACCGCCACCGCGCGCTCCACCCCGGTATGCGCCCCGCCCGTGGTCGACAGGTGAATGCCGATTCGCTTCGCTGGCCTCCCCGCACTGCCCGTTCCTGCACTCATCGCTCCTATTCTAGGCGTGGTTCCGGCCATGGCGCTTCCCCGCCGCCAGCACTGCTGCCCCCTTGCTCGGCGCGCGTCCTAAAATAGCGGAAGTGATCCTTCAGCGTCTCCGCGACGAAACCCGTCCCCAGCACCAGGCCCTTGAGCAGCTGCTCCCTCTCGGCCGCCCCCACCTCCCGCTCGCCGTTTACAAGCACGTCCTGCGTCGCTTCCATGGCTTCTATAGCACCTGGGAGTCCGCCGCCCATGCCCATGCGGACCCCGCCCTGGCCCCCGTTGTTGCCGCCCGGCGCAAGCTTCCCCTTCTCAACGC
>CAXTWU010000276.1:0-3180 GCA_964248025.1 uncultured Acidobacteriaceae bacterium | reverse complement strand
CGAATCGGAAACGACGCCATCAGCGCGCACCCACGAATTCGCCGGTTTCGCGCGAGTAACCCATGGTCTCGAGCGCGTCGGCGCACCGCCCGCAAACCTCCGGCCATGGACCGTAAGCCGCTGTGTCAGTGCGGTAGTTCCAGCAGCGCGCGCACTTGGTGCCGTCAGCGCGAACTACATCAACGATGTAGCGAAACCACTCCAACTCGTCATTGGCTAAAACTGCCGGGCTGTGCCATTCCATCCAGTTTCGCGACATCGGGTGCTTCGCTAACTGTTCCTGCGTTTGCTCCCGGATATCAACTTGCGAAACATTAAGCAATTCCTTAAGAAAAAGTTCTCCTTGTATCAATCGCTCGCAAGTTCTTGGGGAAGCATTGAGGATTACTCTAGCCTCTAGGGATTTACCAATATCCTTGCTGGCGCGCAGTTTCTCGAGCATTTTGAAAGTCTTCTCGCGTATCTCAGCAATCAAATACCCGTGGAAGTTGAAACGACTTAGCTGATCCGAAGAAATCAGCTCCTCGGGTTTCGGGAACCGCGACAAATGCACGCTAGTCGCCCGCCCCGCGACGACCGGTAAAAATCCCCAGACCTCCTCTGCTGTGAAACTAAGTACAGGCGCGACCAACCTTACCAGTGACTCCGCGATCTTCCACAACGCCGTCTGCGCCGACCTCCGCTCTACGCTCGAGGGCGCGAGGGTGTACATCCGATCCTTCAACACATCCAGATACAACGAACTCAGGTCCACGATACAAAACTCGTTCACCGCGTGATATACCCGGTGAAACTCCATCTCGTCGTACCACTTCGTGACCTTCTCCACTAACTCCCGCGTACGAGCCAGCATGTACCGGTCCAGCGGCAGTAACTCCCCGTCGCTCACCGCATGCTCCGCCGGCACAAATCCAGCCAGGTTCGCGAGCAGGAACCGGAACGTATTCCGTAACTTGCGGTAGTTATCCGCCACGCGCCCCATCAGGTTCTCGCTCGCCGCCACGTCCTCTCGGAAGTCGACCGACGCCACCCACAAACGCACAATCTCCGCGCCCATCCGGTCCGACACCTCGACCGGATCGACCCCGTTGCCCAGCGACTTCGACATCGCCCGGCCCTGCTCATCGAGCGTCCAACCGCTGGTCGCGACCTTCCGGTAGGGCGACTCGCCATCGTCCCGCGTGCCCACGGCAGTCAGCAGGGAAGTATGAAACCACCCCCGGTACTGGTCGCCGCCCTCAAAGTACAGGTCCGCCGGCACGCCCAGCGATGGGTTCTCTCCCAGCACCGCGCGCCAGCTTGAGCCCGAGTCAAACCAAACATCGAGAATGTCCTGCTCTTTCTCAAACCGCCCCACCGTGCCACAACGCGGGCAAGCCCGGTCCGCTCCCAGCAGATCATCCACGGACTGCGTGTGCCACGCTCCCGCGCCCTGCTGCTGCACCAGCTCCACCACCCGCTTGTTGACTGCGCGATCTTTTAGCGGCTCATGGCAGGCCCCGCACAGAAAAATGGCAATCGGCACCCCCCAGACCCGCTGCCTGGAGATGCACCAGTCCGGCCGGGTCGCGATCATGTTCGCGATCCGCTCCTCGCCCCACTCCGGATCCCACTCGATGTTCTGACGAATCTGCGCAAGCGCCCGTTCGCGGAAGGTCCGGTCGCCACCGTCGCCCCCTTCACTTTGATCGTCATCGAAATGTTCGACGCCCGTCGAACGATACGGCATCGCCGTTTCCATCCCGATGAACCACTGTTCGGTGGCCCGAAAGATCACCGGCCGGTGACAACGCCAGCAGTGCGGGTAGGAGTGGTAGATGTCGGCCTGGCCCAGCAGCGCCCCGCGCTCGCGCAGGTGCTCGATGATGTCAGGGTTGGCCTGGAAAACGGTCTTGCCTTCCCAGCTTTCGACCCCGTTGCGCAAACGCCCGGCGTTATCGACATTGCACTCGGCGCTCAGGCCGTAGCGCTTGCCGGTCACAAAGTCGTCGGCGCCGTGCGCGGGCGCGGTGTGGACGGCCCCGGTGCCCTGCTCGGTCGTGACATAGTCGGCCAGTACGCCCAGGATCGACCGCTCCAAGAACGGGTGCTGAAACGTCGCACGTTCCAGCACGGCACCAGGGAAGCGCGCCAGCTCCGCAACCTCGCCCAGCTTGCAGGCCTCGCGCACACTCGGGAGCAGCGCGGCAGCGACCACATAGATGTCCCCGGATGCTGTTTCGACGGCAACGTACTCGAACTCAGGGTGGAACGCGATGGCAACCGACGCCGGCAAGGTCCACGGCGTGGTCGTCCAGATGATCGCGGAAATCTCGCGCCCGGCGAGCTGCGGCGCCAGTGCCGCGGCCGGGCTGGTGAGCCGGTAGCGCACGTAGACGCTGGGCGAGGTGTGCATCTCGTACTCGATCTCGGCGTCGGCCAGAGCGGTGCGGTCATGCAGGCACCAGTACACCGGCTTCAGGCCCTTGTAGACGAAGCCGCGCTCGAAGAACCGGTAAAACGTCTCCAGCGTCGCGGCCTCGTAGCCGGGCGACATGGTGAGGTAAGGCTTGTTCCACTCGCCAAAGACGCCCAGCCGCTGGAACTGCGTGCTTTGGAGGTCCACATACTTCTGCGCATAGCTGCGGCAGGCCTGGAGGAACTCTTCGGCCGGCATCTCGTGCTTTTTCCGGCCCAGCTGCTCGTCCACCTTGATCTCGATCGGCAGGCCGTGGCAGTCCCAGCCCGGCACATATGGCGCGTCGAAGCCGGCCATGGTTTTCGACTTGACCACAAAATCCTTGAGGCACTTGTTGAGCGCGTGACCCAGGTGGATGGGCCCATTGGCATAGGGTGGCCCGTCATGGAGGATGTACCGGGGCGCGCCCCGGCGGGCTTCGCGGATCTGGCGGTATAAATCCATCTCGGCCCACTGCCGAAGCCGAAGCGGCTCGTTCACCGGCAGATTGGCTTTCATGGGAAAGCCGGTTTGGGGCAGAGTCAGGGTTTGTTTCAGCTCGAGCGGGGCCGGTGCAGGGCGGGCGGAGCCGTCGGAGAAGCGTTCGGTCATGAATCCTCAAAATGGACAGGGCGCAGGTGCGCGCCGGGAGGCGATGGGCAGCTGTGCCGATGCTATGAGTCGAGTATGAAACTAGATTGTATCGTCCTGTAACTTCCGGGACCCTCGGATCGTCTGATGAA
>CAXTWU010000275.1:0-3193 GCA_964248025.1 uncultured Acidobacteriaceae bacterium | reverse complement strand
GGATGGGGGAGGAAAGTCCGAACTCCGCAGGGCAGTGTGCCGGGTAACGCCCGGGATCGCGGCGTCAAGGCCGCGAGACGGCCAGTGCCACAGAGACGATACCGCCGCGCGAGGGCTGCGAGGCTCCCGCGAGGTAAGGGTGAAAAGGTGCGGTAAGAGCGCACCGCTCCGGCGGCAACGACGGAGGCATGGTAAACCCCACACGGAGCAAGACCAAATAGGGAGGGAACAGCGGCCCGGCTCCAAGGCTGCTGTGCGTGCCGGCCCGGCGCGCCCACGGGAGCCACGGTTCGTCCCTTGCGGGGCGCCCGGCGGAAACCTCCGGGTAGGTTGCTTGAGCCTGTCAGCGATGGCAGGCCTAGAGGAATGGCCGTCCAGGGGCGTTGCCCCGGACAGAATTCGGCTTACAGGCTGCCCGCACAGCTTTGGTTCCAAAACGGGAAGTCGCTTGGAAAGCGGCTTCAGTTTTCTGCCGGCCCTGGTGCGCCGCCCTGCTACACTCGCGCCACAGAGACACAAGCGCATGCAATGGACCGAATCCATCCGAATCGCTCTCCAGTCGCTCTGGGCCAACAAGCTACGGACGGTGCTGACGCTGCTTGGCATGGTCATCGGTGTGGCGTCAGTGATTACGGTGATCACGCTGGTGAATGGGGCGAACCATTATGTGGCGACCAAGATTTCCGGGCATGGATCGGATGTGCTCACGATCGGCAAGCGACCCGAGATCATTTTTGACTACGACAGTTACGTGAAATACAACCGGCGCAAGGATGTGACGCGCGAGCAGTTTGAGGCTCTGCGTGACAGTTGCCGCCGGTGCCTGCTGACCGGGGCCGAACTGAACACCAGCGGCAAGGTCGTTTACGGGACGCACTCAAGCACGGGGTCGAGCGTGCAGGGGCAGACGCCCGCGGTGCAGACGATGACCGACCAGGTCATCACCGCGGGCCGCGAGCTGACGGAAGCGGACGACAAGGCCGGCGCGCACGTCGCGGTGGTGGGATACGACGTCGTGCAGCACCAGATGGGCGGCAGCAACCCGGTTGGAAAAGAGATTCGCGTTGACGGCGACGTGTACACGGTGGTGGGCGAAGGGCAGCGTGAAGGCACCACCCTGGGCCAAAGCCAGGACGACTACGTCCATGTGCCCCTGAGCACGTATATGCACTCGCACGGTTTGCATAAGTCGCTGCAGATCTTGGTGAAAGCGGGACCGGCGCCGGGCGCGATGGAAGAAACCACGGACGAGGTACGGGCGATCCTGCGCGGTGTGCGTCATGACGCGCCGGGGGCGGACGACAGCTTCACGATTGAAAGCAACGGCAGCCTGGTGGGGCTGTGGAAGAGTATTTCGTCGAGCTTCAGCATGGTCCTGGTCGGGGTAGCATCCATTTCGCTCGTCATTGGCGGGGTCGTCATTATGAACATCATGCTGGTTTCGGTCACCGAACGGACCCGCGAGATCGGCATCCGCAAAGCGCTGGGGGCCCGGCGAGCCGACCTTTTGTTGCAGTTCCTGATGGAGTCGGCGACGATGTCGGCGCTGGGCGGCGCACTGGGCGTCGCGATCGGGGCGGGGCTCTCGTTTGTGATTTCGGCCGCGGTGGGCTGGCCGGCGGCCATCAGCCCGTGGTCCATCGTGGCGGGGCTGCTGGTGGCCACTTGTGTCGGCATCTTTTTCGGCGTTTATCCGGCCAGCAAGGCCGCGCGGCTCGATCCAATTGTGGCCCTGCGGTCGGAGCTATAGGAGATTGCGACCATGAACCTCGGCAGAACCGGCGAAACACTCCGCATGGCGCTCGACTCGCTACGCGCCAACCGTATGCGCTCATCGCTGACGATCCTGGGCGTGGTCATCGGCGTGGCGACGGTCATCATCATCTCGTCCATCATCACCGGGCTCAACAACAAGGTGGGCGCGTTTGCCGACTCCTTCGGCTCAAACTCCATCTTTGTTTTTCACCTGCCCATGGGCGTCCAGCCCACGCCGGAGCTGCTGGCGCGCCGGCGGCTGACGGTGGAAGAAGGACTGGCGATGCGGAGCCTGCCGCACGTGGTCGCGGTGGACCCAGGCCAGCGCTACTCCGACCCGAACTTCAATGTCGGGCAGGAGGCGGTCAAGTACGGCAGCAAGTCTGTCCAGAATACGATCCTGCAAGGCGCGACCGACCAGCTGCCGCTTACGGTGGACTGGCCGCTCAAGGAAGGCGCGATTTTTACGGCGGAGCAGGACAGCAAGCGCGCCAACGTCACAGTGCTGAGCTACGACACGGCTCGCAAGCTGTTCGGCAACGAAAGCCCGGTCGGCAAGGACGTCGAGATCAAGGGGCAGCTGTTTACTGTGCTGGGTGTTTTCGGCAAGCGGCCGGGCTTGTTCGGCTCAGGACCCAACCCGGAAGACAACATGGTGACTTTTCCGCTGAATACCTTTCGCAAGCTGGTTCCGCAGGAAAAAGATGTGTGGATCACGGTCCGCTATGACGAGGCGAAAAACAGGGACCTGGTGGAGGACGAGATTCGGACGCAGCTGCGCGTGGAGCGCCGCGTACCCACGCAGAAGGACGATGACTTCGAGATTTTTACGCCGGAGGCCATCGTGCGACTGTGGTCGCAGATCACGGGCGGCCTCGTTCTCTTTATGATCGCGGTTTCAAGCGTGGGGCTGATGGTCGGCGGCGTCGGCGTGATGAACATCATGCTGGTTTCAGTCACGGAGCGCACCCGCGAGATCGGCGTCCGCAAGGCCATCGGCGCGACGCGCAACTCCATTCTGCTGCAGTTTACGGCGGAAGCCATGACGCTTTGCGCGCTGGGGGGGCTGATCGGCGTCCTGCTGGGCGGCCTTGTGACCCTGTTGATCCGGCTGACCATTGCGGCTTTGCCGGCCAGTATGTCCACCGTGTGGACCACGGTTTCGTTCACGATCTCGTGCCTGATCGGACTGGTGTTCGGCATTTACCCGGCATGGAAAGCTGCCACGCTGAACCCGATCGACGCCCTGCGCTACGAGTAAGGGGTTAAGAACTGGCGAACTCGCGCAACAAAGCTGTCAGCTTTTCCGGGGCTTCAAGTGGCACCAGGTGACCGGACCCGGCGACGACCTCGAACTGCGCCCCGGGGAAGTGCGGCAGGGTCAGTTCGCGTTGTACGGCAGGGCCCAGCGACGAATCCTTTTCAGCCGCGATGACCA
>CAXTWU010000274.1:0-3216 GCA_964248025.1 uncultured Acidobacteriaceae bacterium | reverse complement strand
CCCATCGAAGGAGATGAGAGACAGAATGAATCGAATCGCACGTGTTCCGGTGTTGGCCGCGGCTGCGCTGTCGCTGTTGGTCTTTTCGGCCGGGTGCAAACGCCTCCAAGCCCGCGATCAACTCAACAAGGGCGTTCAGGCGTACAAGTCCGCAAAGTACGAGGAGGCCATCAACCACTTCCAGAACGCGGTCAACCTGGATCCCACCTACCCGATGACGCGTATCTACCTGGCTACCGCCTACGCGCAACAGGTGGTTCCTGATCTCACCACGCCCGACAATCTGAAAAAGGCAAACCTGGCCATTGAAAGTTACAAGGATGTTCTGAAGGAACGTCCCGGCGATGTGACCAGTTTGAAGGGCATCGCCAGCCTTTACTTCAGCACGGACAAGATGGACCTGGCGAAGGAGTGGCAGGAAAAAGTCATCCAGGCCGACCCCAAGGATCCGGAAGCGCCCTACACAATTGGTGTGATCGACTGGAAGGCCGCTTACAAGAATTCGGTGGACGTTCTGAAAAGCTCAAACCTGACGGACGATGGCACGGGCAACAGCAAGATGTCGAAGGCTGCTTGCGCCAAGATCAAGGCTGAGAACACAGACCTGGTCACCCAAGGGCTCGAATACCTGAACAAGGCTGTGCAGATTCGCCCCAGCTACGACGACGCCATGTCGTACCTGAACCTGATGTATCGTCGAAAGGCCGACCTGGACTGCGGGAATCCGGCGGCGCAGAAGGCCGATATCGCCGAGGCCGACCAGTGGCGCGACAAAGCCATGGGGACGCGCAAGGCGAACGAAGCCGAGAAGGAAAAGGCGAACTCCGGCGGTATCGTGCTCGACAGCACCAAGTAGTGGCTTGGGGGCAAAAGAAAGCCCCGGCGTAGGCCGGGGCTTTTTGCGTCTCCTGCATCGGCCGGGCGCAACTATGCGACAAGCTCGACCTGTCCGGACTTCCACGACCGGTACGCCGCGTCGAGCACACGCTGGTTCATCACGCCCTCCGCGCCCATCGCGCGAAAGGGCACCGAACCGCCGGCAGCAGCCTGCGCAAACCCATCCAGCATGCGCGAAAATGCATCTGCATTCGAGACCGGCTGTTCCATGGCAATCCGTCCGCCCTCGCGCTGCACCAGCGACACCGGATGGTCGACCGTGAAGGCATCCTCACAGAGCAGGGAGCCGCGTTCGCCAACAACCTCAAGCAGGCTGCGGTAAGCGGCACGGGTGGTGAGCGTCACGGTGCCAAGCGCGCCCGATGCGAACTGGAGACTGATGACGGCATGCGATTCGACCGCACCGGAGCGGTGATCGCGATGCGCAAGCGTGCCCACGCTTTCCACCCGGTCACCCAGCACATAGCACAGGGCATCGATGCAGTGAATGCCGACGTCGCCGATGGGCCCACCCAGCGCAAGCGTCGGGTCGTTGATCCAGGTCCGCGGGCTTTTGCTCGTTTCATAGCAAAACTGCGCGTGCGCCAGTTGCGGCCTGCCGATGCGGCCTTCGGCGATCCAGCGTCGCTCAAGGTCCACTGCCAGGTTATAGCGCATGTTTTGCGCGACTCCAAACAGAACCCCGGCTGTTTCAGCCGCAGCCTGCATCTCCTCGGCCTCATGGGTGTTCATCGCGAGGGGCTTTTCGCAAAGCACCGGCTTGCCCGCGCGCAGGGCCATCAGCACGTGCTCACGGTGCAGGGCATCGGGCGAGACCACAAACACCGCATCGATCTCGGGCGAAGCACACAAGGCCTCTGCCGAATCAAAGACCAGCGGCACCCCGAAGCGGGCTCCGTCGGCCGAAGCCTTTGCTGGGTCGCGCCGCCACAGCCCCGCCAGCCTTGCGACGGAGGCTCCGCGAAACGCCGGCACCAGCCGCTTCGCCGCATGATGCCCAAAGCCAAGCACTCCAAATCTCATCGCGATGGTCTCCGGGCGCGGCGCTACTTGGCGCCGTCCTTGAAAATGTCATCCGCGTAGTAGTTTTCCACGCGGGCCTGGTCGCGCAGCACTTCCAGGTAGGCATTTTTCAGCAGCTGCGAGCGTGTTTCCCTCAGCTGCTGCCGGATCGACTGCTGCACCCGCGGGTCGTTCAGGTCACGCTGCCCGGCCGACTCACGATCCATCAAACGGTAGATGCTGTAGCCGACCGGCTTGCGGGTCGTGGGGTCCAGCAGCGGCAGCACTTCCGTGATCTGACCGGGTTTGAGCTTTGACACCGCGTCGTACACGGCCATATCGCTGCGGAGTTGCGACTCCGGGAAAAAGCCCATGTCGCCGCCGCTTGAAGCGTTGTCGGGCCGCTCAGAGAAGTTCGCCGCCAGTGTGCCGAAATCCTCGCCGCTTTCGAGCCGGTTGTGCAGCATATCGATCTTGCGCCGGGCTTCCGGGTCGTTGGCGGCCTTGGAGTTCTGAAGATTGCCCGCGTTTCCGGCGCCTTGCGGTGCCGGCATCGAGGTCACCACGATCTGTGCCAGATGATACTGCGGTTCCAGGAGGTTGTATTCGGCTTTGTGTGCGTTATACGTCGCCGCAATGTCCGCGTCTGTAATGTTGATCTTGGAGTTGATCTCCTTGTTGAACAGCTTTTCGGTCGTCTTGGCGCGCCGAATCTCGCGACGCAGATCGTCCATGGTCAGGTGCTTGTCCGCCAGGCGCTTGTTGAACTCTTCCTGCGTAAACGGCGCTTTCATCTCATTGATCTGGCTGTCGACTTCTTCGTCTGTCGCGGCCAGGTTCAGCTTGCCCGCACGCTGCGCCAGGATCTCCTCGTCAATCAACTGCCGTACGATTCCCAGACGGACGATCTTTTCCTGCTCGACCGATGGCTGCTGCTGCTGACCGTTGTCGCCGAGCGAATTCGTGTAAAGCGTATCCACATCCTTGCCGGCGATGGGCTTTCCATTGACCTTTGCGAGCACATCGGCGCTGTGCGTATGGGCGCAGCCGGTGGCAAGCAGGCAGGCGAGCAGCAAGGCGGAAGCAACTGCTCCCCGGACCTGCCCCCTCGACCGCAAAGACCTACGAATCAATCCCAATCAGTGCTCCTCTCCTTGCCCTCAACCGGATGCGAACCGGGTGCGCAGGCTTACTGCGTTCCGCCGGCTGGAGCGGGCGCAGGGGCGTGCACAGGGGCGGGCTCGGGCGGCGGGGTCAGACCGCGAGCCCGCAGTGCGCGGTCAATCGCCGCCCACACGTACGGCAGCGGCTGCGCTC
>CAXTWU010000273.1:0-3221 GCA_964248025.1 uncultured Acidobacteriaceae bacterium | reverse complement strand
TAGTCCATCTAGCGAATCCGGCTTCCGAAGTATGCTCTCTTCGCTAGAAGTATTGAGATCACTGCACGCCGCAAGCGCTACTCGCTGGGAGAAGCGACGCGACTATGAGTGGAAGCTTAGCTATGTCTTCTGGACAGCCCTACAGGATTTATCGCCACGGTGTTACTGGGAAGGATGCTCGTTTTGAGACGCCAGCAAACGGCAAGTTGATTTTTTGGTTGGTCTTGCTCTTTCCGTGCCACGCATACTATTTGTGGAATATAACTTCTTTCGCAAATCATCCGAGTACGCTCGCGCCATGGGAGCTCATGCCGCAGAGAATCGCCTCACGTACTATAGACCCCTGGTAAAACGCTAACCTCTGTCTGATTCACGTGCACGCGATGGCTGTGGTGGAGCGGACGACTTCGAGAGTTCGGCAGGAGCGTGTGCTGAAGCAACGGAAGCGATCGAAGCGTTTGAAGCAGCGTTCCATTCGGTTTCGCTGTTGGCGATGCGTCCGGTCGCGATGGCGGGGCCCCTTGCGGGGCGTCATGGAGGGGATCACCGCCACGGCACCCAGGCTCGACGGTGGCTACGATCTCCGCCGAGTCGTATCCCTTGGTGCGTCCCTGCTGGCCCCAGTTGCTGGATGCGAGCGGCTAGGCTGGAGGGTCGCGCTTGAGCGAAAGCTTGCGCTGCCGCCAGGTGAGAACAAATCCAACGAGGACCAGAACAAAGCCCGGTCCCAGGGCGTGCTTCGGGTCGAAGCGTGTATAGAGTCCGCCCAGAAGCGCACCCAGGAGGAAGCAGATGAGGATGGTGAAGGACACAATCGCCTGCCCGCTGTTTTTTGGGCGATCGCGGTTGAGCAGCCAGAACACAACGGCGGTGGTGCCATTGCGGAGATTGCCGGTGGTCATGGCATCGTTGAACTTCCATGGGCCCAGCGCTTCAAAGCTGGCATTTTGCAGGGCGGCGCTGAAGGCCAGCAACGGAACCACCCACCCGCCGGAAAGGTCGTCGCCGAAGAGCGCCAAAAGAAACAGAACGGTTCCTTCCAGGCCCTGGCAGATCAGCGTGGCACGAAATGTGTGCTTCCTGGTCTTTGTCCCCAGCAGCCTGGCGAACGCAATCCCGAGCGCAAACGCACCGATTGGCGGAACACATTGCAGAGCGTGCCTCCAGTTATGGCCCGAAGCGTAGACCCCGAACAAGACGACGTTGCCGGACTCCGCAGTGGAAAACACGTGATCGTGCGTCAGGTAGGAGTAGGCGTCAAGCGATCCGCCGACCAGGGCAAACAGGGCAGCGATGATGAAGAGCCCGGCGACCGGCCGGAGGGAGTCATTGCTGCCGTCGGCGGGTTTCTCCGAGCCTCCGTGGGAAGCGGGGCCGGACGCCGGATGCGGTGGAGAGGAAGGATCGATCAACGGTTTTCCCCTTTACCGGTAAACGTCAGCCCCAGAAGCTGGAGCGGAAATGCCGGAAACGCGAAGCACAGGCCCGGCTTGTTGAGGAAATCGACGCAGGAGCGAGAGGGCACGAAACTCGGCAGGCACAGCCCCCGGCTGTTCCTGCTGCAATTACCGGAGGGCCTGTTTTCCCGTTCATGAAAATCCCCCACCCCCGTGGCGCTTCGTTTGGCGGCGCTTCGTTTCAGGGAAGTATGGGCGGTCGCGCCGAAAGCATTCGCGTCCCGTTCACCCACGAGCCCTGGCGGGAAAAGAAGGGCATCCATCGCAGCCTCTACACCGCCTGCGCCTGGTGCACGCTGTGAGGGGAGTTCAGAATTCTGGCCAGCTCGCTTTGTACCTGCTCCAAGACTGCATCGTCGGCTGAAGGCCGTTCCTTCTGGGGCACTTTCGATTCGTTTTCGATCAGCTTTGAAATTTCGCGCATGACGCCGGCGGGGGAACAGGGCTGTTGCCAAGAGGGTTGGAAGGCCAGGATGTCTTCTTCGACCGTGGCGATATCGCGCACAAAGATTTCCAGCAGCAGCTCCGTGACCCTTTGGATTACGGGCAGCCTCCGACGGTGATTCGCGTCGGTCATTGTGGTTTCAAAGGCCCGCAGTTCGGTATTCAACTGGAGCGTTTGCAGCGATTTGCCGAAGGCCGAGCGTATCTTGATCAGCTCCTTCAGCTTGTCTTCAGGGCTCGAGGACGCGGCGCGCAAAGGACAGAGTTTGTCGAGGGCGTCGAGTGCTCCGACAACGGCTTTACGCATGACTTCGCTGGTTCGGACGGGCTTGATCTGGTCGGAGACGAACCACATCATGCAAACGCCCAGAATGACCCCTACGACGCGATTGCGTGCTTCGGCGAGTGAATTGGGGGTTGTGTCGCCGGTCAGGGTGGCGAGGAAAAAACAGTAGGAAAGCTGGCGACCGGCATAGGAGAGCCGGTAGCTGCCGAGATAGATGTAGCCGCCGGCCATGGTCATGACGGCAACCACGATGGTGAGCCCCCCGATGCTGGAAAGGTGCGGCAGCACAAAGCAGATTGCGGCGATGGCGCAGAGCCCGGCCACGGTGTCGCCAATGAGTCGAAGCACCTGTTTTTGGCGCTGCATGCCGACCGAGTCTTCGGTGGTGATGATGCACGTGGTGACGCTGGTGCTGATCTGCGGCCAATCCACCCCGGTGTATATGCCGTAGCAGAGAAGCGCGGCCAGCGTGGTTTTAAACGCACCGATGAGATTGTCCTTGTCGCGGAAGGCACCGGGTTTCAGAAGGCCGCGCTTGCTTTTTTCGGGTTTGCCTTCAGGGAGCACCTGAACGCCGCCGAGAACTGCGCCGAGCGTCCGGACCGTGGTGCCCATGGCGGCGAGCGACGGGGAAAGAGAGGCGGGAGCAAAAGGCGGGCCGGCGGCAGCGGCGTCGCCTTCGCGCAGCACTTTCTGGACCCGGCGCAGTTCGGCCGCGATGGAGCGGAGCCCGACTCGATCGTCTTCGGAGAGGGTTTTGCCGAAGCGCAACGAAAAGCTTAGCGCCTGGTCCACCAGCACGGTTATGGCTTCAATGGACCCGCTGAACCGCCCCTGCACCAGCTGCACGTGGGGGTTGCGCTCCCGCGCCTCGGCGAGCAGACCTTTGGCCTGGGTGCCGCCCCCGAGTGCAAGCTTTCGGAGCTGCTTCTGCCCGCCTTTCGGCGACTCGTGGTCCGCGTGCGCTTCCAGCGTGGTGATCACGGCCTGGAGGGACGCAGACAGGCTTTCCCGGAGCTCCTGCAGCGGTCGCT
>CAXTWU010000272.1:0-3228 GCA_964248025.1 uncultured Acidobacteriaceae bacterium | reverse complement strand
GGCGGCGGGATTGAAGGTGATCGATCCCTGGGAGTGAACCCGGCATGCTTTCCCGGGAGATCGCCGGCGAAAGATCGAGTCACCGTCTGAGCGAGCTCGTTGTCACGAATGAGTGTTTTGGAGCACACTCCCAAGCCGAACCGCATTCTCAAGGGCGTGGCCCAAAGCAGTGTTGTCGAAGATCACCCAGGTCTCCTGCCCGCCGGACCTGCTCTCAAGCGACCGAAGCTGATCCGCAAAGCGCTCGAGCCAAGGCTCGTCATAGTTGGAGTAGTAGGTCTGCGGAGATCCATGCAATCGCCAGTATTGCAGGCCGGGCCAGCCTCCAGGACGGGCTGCCGACTCCGAACCCTTGGGCGGGTCGGCGGCCGCCCGGGCCACCTCGAAGCTTTGGAGCAGGCGGTCAACAGGGGCCGTAAACCAGCTCGCGTGACGGGGTTCCAGCACTACCGGGCCAGGGTGCAGCTCTCGCAGCGTGGTGAAGAACTCCCGCGCGATCCCTTCATCGAAGAGCAGCTTCGGCGGAAGCTGGACGAGTACGGGTCCCAGCTTCTCGCCCAGCCCGCGTATCGCGTCAAAGAACTCCAGCAGGATGCCGCCGGTGTCGACCAGCCGGGCCGTGTGGGTTACGGCCTTGGGTGCCTTGACGGCGAAGCGGAAGCTATCGGGCGTCACCGCCGCCCAGCGCTCCCAGGTGGAGCGCCGGTGCGTCCGGTAAAAACTCGAATTGATCTCGACCGAGCGCAGCAGACCCGCGTAACGCTCAAGCCGGGTCGGCTTCGCGCCTTCAACCAGGGGCGGGAACAGCGCCAGGTGCTGCTTCGGCACGACCCAGCCCGCGGTGCCGACAAAAACTTGCATCGGGACCATCGTACGTCGTTTCCGAAACTAACCTGTAGATAAATGGACATCGAAGTACCACAACCGAGTACCGCAACTCAATAACTCATGGCTTTTCTCTGATATTGAGTAGTTTGCAACTGCTAGCCGTATGTGAACACGGCTGGCACTAACCTGCCGCCCTAATCATCAACACCAAGCAATCTGCGGCGCTCGCCAGCAAATGCCAACGCCTGATGATCTTTGGAGATTTCGTACCATGCATCCATCACTCCCTTAAAAAGGTCGCCAGGTAACTTTTTTGAGGCGACAGCGTTCTCCCACACGGTGACACCTATCTCCTTTGCTTCGGTGTTATCGGGAAGCCCTGCGGTGCCGTTGTGAGTATCCTGCACTCGCTCCTGCTTCGTTCTTCCATCATCGCTATGGATGTACTTCCTCATGGCAAGGTGCCAGACCGCAAACTCCTGGATGGAAATGATCGCGGCGATCCTCGTATTCTGAAGGCGGGACGGCCTCACCATCTTTCCCTTGCCGACCAAGAACTCTGTGGTGACTTCCTGATTTGACGATCCGTGTCCTCCGGGATCGAACGGGAAGCGAAGGCCAACATCGCCATACATCGCGCCCAACATGCAGTTTGGATCATTCAGTTGAACAAAGCTGCCCGGCGGAACAGCAAGCACCAAGCCGCATACATAATCTGATGTCGATCTGAATTTTCGCGTACCTTCCTCGATATGTTCGCGAATCGGCTTATATGGGTCGAATGCGCTCAACCCTTGCGGGGGTGGATTGACGATGTCTTTGACTTCGAGCAAATCTTGCCGTGCGTCGGATGCTCGATCACGAAATCGATGAGTTGGGAGACGCCGGGTAACTTGGGCTCGCGCTCGAACATCATCCCGTGCGTTGCGAAATAGGTCGCAAGAAGATGCTCTCCGTAGGTCGATTTGTTCATGCTCTCACCTTCACCGAACACACCGATGAAGGAAAGTCGCCGCCTCGCAACGGTCCTCGTCTTGTACCCACTCTGTAGTGATGTTGGTGTGGGAAACAGTACCAGAGAACTTTACAAATGGAACCATCGGAAGCCAATGCGGATTAAAAGGATTCGCTCCGTGAGGATGTAGCAAGCCGACGATTCGCGATGTGCAGTGACAGACCGCAATCAACAAAATGGCACTGATGCTGCGGAGAGCAAACTCGATATTTGGCGCTCCTGAGTCGTCGAGTGGCCGGGCAGGCCGCAGAAACACCGAATTCTGCAGGTCGGTCGTCATATACTCCCGCCCGCCATCGACGGGTACGTTGAACTGCGGCTCGGAAGTCATTAAATATTCAGCGGTGAGCTCACCCATAAGTTCGCTCGCAAACGCGTGGTTCGATGTGATCGCAAGAACGGTGGCCACACCACGTCCTGATAGCTGCTTAGCCTTGCTTTGTGCTTTCGCTTTTAGCTTCTCGGTAATCCATCCGAAGGCTGCGCCTCCCGACTCGATGATTTGCGCCGGTAAACCGGAACGCTCCGCTACCTTGTCGGAATCCAGCGAAGTTGCTTCGACGAGAAAGCGGTCAGTGTCGGAGTGTGTGACGCAAAAGTCGGGGCCGCCGGTGCCCGGGTCTTCAAAGATGCGCGTGTCCAGCTCTGCCGCTCGAAGCCACGAGGATACAACTGCCTCGGCCTGGGCAGCTGATAAGTCCCTGCTCTTGCGCTTCTGGAATTGAGAGCAGTAGTCAGCGAGATCATGATTTTGCCCTAGATAGCTGCTGTAGCATTCGACGATATCCTGGAGCGTGTCGCCCGTGCCGTTCAACGCCTGAGAGGTCCGCATCGTCACCGCCTGCCCGATTCTATCGGTTAAAGAGTTTCCTCACTGCACTGCGAGTGCACGAACGATAAAGGTAGAGGTCAGCAGCAGAGCAAGGATGTGAGGGGCCTGCTAAGTGGGTCGCTCGAGGCGAACTCGACTGCAAGAACGTCATTCCCTCACAGCACCTGCGAATTCGCATCCGGGTCGGGGTGGAACTGCACCTGTTCCATCGCGTGGGTGATCTCGCGATTCTTCATAAAGTACTCCCACACAAAACCCGTGCGGAGGTTTTCCGCCATCAGGATGCTGATGCCCTGGTCGATGCCGAGAATGTCTTCGGCGAACCAGCTTCCTTTCACGTCGAAGGCGTCCACGAAGCCGTAGCGGGTCCACACGCGCGGGCCCATCTTTTCGCGCATGGAAAGCAGGACATGCGAGCACTCGGCGGGCAG
This sequence comes from uncultured Acidobacteriaceae bacterium, assembly GCA_964248025.1. Classification (GTDB taxonomy): domain Bacteria; phylum Acidobacteriota; class Terriglobia; order Terriglobales; family Acidobacteriaceae; genus EB88. Next base: position 122 of record CAXTWU010000272.1, on the reverse strand, counting down.
AAACGGCAGCGAGCCGGCGGCCGCGCAGGGCACCAGCGTGCCGTCGAGCGGACCGATCGACGGCGGGCCGCCCCACACACGGTAGCCGTCTTTCGAGTCCGACGCCGTGATGCCCCACATAT
>CAXTWU010000271.1:0-3237 GCA_964248025.1 uncultured Acidobacteriaceae bacterium | reverse complement strand
CACGCGGGTGACGCGGCCCTTGTAGATGGAGCCGGCCAGGGTGTACTCGTTTTCGCGTTCGTAATAGATTTCCGCTAGCTGTTCGTCCTCGATAATCGCGAGTCGTGTTTCATGCGGCGTGGTGGAGATACAGATTTCTTTTGCCATGGTGCCCTCGGGCGAGGGGACCGGAGCAGACCGCGCGGCGGGCGGGACGAGGAGGTTCTGGAGGGGGAAAGCTGTTCAGCAGGGTACGATTCACCCCGAAGTCCGTCCGCCCGGCCGTGGGCAAGGGAACTCCCATGCCCGGAAATGTCCGGGGATCAATGGGCGGTGGGGGTGAGAACTGCGAAGAGACTTCGATTCCAAAGGGGGCGTAGGAGGATGGTGACCGCTTCGACCTGCCGAAATGGTGCGGGTGGGGCCGTTTCCCATCCTGTTTTGCTCATTCCGCGTCCTGCCCGGCTGGGGTCTGTTCTGCAGTCCGCCTGGCCGGTTCTTACATCGTCATAAACTGCGCACCTTGCGGTGCGGAAAAGCGACTCGTGTATCAGCTACCTGCGGCTACGCAGAGCGGGAAGCCGCGGGAGTTTGCCTTGCCTCAGTTGACAAAGCGATTCATGCGAACGTTCATGACCATGCCGAGCGCCAAAAACGTGAACAGGACCGAAGACCCTCCATAGCTCATTAATGGCAGCGGTATACCCGTGACCGGCATAAAACCGATGACCATGCCGACATTGACGGCGATCTGGAAGATCAGTACCGCGACGACACCCATCACCAGCAAGGTTCCGGAGACATCGGCCGCGGTTTGAGCGTTTTGTATCAAACGCATCAATATGAGGAAGTATAGCAGCAGCACGGCGACCGCGCCGAGAAAGCCGTGCTCCTCGGCCCAGGCGGCAAAGATGAAGTCCGTGTAGGGAATGGGGAGGAAATCACCCTGCGTTTGGGTTCCCTTGGCGACGCCGCGGCCCAGGATGCCGCCGTCGCCGACCGCAATCAGCGATTGGCGGATTTGGTAGCCGGAACCGCGCGGGTCGTTGTCAGGATTGATAAAGCTGGTGAGCCGGGCTTTCTGGTAGGGCTTTAGCACCTTGCCGCTCGACCAGATGCCGCCGACCAGAACAAGCCCGACAGCGGCCAGCAGCGCCGCTTTTTTCCAGGGAATACCGCCGAGAAACAGCCCTACCAGCAGAACCGGCGAGTAGGTCAGAGCAGTACCGAGGTCCGGCTGCTTGAGCACCAACAGCATGGGCACGGCGACCAGCGCAATGCCTTTGCCGATATCAGTCCAGGTCATGGGTTTGCCGACCCGCCGGGCAAAGTAGCGGGCGACCGCGATAATCAAGACGATCTTGACCCACTCCGACGGCTGAAAGTGGATGCCGCCCGGCAGCTTGATCCAGCGCCGGGCACCCAGCACCTTGGACCCGACGGCCAGCACAGCAAGGAGCGAAACAAGGCAGAACCCATAAATCCAGGGGATCGCGTCGATCAACGCATGGTAATCGATGCGGCTGACGGCGAACATGACCACAAAGCCGCCCGCCAACCAAAGCATCTGGGTTTTTTCGAACCCGACGAACTTGGTGTGCATGGTGGCCGAGTAGATTTCAAGCACCGAAAGGACCGACAGCACGACAATGTAGCCGAGCAGTGTCCAGTCGAAATCGCGGAAAGAAAACAGGCGGCCCTTCATCGCGGCTTCGCCTCGGCTGGAGGGTGGACGCTGGCCAGGCTCGCGCTGGAGCCGTGCTCTGAGGGAACGGAGCCTAGGGGCACCCAGAAGTGCCCGCCGCTCACGCTCGCAGTAGGCGAGGCGGCCGGCTTGTTGCCGGAAGGGGCCTGCGTCCGGACCGGAACACTTGCCTTGTTTACAGCCGGCTGCGCGGCTCCGTCCCGGTCGCCGGGGACGGACCACATCGCGCCGACCTCAACCGCGGGCGGGGCCGGGGCTTGCAGGTTGTGCTGCAAACGCCGCTGCTTGTCGACAAAAGTCTCGATCACCTGCGCCGCCAGGTGGGCCGAGCCCGCGCCCCAGCCGCCGTGCTCCCATAGCACGACCACCACGATGTCCGGGTTGCGCCGGGGCGCGATACCCACAAACCACGCATTGGCGCGGCCGTTTTTGTCCTTGGAAACGCTTTTCGCGCCAAAAGAGTGGTTTAGCACCTGCGCCGTGCCGGTCTTGCCGGCAAAGTCGATGCCGTCCAGGTGCGAAGCAAAGGCCGTGCCGCCAGTCGTCGTGGTCGCGGCCATCCCGTCGGTGATGGTTTGCCAGGCGACGGGGTCGAGGTGAACCTGCGTCGCGCCCGAACCCGGAAATGTTTCCAGCATGGCCTGCTGGTACTGCGCCGGCAACTCGTCCGGAAAGACCACGTGGGGCCGCTGGAGGTCACCGCCGGAGGCGATGCCGCCGATCGCGCGCGCCAGCTGAATGGGCGTCAAAGCCACCGCCCCTTGCCCGATGCCGACCGAGATGGTTTCGCCCGCGTACCACTTCTCGTGGTAGTTGCGCATCTTCCACTCCTCGCTGGGCATGATGCCTGTCGCTTCGTTCGGCAGGTCGATACCGGTCTTCCGGCCGATGCCCAGCCTGTGCGCCCAGTCCGCGATCTTTTCAATGCCGAGCCGCTGCGCCAGCGTGTAGTAGTAGGTATCGCAGGAAAGCGGGATCGCGTTATGGATATCCACATTGCCGTGGTGCGCGTCGCAGGCAAAAAAGTGACCGTAGAAGCTGGCACCGCCCTGGCAGTTGACCTTGAGCGTTTGAGCCACGTTTTCCTCAAGCCCGGCGACCGACATGATGACCTTAAAGGTCGAGCCCGGCGCCAGTTGGGCCTGGATGGCCTTGTTCAGCAGCGGGTGATCGGGGTCGGTCACAAGCTTGTTCCAATCGTCGCGGCCGATCTTGACCGCAAAACGATTGGGATCGAACACCGGCCGCGACACCATGGCCAGCACATCGCCCGTGTGCGGGTCCATGGCAATCATCGCGCCGTTACGATCGCCCATCGCGTTTTCCGCCGCGCGTTGCAGGTCCAGGTCGATCGTGAGTTTCAGGTCCTTGCCCGGCACGGCGGGCTCGTTGCCCAGCACGCCCACCTCGCGTCCGTGCGAGTCCACCAGCACATCGTGCGAGCCGTCGGTGCCGCGCAGAATTTGGTCATAGGTTTCTTCTACGCCCGAGCGGCCCACCACGTCGCCCGGCTCGTAGTAGGCGTACTGCGCCTGCTGCAGCATGTCCTCGCT
>CAXTWU010000270.1:0-3238 GCA_964248025.1 uncultured Acidobacteriaceae bacterium | reverse complement strand
TGCATAGAGACAAAACGCGTCCAGCCATGCCGGTCGGCCAGGTACAGCGCTTTCGCGAACTGCCAGGAGTACATGCTGGACGCGCCCAGATAGCGTGTCTTGCCGGCTTTCACCACGTCATGCAGTGCTTCCAGCGTCTCCTCGATGGGTGTTGCCGGGTCCCAGCGATGGATCTGGTAGAGGTCCACATAGTCGGTCTGCAAGCGGCGCAGACTCGCTTCGATCTCATGCAGGATCGCCTTTCTTGAGAGCCCGCCGCCGTTCGGCTCTTCACGCATCACGCCGTGCACCTTGGTCGCGATGACAACCTGCTCGCGCCGCGTGTTCGCCTTCAGAAAGCTGCCCAGGATCTCCTCGCTGCCGCCGCGCGAGTACACATTCGCTGTATCGAAGAAGTTGATCCCGAGGTCCAGGGCCTGCTTCAGAAAAGGCTGCGATTCGGCCCCGTTCAGCGTCCAGGCATGGCTGCCGGGGGTCAGAGCCCCTTTCGCGGGCTCGCCGTAGCTCATGCAGCCAAGACAGATGCGTGAAACTACGAGACCGGTCTTGCCCAGGCGAGTGTATTCCATGGTTCGCAATCCTCAGCTCTTTGAGATGCCGCCCGGCTATTGTGTCGCTATCCCGTACTTCTCGTGCAGCAGCCGTGCGAGCGAAGGCGGCAGCGCGGCAGCCAGCTCCTGCCAGGTCAGCAACACCAACCGGCAGCGCAGCTCTGCCCGGGGCACGGCCCGCAGCACCGCATGCCAGCGTGCGATCAGGTCGCCCCGTCGCTCGTCGAGCAACACACAGAAACGCCGCCCGGAGGCCTGGGCCGCCAGCACACCGCGCAGCAACTGGTAGCTTTCGAAATCTCGGGCGGCTGTACGCGGCAGCGCATCCTCGTCCAACACCTCGCGCCAGCCGACGAAGCGATCCAGCAGCGCCGGCCGGGCTGTCTGGAAATCGCCTTCCGTCAGCTTGGCCTCAACAAGCAGCCCGTCCAGCTCCATATCGATCTCCGTCGTATCGACCCCGCCGCGCTCGCGCAGCAATCGAGGGTACACCCCGAAGCACGGCCGGCTGCCCCGCTCCAGGCCAAGCAAGGAAGCGACACCTCCGTCGCTGTATAAACGCGGGTGGCAAAAGATGTTCATCAGCAGGGCATCCGAACTCGCCGCGCAGTCCAGCTCGCGCCAGCGCCAGTCGGCCCGCGGTGCTGCCCGCCGGCTCGCGGTGTGTGCTTTTCCCAGCCGCGCGCGCCAGTTCGCATCGGCCTGGATAGCCCGGTAGCTTGCGGGAAAGAAATTGCCATGCCGCCCCGCTTGGTCCTCGCCGAAGATCACGCTGGGCTCCCGTCCGGTCGTGGTGTCATGGAGCAGGCCGTGTTCGCGCGCATACAGGGCCGCCCGGGCATTCAGCTCACGGCGCAGCGCTGGCCCTGTGTACGGCACCGCCGGGCTCCAAAGCGTACTCACAGTCAGCATCGTAGGCGAAGAAGAAGCGAAGTTCAAGCCTGGCAACCCCGCTCATCGACGCACCACTATTGCGTACATATTCTCAATAGCGGTATCGTCGATCCATGCAACTTGCATCACCCGCGCCCTCTTGGGCCGACCGCCTCGGGACCTGGACCTCCGCGGCCTGTTTTCTGCACTGCCTGCTCACGCCGGTGGTGCTGTCATTTTTCACCGTGCTGGCTCACAGCCTGCCCTCGGAAGAGCGCGTGCACCGAGTTCTGGCTATTGCGGTTGCGTCCCTGGGCGCGCTGGCTCTTTTGCATGGCTTTCGAGCGCATCGTCGTCGCCGGGTCGTTTGCCTCATGGCCGTTGGACTCGGGTGCATCTTCGCCGCGGCCTGGTGGGGCGACCGGCTGCCCTCACACACCGCCGAGGTCGCCATCACGTTTACCGGGAGCGCCTTGATGATCGTCGCGCACCGGCTCAACCACACCTTCTGCCGCGACTGCCGCTGTGCCGCTGCTTCGGGGTGCAGACCGCGCTGATCGCCATCTAAGATGAGTGACGGAAAAAGGGGAGCGGGGCCGATGCTGACACAGGATGAATCGAAGCGGGAAGCGGCACGTCGCAGTATGCGGTACATCGAGAACGGCATGCGCGTGGGCCTGGGTACCGGCACCACCGCCAAGCACGTGCTGGAGCTGCTCGGGGAGCGCGTTCGCGAGGGCTTGCGGATCGTTGGCCTGCCCACCTCCAGCACCACCGCCGCCCTGGCACGGCAGCTCGGTATTCCGTTAACCACGTTTTCTGAAACGCAGGAGCTCGACATCGCCATCGACGGTGCGGACGAGGTAGGCCCGGACCTCGCGCTCATCAAGGGCGGCGGCGGAGCGCTGCTGTACGAAAAGATCGTCGCCAGTGCAGCACGGACGTTTATCGTGGTCGTCGGCGAAGGCAAAGTGGTCCCTGCGCTCGGCACCTTTCCCCTGCCCGTGGAGGTGGTACCGCTGGCCGGTCCACTGGTGGAGCAGCGATTGCGGGCGCTGGGTGCTTCGCCGGTGCTGCGCATGAAGGGCACGGAGCCTTACCGCACCGATGAAAACAACCTGATCTACGATTGCCATTACGGCACCATCGCCGACCCGGAAAAAACCGGGGCCGAGCTGCGCGCGATCGTTGGCGTCGTCGAACACGGGTTGTTTCTCCGGATGGCCGCGCGCGTCATTGTGAGCGACGGCCAGGGTGTCAGTGAGATCGAGCGCCCGCGATAGAGGCATCATCGACCGCATGCATCGCGCGGAACCGCACGGTATCGAATACCATAGGGTTCGAAGAGCGGGCGCATCGCGTGCCGCTTGAAAAGGGGGACATGAGCATGCAGATAGGTTTGGTGGGTTTGGGTCGCATGGGCGCCAATATGGCCAAGCGCCTGATGAAGGGCGGCCACGATGTGGTGGTGTCCGACCTGAGCGAAAAGGCGGTCAGTGACCTCCAAAACGCCGGCGCGAAAGGCTCAACATCGATCGAAGACTTCCTGGGCAAGCTGCAAACGCCACGTGTGGTCTGGCTCATGGTACCGGCCGGTGCCGTTGACGGTATGATCGACAAGATCGCGCCACATCTCGAAAAGGGCGACATCCTGATCGACGGCGGCAACTCGTACTACATCGATGATATCCGCCGCTCCAAGGAGCTCGAACCGAAAGGCATCCGGTACATCGACGTAGGCGTGAGCGGCGGCGTGTGGGGCCTGGAGCGCGGCTACTGCATGATGATCGGCGGCCAGGCCGAGGCCGTGCAGT
>CAXTWU010000269.1:0-3258 GCA_964248025.1 uncultured Acidobacteriaceae bacterium | reverse complement strand
GCTTCCCACATCTGGTGCTGCCCCACGTCCGTCGCCACAATCGCGTTGCCCCCGGTCGCCCGCCACAGGTCGTGCATTACGTGCGCCGCGTACAGGTGCCCAAGGTCGGGCAGGTTGCGAATGTCGCGCACCGCGCCCTCGCCTTTGCTGGTCCCGATCTCGCGCAGCCATGCGCTTTCGCTCGCCGTCTCCGCCCCGCTCAGCAGCGGCAGCAGCCCTTCCAGCACCTCGCCGAGGTCGCCCAGCAGCGCCACATCGACCTTTACATTCTTGTTGATCTCGGACGGATCGATGTCGATATGAATCTTCTTCGCATGGGGTGCGTAGCTCGCCAGCGTTCCGGTCACACGGTCGTCAAAACGCATCCCGCAGGCGATCAGCAGGTCCGCCTTCTGGATCGCGTCGTTCACCCACGACTCGCCGTGCATGCCCATCATGCCCAGCGCCAGAGGGTGCGAGGCCGGAAACCCACCGAGGCCCAGCAGCGTCGTCGCTACCGGGATGCGCATGCGCTCGGCCAGCGTCAGCATCCCTTCGGTCGCACCGGCCTTGATCACACCGTGCCCGGCCAGGATCACCGGGCGTTTTGCCGACCTGATCAGTTCTGCCGCGCCCCCGAGCGTCCCGGCAACCGACCCAGCTTCCGCTGTCAGCATCGGGTGCGGCCGCCTGGGCTTCGGGGCTGCCGCGGCAAAGTTGAACTTCGCCACCGCCTGCTGCGCGTCTTTTGTGATATCGACCAGCACCGGCCCCGGCCGCCCCGACTGCGCTACCGCAAACGCCTCGCGCAGCACCGGCGCAATCTCGTCCGCCCGCGTTACCAGGTAGTTGTGCTTGGTCACGGGCAGGGTCGCGCCCGTGATGTCCACCTCCTGGAACGCATCCGACCCCAGCACCTTGCTCGACACCTGTCCCGTGATGCACACGATGGGAATCGAATCCAGCATTGCCGTCGCCAGCCCCGTCACCATGTTGGTGGCGCCCGGGCCTGAGGTCGCAATGGCCACGCCGACGCGGCCCGAGGCGCGCGCGTAGCCATCCGCCATGTGCGTCGCACCCTGCTCATGCCGCACCAGGATGTGCCGGATCGGGAACTTGCGCAGCGCGTCGTACACCGGCAGAATCGCGCCGCCCGGGTACCCGAACACCTCGCGGACGCCCTCGCCTTCAAGCGTCGCCCACACAATCTCCGCGCCCGTCAGCTCGATCAATGCGCCGGTGTGCTCCGCCTCCACCACTTCGTCGTGCGAGTGCCGCGGTGCCGCGGGCGCAGGCTGCGCGCCGGGGCCCAGTTGCCAGTCCTGCATCGGATTCGGTAGCTCGTTGTTCATCAACATTCCCCCTTCAAGTCTTCCCGCCGACCAACGGGAGGCAAACACGAAGTCGAGTACACGCCACGAAGTGGCCGCCTCCCGCGTAGGGGTCTTAGCCCGTAACCGCACCACGCGAAGCCGAAGAAACCGAGTCCGCGTACTTGCGAAATACCCCGCGCGCATACCGCGGCGCAGGGGCCGTCCAACTCGCCAGTCGCGCTTCAATTTCACTGTCCGGCACATCGATCCGCAGCGAACGCCCCGGGATATCGAAGATCACCGTATCTCCTTCACGCACCGCCGCGATCGGGCCGCCCACCGCCGCTTCCGGCGCAACATGCCCCGCCATCAGCCCCCGCGTCGCGCCGCTGAACCGCCCATCCGTCAGCAGCGCCACATTCTCGCTCAGCTCCGGAATCCCCGCAATCGCCGCCGTCACCGACAGCATTTCCTGCATGCCGGGGCCGCCGCGCGGCCCTTCATAACGAATCACCACCACATCGTTCGGGCGAATGCGACCTTGCTCCACCGCGCGAAACGCCTCCGGCTCCGACTCAAACACCCGCGCCGGCCCGGTGTGCAACAGCCGTTTGTGCCCGGCCACCTTCACCACGCAACCCTCGGGCGCGATGTTGCCCTTCAGGATCACAAGGCCTCCAGTCGGCTTGATCGCGTGTGACGCGGGAAAAATCACCTGCTGCCCGGCCGTTTCCTCCGCCAGAGCCGCTTCTTCCGCCAGGGTCCTTCCCGTCACGTTGGGCGCGTCGCCCGCGATCAGGCCCGCTTCCAGCAAGCGGCGCGCCAGCAGGCGCGACCCCCCGGCTTTGTGGTAGTCCGCCGCCACATACTTTCCGCCCGGCTTCAGGTCGCAAAGCAACGGCGTTCTTGTTGAGATGCGGTCGAAGTCATCCATTCGCAGCGGCAGGCCCAGCTCATGCGCAATCGCCAGGAAGTGCAGCACCGCATTGGTCGAGCCGCCGGAAGCCGCCACACTCGCAATCGCATTTTCGAGCGACGCCGGCGTAATCAGCCGTGACGGCTTTACCCCTTCGCGCGCCGCCTTCATCACCAGGTGCCCCGCCTGCCGCGAGGCTTCGAGCTTTGCCGGCAAAAAGGCCGGCACCCCCGACAGCCCCAGCGGTGAGATGCCCAGGAATTCACACGCCATCGCCATCGTGTTTGCCGTAAACTGCCCGCCGCATGCGCCCGCGCCCGGGCACGCATTCGCCTCCACCGCTTCCAGCCCAGCGTCGTCCAGCGTCCCCGCGGCATGCGACCCAATCGCTTCAAACACATCCTGCACCGTCAGATCGCGGCCATTCAGGTGCCCCGGCGCAATTGATCCGCCGTACAACATCAGCCCAGGAATATCGAGCCGCGCCAGCGCCATCACCGTGCCCGGCATATTTTTATCGCAGCCCGCGATACACACGAGGCCATCGAACAGGTTGCCGCGCGCGACCAGCTCCACCGAATCCGCGATCACCTCGCGCGAGATCAGCGAAGCCTTCATCCCCTCGGTGCCCATCGTGATCCCGTCCGAGATCGTCACCGTGTTGAACTCCATCGGCGTGCCGCCGGCCTCGCGCACCCCCTGCTTCACCGCCTCGGCGATCTCGCGCAGGTGGTAGTTGCAGGGCCCGATCTCGGTCCACGTGTTGGCGATGCCGATTAGCGGTTTGCGCAGGTCGTCGCGCGTGTAGCCGACGGCGCGCAGCATCGCGCGAGCCGCCGCCCGGCTTGGCCCTTCGGTCAGCGCCGTGCTGTTGGTCTTGCCCGTCGTGATCTGGTGCAGTGTTTCGTTGCCGGTCATTTTTGCCTTTTCAAGTACACGCCACGAAGTGGCCGCCAGCCGCGCAGGCGGTTCAAGCCCTTGCCCTTAGCCAAACCTCAGCATCATGCCGCTGTTCATACGTCTTCAAGGCATCCGCATGCCGCAGCGTCA
>CAXTWU010000268.1:0-3263 GCA_964248025.1 uncultured Acidobacteriaceae bacterium | reverse complement strand
GAGATCCTGCCGGACGGCTATGGCTTTCTTCGCTCGCCGGACTACAACTACCTGCCCGGCCCGGATGACATCTATGTTTCGCCCTCGCAGATCCGCAAGTTCGACCTGAAGACCGGGGATACCGTGTCCGGCAATGTGCGGCCGCCGCATGAAGGGGAAAAGTACTTCGCGCTGGTCAAGATCGAGGCCATCAACTTCGAGTCGCCGGAAGAAACACGCAACAAGATTCTTTTCGACAATCTGACGCCGCTGTACCCGGAAGAGCGCATCAAGATGGAAACCGTGCGCGAATCGATCTCCGGCCGCGTGATGGATATGCTCACGCCGATCGGCAAGGGCCAGCGCGGCCTGATCGTCGCTCCACCCCGCACCGGCAAGACCATGCTGATGCAGGCCATCGCCAACTCCGTGACCGCCAATCACCCGGAAGTTGCACTGATTGTCCTGCTGATCGACGAGCGCCCGGAAGAGGTCACCGACATGCAGCGCTCAGTCAAGGGCGAGGTAATCTCTTCCACCTTTGACGAGCCGGCGGCGCGCCACGTGCAAGTGGCTGAGATGGTCATCGAAAAGGCCAAGCGCCTCGTCGAGCACAAGCGCGATGTTGTGATCCTGCTGGACTCGATCACACGCCTGGCGCGCGCCTACAACACCATCGTGCCCGCCTCCGGCAAGATTCTTTCAGGCGGCGTCGACTCCAATGCCCTTCAGCGCCCGAAGCGCTTTTTCGGCGCGGCCCGCAATATCGAAGAAGGCGGTTCGCTGACCATCATCGCCACCGCGCTGGTCGATACCGGCTCGCGTATGGATGAGGTGATCTTTGAGGAGTTCAAGGGTACCGGCAACATGGAAGTCATTCTTGACCGCAAGCTGATCGACAAGCGCGTGTTCCCGGCCATCGATATCCAGCGTTCGGGCACGCGAAAGGAAGAGCTGCTGATCGGCAAGGAAGATCTGAGCCGGGTGTGGGTGCTGCGCAAGGTGCTCAACCCCCTGTCGCCGACCGAAGCCATGGAGCTGCTTGTAGACAAGCTGGGCAAAACGCGCAACAACGCGGAGTTCCTGCACAACATGAGCTCGCTTTAAGGCTGCGATTTTCGACAAAGAAACGCCCAAAAAGCGAGCCGTGCGCCGCGCTTCCTCGTTGACGTTGGAAGCAGACCGCTTGCGGGGCCCTGGCCCGGGTCCCGATCGATCTCGCCCATTTTGTGGAGTTGTTGGACGGAGCTACTCTTCTGCCGGCCTGGCCGGGAATTCTACCTTGAGGGAATCCATGGCCGGCAGGATCACCGGCAGCACGCGCGGACTCACTCGCCCGGACGTAACCGCCGGGTCCTGACGGGCCAGCGCCAGCGCCGCATCCAGGCTTGCGGCCTCCAGAATCGAGAACCCGACGATTTCGCCGCCCTCCGTCACTGGTCCTGCTGTTTTGTAGCGCCGCCACTCGATCTGCTCCCGCAGAAACTTAAGCTGTGCCGGCATCAGCGACTCGGCCCCTTCCGGGTCGTCCCAACGCTCGCCCTTGACCAGGAAACACAGGTAATACGGTTTGAGATTCCGGGGTACATCGCGTGGTACTCGGCTGTCATCAGGCACGGGCATTCCCTCTCGCCGAGCATACCGGATCACCACCGGCGAAAGGCTGGGACGCGCCACCCGGCCGGGTACACTGGGGCATGGCTGCGGAACGACTCTATCTCCGGGATTCCCGAGTTCTTCATTTCGACGCCACCGTGACCGACATCCGCGAGTTGGCGCGGCGCGACGGCGTCACCGTCTGGCAGATTGCGCTGGACCGCACGGCTTTTTACCCAACCGGCGGCGGCCAGCCATTCGATACTGGCCTCTTGCGGGCCCGGTCGCGCTCCGGGGCAGAACTGCTGGTGCAGGTGGAAGAAGTCGTCGAAGACGAAGCGGGAGAGATTTGGCACTCGACAACAAAGCCCGTGCTGGCCGGCACGGCGGTGCGCGGTGAGGTGGACGGGCCGCGCCGGCTCGACCACATAGCTCAGCACACAGGCCAGCATCTGCTTTCCGCCGTCCTTGCCGACCGGTTCGGGCTGCCGACCGTCGGGTTCCGGCTGGGCGAGCAGGACACTACGATCGATCTTGCGCTGCCGGACGCAGGCCTGGAGCCCGCTTCACTCGCGAAAACACTTCGCGAGGCGGAGTTACTGGTGAACCGCCTGATCCAACAGAACAAGTCCGTCCGCGTGCGCTTCGTCAGCAACGAGGAAGCGCACCGCCTGCTGGCCGCCGGCAATCTGCGGAAGCTGCCGCCACGCCCCGGCGATATGCGGCTGGTCGAGATCGAGGGGATCGACCTGAACGCCTGTGGTGGAACACACGCCGGGTCGCTCGGTGAGATCGGCCCCGTGCTTCTACGTGAGACCGAGCGCATCAAGCAATCGATTCGGCTGCACTTTCTTTGCGGTATGCGGGCGGTGAGCGCCGCAAGCGACGATTGGGCCGCTCTGTCGGAAGCGTCCGCGCTGCTCACCACCTCGCGTTCCGGCGTTGCCGGTGCCGCCCAGCGGCTCCAGGCGGAGTGCCGCGCGCTTGGGAAAGAGCGGCAGAAACTACGGGAAGAGATCGCGGACAACCACGCGGTCCAGCTCGCAGTTGCCGAGCGCATCGAAGACGGGATGCGGCTGGTGTACCGCTCCTTCCCGAACCGCGATGCGGAGTACATCAAGCTGCTGGCCGGCAAGCTGCTGGCCGCCGTGCCGCAAACCATAGCCATCCTGGCTTCCACTGCGGCCGACCCGGCAACGCTGATTGTTGCCTCCAACCTGGTCCCCGATCCTGCTTCGGAGCTGAGCCCGCCCGTGCAGGGCTGCAGCACGCTGCTGCGTGAAGCGTTGCGGCCGTTCGGCCTGCGAGGCGGCGGTACAGCCGAGCTGGCGCAGGCTTCAGTGCCTGCCGACAAGGTCTCCAGGATTGCGGAAGCCGTTGCGCAGGGTCTCGGCAAACGGCTCCTTTCGCCCCAATCCTGAGTTGAGGGTTCAGTTCCAATAGGACCGGTCCAGCGTTCGATACTGAATTGCCTCCGCGATGTGCGGCAGCGCCACGCTCGGCTCGCCAGCCAGATCGGCGATCGTGCGGGCAACTTTCAGGATGCGGTCGTGTGCGCGAGCCGTCAGCCCCTGCTGCTGCATGGCGCGCTCCAACAGCTTTTCGGCATCGGGCGCCAGCTCGCAAAAGGTACGGATCTGCCTGGTACCCATCTGCGCATTCGAATATGTTTTCTGCTTCGACTCCGC
>CAXTWU010000267.1:357-3278 GCA_964248025.1 uncultured Acidobacteriaceae bacterium | reverse complement strand
TGCCGGAGCAGGGCCTGCTGGTGTACCGGGTTGACGCAAAGCAGCCCTGAGGACAGAACGCTGCGCCGCCAAAGGAGTATGCTTTGGCGAAAAACGTACCCTTACTCTTGAACAGGATTGCTCTTGAGCGCTTCGCCCCAGATCGAGCTGCCCCGCCTGGAGATCCTGGATCTCCGGCATTTTTCCTCGCACAGTCTGCGGCCTGTGCTGGAAGCGGAAAGCCGTGTGTGGGCCGAGCGTCTGGACTGGGATTACCGGGCCTCGATCCAGCTGCTGATGCAGTACCTGGACGCGCGCGTGCTGCCGGGTTTTGTGGCGATCGAGAACAACCGGGTGATCGGCTACACCTTTTGCGTGTACGAGGATCGCAAGGCGGTGGTGGGCGATGTATTCGCGCTGCCGGAGGACGAGTCAGGCTATACGGCCTGCGAGGTGGAAGCGACGCTGCTGAACCATCTGCTGGCGCTGCTGCAAAGCTCGCCGGGGGTGGAGCGGATTGAGTCGCAGCTGCTGCTGCACGCGCATGAGCTGCATGCGGCCTTGTTTCGCGAGTCCGGCTTTGGGGTGTACCGGCGATTGTTCATGGACCTCGAGCTGCGGGACGCTTGCGTGCGGGAAACGGCGGAGCGCGAGCGGGCGCTCGTTGCGAACGGCTTTGAACTGCGAAGCTGGCGGGAGGCGGATTTTGCCCCGGCGGGCTCGCTGATCGCGCATGCGTATGAGGGGCACCTGGACTCAACCATCAACGACCAGTACCGGTCGGTCGCGGGCTCGCTGCGATTTTTGCACAACATCATCCGGTTTCCGGGCTGCGGGGTGTTTGATCCGCAGGCTTCGCGGGTGTTGGTGGACCGGGCTTCAGGGGCGCTGGCCGGGCTGCTGCTGTGTTCGCGGGTGCGCGAAGATGTGCAGCATGTGACGCAGCTGTGCGTGGCTTCACGGGCGCGCGGGGCGGGTTATGGCATTTTGCTGCTGGAAGTGGCGGCGAAGGCTTTGGCGGAGCGTGGATTCCGCAAGATGTCGTTAACGGTGACGAGCAGCAACGACCGGGCGGCGGCGCTGTACCGCCGGGTGGGGTTTGCCGAGCAGCATACGTTTGACGCGATGGTTTGGACGAGCGGGCGGGCCGGCGAGGGGCCGCAGCCTGTGCCGCGGCACTAATGCCGGTTAGTGGTGGATGAAGTACATGATCCAGGAGCCGGCGACCACGACGCCGACAAAGGCCACCCAGCAGCTGAGGCCGTAGCGCAGCATGGCGCGAGGGTCGGCGCGCTGGGTGATGCCGAAGACGACCGACGCAAAGGTGGCGAACAGGAGCACCGCGGTGAAGTGCGCAGGGCTGTAGCTCATCGGGCGGCTGCCCCGTTGCCGGCAACGCCGCTGCCCGAGGCGCCGCTCGCCGGGAGCCGATCGGGCGCGTGAGCCGACCCGCGACGACCCGCAAAGCTGCCGGGCTTGCGGCCGATGCGGAGATTGTGGGCGTCAACTGCGGCGATCACGTTGAGCAGGCTTGCGACCAGGATGAACTTGGTGCCGTAGTCGGCGGTGGTGACCTGGACGACGTTGCGGCCGAGGTCGCCGGTGAAGCCGATGAAGTAGAAGAGGCCTGCGCCGAGGTCGCCGACAAAGCCGAGCAGGGCGAGTGGATCGCCGCCGCCGGGCAGGTACAAATGGCCGTTCATGGCGATGCCGAGCGTCCACATGGAGCCGATGGCGAGGAAGAGAAGCAGGGCACGCACCCAGTGGCGGGTGAGCAGGTGGCCGGCTCCGGGGATGAGCCAGCCCAGCAGGAGCGCGAATGAAACGGGAGGGCTTTGGCGTGAAACCGGCATCGCTTTTCACTATAAATCAAGGGCGAAATGCCTTGTGCCGAGAGTGGCGCGCGGCGCGCAAGGCCAGGGCGCCGGTGAGAGCGAGCCACAACGGCAGGGGATAGGCGGCCAGGCGCTCGACCGTGCCGATGCCCAGGATGGATTGCGCGGGGCCGCCGAAGGTGAGCAGAAGGTCGCCGAAGATCGCGACAGTGCCGCAGACAAGAGCCGCGTGGCCTGCTCGAACGGCGAAGGCGGCTGACCGGCGGCGATGGCGCGGGAGGGTGAGCCCGGCGCAAAGCATCGCCAAGGCACCGCACGCAAGATGCAGGCGGGCAGCCGAGATGTGGAGGTTTGCGTCTACGTCGGACGGGGCGTAAGCGAGCACGGAAACACCCAGCGCGGAAAGCAGTAGCAGGGCGCATGCGAGGCCGCCCCAAACACCCGGCAGAAGCGAGGGCCGCAGCAGCAGGGCGCCGCCCGCGATGAGAATGCCCTGGATCGCGAAGGACGCGTTCATGAGCGCATGGAAGTGGGAGCAGGTGGCGGCGCAGCCTAGCGTGCCGAGGTCGCTGATGTAGCTGGAGCGCAGGCTGTAATGGCCCTGCCAGCCGATGCGTGCGAGCTGCTCGCAGACGAAGAACTGGAGGCAGCCGAGCCACAGCAGAGCACCGGCACGGCTTGGAACGAAACGGCTGGGCATTCAAATCCGCACGAGTTCGCGCTGGATAAGACCGGTCACGACGGCGTCGGTGGCGGAGGCGATCATGTTGACTTCGGAGCGGATGCCGAAGCTGTCGAGATAGACGCCGGGCTCGACGGAAAAGCAGGTGCCGGGCAGGATGAGGCGTTCGTCGTGGGTTTCGAGGTCGTCAAGATGCGCACCGGCGCCATGGAGTGAGGTGCCGATGTTGTGGCCGGTACGGTGGGTAAAGAATGGCCCGAAACCGGCGGCGGTGATGAGGTCGCGCGCGGCGCGGTCGGGCTCCCAGCCGGCGAGGGGGCACCCGGCGGCAAAGGCTTGTTGGACGGTGGCGATGGCTGCGTCGCGGGCATTCGCGACGGCGGTGAAGACGGATTGCTCGCGCTCCGATGGGGCGCGGCCGACGG
>CAXTWU010000267.1:0-347 GCA_964248025.1 uncultured Acidobacteriaceae bacterium | reverse complement strand
GCGGGGGGGTTGGGGGGGGGGGGGGGAATGCGGGCGGGGGGTGACGCGGGATGGCGCGCGCGCCGTGGGGGGGGGGCCGACGGTGCCGGTCCAGGTGATGTCGTACCAGATTGCGCCGGGGTCATTTTCGCGGCCCCAGATGTCGAGCAGGAGGAAGTCGCCGTCGCGGATGGGGCGGGAGCGCTCGGGGGACGGCTCGTAGTGGGAGTCGGCGCTGTTTTCGTTCACGGACACGTTGGGGCCGTGTTCGGTAACAAGGTTTTCGCGGGCCAAGGCGTCCACGTACCACTGTTGCAGGGCCCACTCGGTCGGTTTGCGGCCCGCGTCGAGCTCGGCGCGCAGCCACT
>CAXTWU010000266.1:0-3295 GCA_964248025.1 uncultured Acidobacteriaceae bacterium | reverse complement strand
TTGAGTCGCGTGAGGTTTTGCGTTGCGAACGCTGCCAGCTGGTGCAGTACCGGAGCCTATCCGGTCTGTGCCGGCGCTGCCACCAATCCACGGAGCCGGAAGAGCCGGTGCCGCCGCTCGCGATGGTGCCGGGCGGAGCTCCGGAAGAGCCGGCAGAGCTGGATGTGGCCCGCGCGGTGCGCAACCTGCGCCGCGCCCGTGGACTGAGCCAGCGACAGCTTGCGGGCCGCATGATGGTGCCGCGAACCTATATTTCCAAGATTGAAAACGGCAAAGCCACGCCGACCGTGTCTTCGCTGAGCCGGCTGGCCGAAGCGCTCGAAGCACCCATGACCGACCTGCTGCAGGATGGCGGCTCGCGCCGGCAAAGGGCGCTGGCCGGGGTACTGGCCGACCCTTTTGTCTGTGAGCTGATGCCGTTTGCCGGCCGGCTGGGTACGTTTCAGCAGCAGGTACTGCTGCGGCAGGCGCGCGACATGGCCCGGGCCACCAGTGGCGGACAGCAGCAACTGGCGCGCGCTTGACAGCCACCGCAGCCCGGGCCCGGCCCGTACCCCACCTGGAAAGGCGCAGGAAGATAGGAAAAGCCCGGTCGGCGGGGGCGACCGGGTGTACCGCTTTGCCAGGCCGCCTCGCTATGCTAGGGTCTGAACGGAGGACCGTCGTTGCACCCTGAGCAGCCCAGCCGCGTCCACGAACTTTCCGCGGAAGAGGCGTCGCTTTTTCGGCGGCTCGATCCCGCGCGTCTGCCCCGGCATGTCGCCATCATCATGGACGGCAACGGCCGGTGGGCGGGCAAGCGATCCTTGAAGCGCTTTGTGGGCCACCGGCAAGGGGCGGAGTCGGTGCAGTACGTGGTCGAAACAGCCTCCCGCATCAACCTGCCATGGCTGACGCTGTATGCCTTCTCGCTTGAAAACAACCTTCGGCGGCCGCGCCTGGAGGTTTCGTTCCTGATGCGTCTGCTGGCGAACTATCTCAGCAGCAACGTCCAGCGCATGAACGACAACAATGTGCGCATCCAGTACATCGGCCGTACCGGGGAGCTGCCGCCCGAGGTGCGGGAGCGCATGGATTGGGCGTCGGCCGAGACGGCGGCCAACACGGGAACCACCCTGACGCTGGCTCTGAACTATGGGGCGCGGACCGAGCTTGTCGACGCGGTACGCGGCCTTGCGCGAGAGATGGCGCAGGGGCTGCTGCGGCCCGAGCAGCTGACCGAAGAAGACATCGCGCGGCACCTGTACACGCGCGACATGCCGGACCCGGACCTGCTGGTGCGCACCTCGGGCGAGATGAGGATCTCGAACTACCTGCTGTGGCAGATTGCCTACACGGAGATTTTTGTGACGGACCGGCTATGGCCGGATTTCCGCGGGGTGCACCTGCTGGAAGCCCTGGAAGCCTATGGGCAGCGCAACCGGCGCTTCGGCGGCCTGGGCGAGGGCGCGGGCGAGCATGCGGCCAAGGTGCTGGTGCCCCGGTAGCTGCGCCCGGCCTTTACTCCTCCGCTAGGCCGTCCCAAAGATCCCCTTCCTGCAGGTCCGGCTCGCGCGCCGCGACCAAAAGGTAGCTTTCGCGGTTGATCTTGTCGCCGAACTGGGCCAGCACCCGCTCCAGCACTCCGTGTTGAGACTGATGCCGTCGAAAAGCATTCAGCTTGCGCGCTTGGAGCTCACCCTCTACCTGGTACACCAGGGAGGAGGGTGTCCGGGTGCCGCCTCTCAGGGCTTCCTCGTCGGCCGTCGCCAGAAAATGGGTGCCCGCGTAGTAGAGCTTTTGCGCGGCCCAGGGGCGGAGTGGATCGGGGTCTACAAGCTGGTCCGCAAAAAAGCCCGAGCGGCCGGCCCAGTGAAAGGCCGCGGTGGCCGCGAGCGAAACAATCGTGTGATCGCGATGGAGGTTGGCCCCGCCGTCGCCGCCAAAGGTGAGCACAACATGCGGGCGGAAACGCCGGAGCGCGGCCACCAGCCCCTCCACCAGCGGCAGAAACGGCTCGTGCCACAGGTTGCCATCACGGTAACGGAGCAGGGTCGAGTCGCGGACGCCGAGGGCCCGGCAGGCCTCCGCAAACTCGCCCCGGCGTTGCGCGGCCAGCTCTTCATCGCTTTGGCCTGGCTGGCGGTACGACCCGGCCGCTCCCTCAGTCAGGCAGAACACGGCGGTGTGCGCGCCCCGGTCGGCGGCCAGCAGCAGGGCCGCGCCGAAGGCCAGGGATTCGTCGTCGGGGTGGGCGGTGATGCACATTAGGCGTTGCGGCAAGGAGGCTCCTTCCAGGTTCTTTTCAGGACGGGTCCCACGGCAGCCGGGACTCCCACACGGGGCGAAACGAGCGCCGGTGCAGGGGGGACGGCCCATGGCGCAGCAGGGCGCGTCCGTGATCCGGCGTGCTGTAGCCCTTGTGCTCGTTGAGCCCGTAGACGGGGTACTGCCGGTGCAGCTCGCACATGCGGGCGTCGCGGTAGACCTTGGCGACGACCGAAGCGGCCGCAATCGAAAGCGAGCGGGAATCGCCGTACACAACGCTGGTCTGCGGGCAAGATACAGGGAGGCGCAGGGCATCGATGAGCAGGTGGTCGGGCCCCGGAGTCAGGGCTGCGATGGCACCGAGCATGGCGAGTTTGGTGGCCTGGTAGATGTTGACCCGGTCGATGGTCGCGGCGTCGATCTCGGCGATGGCGACGGCGAGTGCGCAGTTGCGCACCATGGCCGCCAGGTGCTCGCGGTCGCCTGGGTCCAGCTGCTTGGAGTCGCGCAGGCCGGCGGCTTGCAGGGCATCGGCATGGCAGCCGGGCGGCAACACCACCGCGGCTGCGACCACCGGGCCGAAAAGCGAGCCGCGGCCGACCTCGTCGATACCTGCAATGTGCCGCGCTCCGGCCTCGCGGGCCGCGCGCTCAAAGCTGTCATCGCAGCAGAGAGACCGCAGCATGCGGAGTTTGCGAGTGGCCTTGGAAACATCGGAGTCGGGCAGGGAAGCGCGCCGTGCGGGGGGAGCAGCCATCGTGTTTCGTGTTCGCGCAAAAGCCTAGGAGCGCTCGACTTCCTTGAGGCGGGCTGCCTTGCCGCGCAGGCCGCGCAGGTAGAACAGCTTGGAGCGGCGGATCTTGGCCGAGCGCACCTTTTCGATCTTGTCGATCACCTTGGAGTTGAACGGGAAGATACGCTCGACGCCCTGGCCGAAGCTCATTTTGCGCACGGTAAACGAGCCCTGCGGGCCGCGCTTGTAGGCGATCACAAGGCCTTCAAATGCCTGCAAACGCTCCTTGTCGCCTTCCTTGATCTTGACCTGCAC
>CAXTWU010000265.1:0-3295 GCA_964248025.1 uncultured Acidobacteriaceae bacterium | reverse complement strand
TGAATGGCAAGCTCGTCTTTGCGTTGCGGTCGCAAACCCCGGCTGCTTTCAGTAAAGGCGAGAGCATTGAGATCGCTACCGGAGACGGCCTGGCATCGGCTACTTTCAGCCTTGCCTCAGGGCAGCTCGTGCTTCAGGATGCGAAAACGGCTATTGCCACGCTGGATCCGGCCAAAAGCTTCGGAACCTCGGCCTTTGGTCCCCTTCGTCTGAGGCCCGTTATGGAAGATGGGACAACCGGCGATTGGGTGCCCCTGGCAACGCTGGTTCGCTTGCCGGCCCTTGAAAGTTACACCTGCCCGCCAGACCCGAGCCAGGGATGTACCCTTGGAGGCAGCAATTTGTTTCTGCTGGGGGCGGTCGCGGCTGATGCCCAATTCTCGAAAACGGTGACGGTCCCGGATGGTTTTGCGGCCAACACGCTGGACGTGCCGCGCGCGATTGATAGCCAGCTTTACGCAAAATTGCGGGATGACCCTGCGGTGGTCAATACGATCTCCGTTGCGCCGGCCACCGCACATGCGGGTTTGCGACGTGGTCGCAGGGGCATGCAGGTCGGCGGGTTTGGGAGTACCGCAACCAGGACTGCTGGACCGAACCTGGCCGGATCGGGCCGTCCCGCGCCAGGGGACTCCGCCCAAGGGCAATCGTTTCGCTGATCGGCTGGTTTCCGGACAGGCAGTCTCCGTCAGAGGGGCAAGACAGCGGAGAGGCATACGGTCAAAGGCGCAGCAAGTGATCGGCGTTGCCGTGGGCCAGCTTTTCGCGATCTTCCGGGGCAAGGTCCAGGCTGTTGAGGAAGGAGCGTCCGCGGCCGGTCGAGGAGAACGGATAGTCGATGGAAAACAGCATCCGGTCGATTCCCACGACCTCAAGCGCGCACTGCAAGGGCGGAACCGTGAAGTAGCCGCTGGTTGTGATCCAGAAGTGCTTGTGGAAGTAGGCCTCGACGGGATGCCTCAGGTTTTGAGCCATGAGGTCCAGCACAACACCTGCTCGCGCAATGGAAGATGGCAGGTTATCGCCCATGTGTCCGACGACCAGTTGCAGGTTGGGATACCGGTCGAAAAGTCCGGAAACGATCAAGCGCAGAACCTGGAGGCCGGTTTCGGCATGCCAGTCCCAGGCTGCGATCGTCAGCAGGTGACCCATGTTCTCGGGGAGACCACTGTAGTAGGCCTGCTCGACCGCGAGCGGTGGTGGGGCCGGATGGAGATAGACCAGCACGCCGAGGTCAGCGGCAGCTGCCCAAATGGGCTCAAAACGCTCATCGTCAAGAAACACGCCTTTGGTGGTTCCGTAAAGCATAACCCCGGCGAAGCCGAGCTCGCCGATGGCGCGGTACATCTCGTGAACGGCTTCATCTACATCGGTGAGAGCCAAGGTGGCAAACCCTGCGAAGCGATCAGGGTGGGCCCGGACGGCGTCGGCGATGCGGTCGTTGGCATCCCTCGCGAGCGCCGTCGCGTCATTGCTCGCCAGCTCATTCAGGCCATGCGCGGCCAGCGAAAGTACCTGCAAGCTGATGCCGGCCTCGTCCATGGCCCGGAGGCGGCCCTCGCCCATGTCGAGCAGGGCCGGCTCCATGCGGGCACGCAAGCCGCGGGGTAGGGCAGAACGCAAGTTGCGGGTGGCCGCCGCAAACCCTGGGGTAAGCACATGCTCTTCAAGGGTGACGATACGCATGCTGGAGTCTCCGGCTGCAGCCCTTTTGCAAACCAGAGTACTCGAGGTGCAGGTAACTTGAGCAACGAAACTGGTGAAAGTTAGGCATGTTCAGGGGCTGGCTTACTCGTGGAGCACCGCGGCACGGATGCGCTTACCCACCCGGAAGACCAGGGTGGCCGGTAAGCGTTCCACGGCAAGGTGCGGCATGGTGACAGGCTCTCCGCCGATACGGACAGCACCCTGCTTGAGCTTGCGTGTGGCATCGGTGCCGGAGTCGGCCAGTGCCAGCCGGACCAGCAGCTTGTCAAGCCGGACCTGGCGACTCCCTTCGGTCCAGCCTGCTTCGGCGGCGGCAACGATTACTTCGTCGACATGCTCCGGCTGCTCATCGCGCTGAAACTGCCGGGCCCAGCCTTGATCAGCTTCGCGCACGGCTTCGGGCGAGTGATAGCCGCCGGCGATGGTACGCGCCAGGCGCTTTTTTGCTTCCATCGGATGCAGGTCGCCGCGCCCGATGTCCGCCCTCATGCCGTCGACTTCCGACTGACGAAGATCGGTAAGCAGGGTCCAGTAGCGCCACATCAGCTCGTCCGAGATGGACATGAGCTTGCCGTACATCTCGGGTGCGGGCTCGTGGATGCCGATGGCATTGCCGAGAGATTTGGACATCTTCTGTACGCCGTCGAGCCCTTCAATGATGGGCGTCATCAGCACGATCTGCGAAGGCTGGCCGTAGTGCTTTTGGAGCTCGCGGCCAATCAGCAGGTTGAATTTCTGGTCGGTGCCGCCGAGCTCCACGTCGGCCTGAAGTGCGACGGAGTCGTAGCCCTGCGCGAGCGGATACAGCAGCTCATGGAGGGCGATCGGTTTTTCTTCCTGGAAACGTTTGTGAAAGTCGTCGCGTTCGAGCATCTGCGAAACCGTGAACTGGGCGGCAAGGCGGATGATGCCTTCAAAACCCAGCTTGTCGAGCCACTCGGAGTTGAAGCGGACCTCCGTGCGTTCGCGGTCGAGGATGCGAAAAACCTGATTGGTGTAGGAGCGGGCATTCTCGTCGACCTGCTCGCGGGTCAGCGGTTTGCGCGTGGCCGAACGGCCGGAAGGGTCGCCGATCAAGGAGGTGAAGTCGCCCACGAGAAAGATCACCTGGTGGCCGAGATCCTGAAAATGCTTGAGCTTGCGCATCAACACGGTATGGCCCAGGTGAAGGTCGGGGGCCGTCGGGTCGAAGCCGGCCTTGACGCGCAAGGGGCGGCCCGAGATACGGGACCGTTCGAGGCGTTCGCGCAGGTCGGCCACACGGATGATTTCGGCGGCACCTTTACCGAGGAGGTCGAGCTGCTCGTCGACTGGAGGGAAAGTAACCTGCGCTGAAGCGGTGCTGGAGCTCGAGATCATCGCTTCAGTATAGAGGTGCTCTTTCTTCGCAAAGAGGAGGTTGACGCCGCGGCTCCTCATTCTCCGGGTGTGAGCCGAGCTGGGTGTTAAGACCTATCCGCCGCTTGTGTTCACATCCTGGGATGTTTACCAGGTCGGCCTGGGGCGCGAGCGACTCGCGGATGCCGACCGCCATGGACTCGCGACGCACGGTGTCGCCGAAGCGCCGGCACAGCGCGGGGTCGCCGAT
>CAXTWU010000264.1:0-3303 GCA_964248025.1 uncultured Acidobacteriaceae bacterium | reverse complement strand
CAAAGAGCTTCGAGAAAAAATGCCCCACCCTGCCGAACAAACCGCGTCGGGGTGCCGGAGCCGGTCTCAAAGGGGAAACAAGCGCAGCCACCGGCGGCGAGGCGGCCGCAGGCGGTTCAAGCGACCCACTCGACGAAAGCGTCGCCGACACCTGCGCATGCGCCACCCCATTCGGCACCACGGGCGCACTGCCTCCAAGCTGCAGCGGCTGCTCCAGCCCCTCGCTCACCGCGAGCGGAAACGCCGTGTCCGCCGGGGTCCCGGAGTTCGCCGCGCCCGCAATCTCAGGCCCGGCGGCAACCGGGGACGGAGTGCAGCCGCAGGGCTCGCGCTCGTTGTCCACCACTTCGTTCAACGAGCCATGGAGAAACATCACCCGCTGCCCCGGCCGCACCCGGTACGCCCCCCCATCCATCAGGCTGCTGGCCACCACGTACGGCGCGCCCTCACCGGCGTTGTCCACGCAGGTGTCACCCGCCGCATTCACGCGCAGCTTTAAATTGGCCTGCCCCGGTCCCGACACCAGCAGCCGCAGCTCCGGCGTCAGCACCACGTCCGAGTACGCCGCAGGGGCGTAGTGCGCTTCAAACGACCCGCGGTCGAGCGAGAACATCAGCCCCGCATCCCCTGGATGGCTCGCGGTCCAGGCCGTCGCATCACGCGCCATGTGCAGAGTCGTGCCCCTGCACACTTCCACCGTGCCGCCGCGCCCCAACTCCACCTGCGCGGTCCGGTCCACCGCCGCAATCTCGCCGTTGTTCGCCAGCGTCGCGCGCCCATTCGCAACGCTGATCGCCCCCTTCACCGTCACGCCCTCGGTCCCGACCGTTGCCACCGGTCGCTGCGCGCGCAAGGCCGTCGTCGCCAGCACTGCACCCAGCACTACAAAGTTTCGTTTCCCAATCACCATGGTTGGACGCCTGCGATCCCCCAGCGTCACAGGCCGGTGAAAGCGCCCACCTTATAGCGCAAGAAAATTGCCCACCAGCCGCTTCCCATCCCCCGTCAGCGCGCTTTCAGGATGAAACTGCACCCCTTCCACTGGATACCGCCGGTGCCGCAGCCCCATGATCACGCCCGGCCCGCCGTCGTCGGGTACCACCCGGGCCGAAATCTCCAGCTCCGCCGGCAGCCCTTCATCGGCCACGATCAGCGAGTGGTACCGCGTGCACGTCATCGGGCTCCCGATCCCTGCAAAAATCGTCCGTCCATCGTGCTCCACCGGGCTGGTCTTGCCGTGCATCAGCTTCGGCGCGCGCACCACGTTTCCGCCAAACGCCGCGCCCAGCGCCTGGTGCCCCAGGCATACTCCCAGGATCGGCACCCGCCCCGTAAACCGCCGGATCAGCTCAATCGAAATCCCCGCCTCGTTGGGAGTACACGGCCCCGGCGAAATCACAATCCGCTCCGGCCCGAGCGCGTCTACTTCATCCACGGTCAGCTCGTCATTGCGGCGCACCACCACCTCCGCACCCAGCTCCCCCAGGTATTGCACCAGGTTGTAGGTAAACGAGTCGTAATTGTCCAGCACGAAGACCATAAGCTCAGTTTAGCTCTACCGGCAACCGCAATATAGCGATACTTGAGCAGCGTATTTCTTCCATGCACAAACCATTTGCCGCATGTTTTGGACTGTCTCTGCCTGCTCTGGCAGCTTCCTGCTTGAGCCTGCAAGCCGAACATCCCACCTGGTCGAAAAGCGCGACCGTCCTTGACCTTCGATGTCCTGTCAGTCACCGTACCATCGCTTCACCGGACCATCGGAAAGCCGTCCAGGTACTGTGTCGAGACGTGCCCGGCGGCGACCCGATGTTTTTCCTGCGCGTCACAACCACTTACGGTCACGCCTCCCAAATCCTCTTGCCGGATGGTGCCCGTGAGCTCAGCTGGGCTCCCAGCTTCACGACCTTCTTTATCAATGGTGGAACCACCGCCTACAGCGGCTTCTTTGTGGACCTCTACACCGTGACCGCGTCAGGCGATCTTGAAAGCTATCCCACCTTCACCCAAGCCGCCCAACGAGACATGGTGGCCACCTTTGCGCGATGTCAGGCCGAGAACTCTGACAGCAACACTTGCGGTGCCATTGCGAAAAATCCGCAGTACAACATGTCGGGTATCCGCTGGCGCTCAGGTGGTTCAGCCG
This sequence comes from uncultured Acidobacteriaceae bacterium, assembly GCA_964248025.1. Lineage (GTDB taxonomy): Bacteria > Acidobacteriota > Terriglobia > Terriglobales > Acidobacteriaceae > EB88. The sequence goes on along the minus strand of CAXTWU010000264.1, from coordinate 1,157 downwards.
TCGACGTGTTTGCTGAAATCCCATGCAGCAGTTCCTATGGCAGCATCATGTGCCAGATCAAGGGCTACGAACTCAGCGTGCCCGACGGTACCATCCTGAAAAAGCTCAACGGTCGGCAGATGCAGCGAAGCTGGCGGCCCAGCATGGCCTGGACTATGAACACGCCCGAACCGCCGCGATTCATCAAGCACCAATAAGGAGATACTCCGACCAGAAGGAGCAGCATGTAAGCTTGGGGAACTACAACTTTTATATCGGCGTGAAGTTGCAGGACGCTCAGCGGCTCGTCTTGTACACCCGGCTCGCCGCATCACTAACAAACACCCAGCGCAATCAAACACCAGCCAGCCTACGGTTCCGGCGACCGGTCGAGCCGCAACATCACCTCGTTTGTCAACCTAAAACCCATTTGCTCATACATCGGCCGCCCCTGCGGCGACGCATGCAACACCACCGTCAACACCCCGCGCCGCCTGCACTCCTCCAGCACCGCCTCCATGAGGCGCTTCGCCAACCCGCGCCCCGCGTCTGTGCGGCTCGTGTAAAGATCCAACACATAAGTGCGTACCGGTTGTGGATGGATCCAGTGCGGAGGAAAATCAGCAAAGAAAATACCGGCGCGCCCGCTACCACCTCGCCCTCTTTCTCCAGAAAAAGCTCAACATACCGGCCATCCTCCAGACGCTCGCGCATCCACGGCTCAAACTCCCCGTCCGCTTGGAGCAGCGCCTCCTACGAGCCAAACCCATTGTCCGCAAACTTCTGGTGGCGATGCCGCGTGATCAAAGCCGCATCTGCACCGGTCGCATCGCGCAGCACTCCCGTCATGCTGCACACTCAATACACCCAGCTCCCCACATCCGCACCCTTCGGTGCCGTCGCCTTCATCCGCGCCGCCATCTGCGGCAGCACCCGCTGCGCCCACGTCCGGTTGTTCTCGGCCATCGTGTAAGCATCGGGCCCGCCTGTGTAACAGTGCGGCGCGCCCGCCCCGTACTGAAAGCTCGCGTCGGAATGAGGATTGCGGGTCGCGTCCAACATGTGCTGCATCCGGTGCACGGCATTGTTTAAAAAGTATGTATCCCCCTCACCCGCCTGCACGTGGATCTTTCCTTCCAGCTTCGGCCCCAGCGTCGCCCAGTCGCGTTCCGTCACCG
>CAXTWU010000263.1:0-3311 GCA_964248025.1 uncultured Acidobacteriaceae bacterium | reverse complement strand
GTAACGCCGGCGAAATACATCACGGCCATCATCACCGAGCGTGGCGTGATCCATGCGCCCTCGCGCGATGCGATGCTCGCGATGGAAGCGGGTGCGGCCCAGCTCACATGAAGGCTCGCTTGACCCGCGGCCCGACCCGCGGCTTGGCCCGCGGCAGGGCTCTGCCGCACGCTGCCCTGCTGCTGTTGTCCGCGTTGCTGGGAGGCTCGGTCGTCTTTCTGACCTGGCCTGCACGGGCCGCCATCTTTTGCGAGCAGCTGCCCGAGCTTGCCGTGCTGGCCGTGTGCGCGGCGGTGTTGCTGGTCTTCTCATTTCGCGCGCTGGCCGGGGCCTCAGTTTTAGGCGAGGACCGCCGCATCGCCGGCGGCGCTGCCATCCTTGCCGCGCTGGCCTTTTTTCTCGCCGTCCACTTCCTGGCCGAATACCGCAAACCCTGCGTTGCCATTCAAAAACATCTGCAGCCGCAATAAACCGTTTCGCCGGGCCGTGGGAGGCGGTACAGTGGTGGCGTCGCGCAATGCATTTTGAAAGGCTGTGTCTATGCTGAAAGGTTTTCGAGACTTTATCCTGCGCGGCAACGTGGTCGACCTGGCCGTGGCCGTTGTGATCGGCGCGGCGTTTACCGGCATCGTCAACTCGCTGGTCAAGGACATCATCACCCCGCTGCTGGCCGCCATTGTGAAGCAGCCGGACTTCTCGCACCTGGTGCTGGACGTGCACGACGGCCGCCTGACCTACGGCAACTTCCTGAACGCGACGATCAACTTTCTGCTCGTCGCCGCGGCTATGTACTTCCTTGTGGTGCTGCCGCTCAATACGCTCACCAAGCGCCTGCACCGCAATTCCGCCGCGGAGGCCACCACGCGTCCCTGCCCGGAGTGCCTGAGCGATGTGCCGCTGGCCGCGCGGCGTTGCTCGCACTGCGCGCAGCCTCTAGCCATCGCCTAGCGCGCAGGGACTTCCGCTCCGGCGGCAAGGGAAGTAGACTCGTTCTCAACCCCTGCCAGGAGCACCCCTTGCCCCTTCGCCTCGCCGTTGTTCTTTTTCCCGCTGCCGCCGCCGGACTTTCCTTTGTCGCCATGCTGCCCGCGCAGACCAGCTCGGCTCCGCCGCTGCCGCAGCAGATGTTCGGGTTTCATGATTTCGCGACCGAGCAGGCCAGGTGGGATCGCGACTTCCTCGCCGTTCCGGATGCAAAACTCGCGGGCGAAGCGCTCAAGACACTCACGGCTGAGCCCCATGTCGCCGGCTCGCCTGAAGACTACAAGACCGCGCAGTACGTCGCCGAAAAGTTCAAGGCAGCCGGGCTTGAAACAGAGATCGTCAAGTACACGGCCTGGCTCAACCACCCCGGCGAGCAACACCTGACGGTAATGGACAAGGCCGGCAAGGTGCTGCTGCAGGGGCCTACGCCCGAACACGTGTCGAGCGATCCGTTTCAGGACGACCCGCGCGTGCTGCCCGGCTTTTCCAGCTCGTCGGCTTCGGGCGATGTGACCGCACCGGTGGTTTACGCGAACTACGGCACCCCGGCCGACTTCGCGAAGCTCGACGCGCTGGGCGTCTCGGTCAAGGGCAAGATCGTGCTGGTGCGCTACGGCACCAACTACCGCGGCGTCAAGGTTTTTGTCGCGCAGGAGCATGGGGCAGCCGGCGTGCTGATCTACTCGGACCCGGCGGACGATGGCTACACCCGCGGCGACATGTACCCGGATGGGCCCTACCGGCCCGAAACCGGCGTGCAGCGCGGGTCCGTCCAGTACATGTTTCAGTACTCGGGCGATGTGACGACGCCGGGCGTAGCCTCGACGCCGGACCTGCCCGAGTCAAAACGCATCGCGCCGGACAAGGCGCCGAGCCAGCCCCGCATTATGTCGCTGCCCATCTCCTACCACGACGCGGAGCCCATCCTGTCGCACATGGGCGGCCCCGGTGCCCCGGCCGGTTTCCAGGGCGCGCTTCCCTTTCACTACCACGTGGGCGGCGCGGCCGACGTCCTGGTGCACCTGCAGCTCCAGGAGGACTATGCCTTCCGCACGATCTGGGACGTAATCGGCCGCGTGCCCGGCACCGCCGACGCGAAGAACTGGGTAGTGGCCGGCAACCATCGCGATGCGTGGACCTATGGCGCGGTCGATCCAAACAGCGGCACGGCGGCCATGCTTGAAAGTGTGCACGGTATCGGCGCGCTGCTGAAGGAAGGTTGGAGGCCCAAGCGGACCGTGATCTTTGCCAGCTGGGACGCGGAAGAAGAAGGGCTGATCGGCTCCACCGAGTGGGCCGAGCAGCACGCGGGGGAGCTGAAGGATGCTTCAGCTTACTTCAACATGGACGTCGGCGTCTCCGGGCCGGAGTTCAACTCTTCCGCAGTGCCCTCGCTCAAGGATTTCGTGCGCGATGTGACGCGCGAAGTGCCGAGCCCGAAGGGCTCAAGCGTGTATGACGCCTGGCGCGACTCGCAGAAGAATGGGCACGGACGCCTGGCCAACAACGGATTCAATGAGCAGCGGCCGGGAGCAGGCACCAGTATGGATGCGGTACGGATCGGCGACCTGGGCTCCGGCTCCGACTACACGCCGTTTCTGCAGCACCTGGGTGTGCCGGCGACCGATGTCGGCTCCGACGGGCCTTATGGCGTGTACCACTCGGTCTTTGACAACTATGCCTGGTTCACCAAGTTTGCCGACCCGACCTTTGTGTATGAGCAGCAGCAGGCCCGCGTCTTTGGACTGGAAGTACTGCATATGGCCGACGCGGATGTGCTGCCCTACGATTACGTGACCTACGCGAAAGAGATCGCCGAGTATGTAGCGGCTGTCAAAACCAAGGCCCAGGACATGGGGCTGACGCTGGACACCACGGCTGCGGCAGCCGCCACGCAGCGGTTGCTGACCGCCGCCGAAGCCGTGCACGCGAAACAGGCCGGCGCGCCCGCCGGCAGCAATGCGCAGCTGAACGCAGCACTGCGCGCGGCGGAAACCGATCTGCTGTCTGAGCCGGGGCTGCCCAACCGCGGCTGGTACAAGCACACCATCTACGCGCCGGGGCAGTACACCGGCTACGCCGCGGTGGTCATCCCCGGCGTGAACGAAGCGTTGGACGCGAAAAACAGCAGCACGGCGCAGGCGCAGCTCGCGGTGGTGGTGGATGCCCTGAACCGCTGCACCGCGACCTTGCAGAAGGCCGCGCAGTGAAGCATCCCTAGCCCGCCGTAACGCTTCGCGGCGGGTGCTTTCCCGATTCACCAACAACGACCCGGCCGATCGCGGTTTCGAGGATCTCCGGCGTGATCACCAGGCGCGGGTTCTGCC
>CAXTWU010000262.1:0-3319 GCA_964248025.1 uncultured Acidobacteriaceae bacterium | reverse complement strand
ATAGGGCCCCTCCTCAGGGGGCGGCGCTTTGGGGAGCGCTGTTTGCTGACACGGCTTGTGATCGGGGTGTTGGTTGGAGTCAGCCTTGAAAACAAGTACTCGATCATCTTTCCCGTCGCCGGTCTACTTTTCGGCCTTTCACTCACGCCTGAACGCAAGTGGTTCAGAACCCCTTACTTCCTCGCCGCGATCGCCATCGCTGCGCTGCTTTTCACCCCCAACCTGCTATGGCTCATCCATCACGGATTCCCCTTCCTTAATTTTGAGCGGCACTCCAGGCAGAGCGACTCGCGCATTCTTCGAGGCCCGGCCACATTCTTGATCGATCAGGCACGAATGATGAACCTCCTGCTGACGCCGCTCTGGATGGCTGGGCTGGCGTGGTTCTTGACCAAGGGAGGTAAAGCGCTCCGCTGTGTCGGCTCCACAGCGGCGTTTGTGATTCTGCTCCTGCTCGCTACACAAGCAAAGAATTACTACGTTTCACCCATTTATCCGGTTCTTCTCGCGGCTGGAGCGATCTTACTGGAGCAATGGTTGAAGGGGCGTGCGTGGCTGCGGGTTGGGTACCCGGTCGCCATCGTCGCCTCGGTTTGTGTGCTCGCTCCGTTGGTGATGCCGATTCTCCCAGTGACACAACTTCTTGCGTATCACGAGAGCTGGCACGGCTTCACTCCTGTTGTCTTTGAAGACGAGCCTGAAAGACCGCTCCCACAATACTTCGCTGATGAGTTTGGGTGGGAGGCGATGACAGAGAAGACAGCAGAAGCTTTCATAGCTTCCCACTTCAGACTCAAGCCCATACAGCCATTTTTGCGAACAACTATGGCGAAGCCGCAGCAATCGATTTCTTTGGCCCTCGCTACGGTCTACCAGCCTCAATCAGTAAAGCTGAGACATATTGGCTCTGGGGTCCACGTCAGTACGACGGCGAGAGCGTCATCGTCCTCGGCAGCAATGGCCAAGGCGATCATGAGTTCTTCCGTTCGGTAGAGCCTGTAGGCCACGTGACGGACACGTATGCTCGCGCAGACGAACGGTTCACGATCTTCTACTGTGAGGGGATGCATCCGCCCTTGGCAACGCTGTGGCCCCGCATCAAGGCTTGGTAGTAGTTGGAAACATAGGTCCCGACAAACGCCGTTCGCGGAACTTGAGGCTGGGCGTCGTCACAAATGGTGGTTTAGGCGGTACAGGAGATCCTGGAAGAGAGTTTAGGCCTGCCCTCGCATTGAAAGAGGTTGAGACCCGAAGAAGCGATCTCACCACCCGCTAGCTCAGGGAATTGGCCGTATGAGACCTGCCGCAAAGAAGGGCTCACGGAGCGGTGTAGCTCCTTGCCCTTCCCCCGCGAGTAACCGGGCAGCAACCGTTCTTAGCCGATCGCCGCATCCGACGCGCGAGATTTATAGTAGGGAGATGCCCACCGCAGCCCCCGCCAGCCAGAAAACATCGTTGCACCGGCTGCTGGAGCAACGGTTCGGCTTTCGGGCGTTTCGCGCCAACCAGGAGGCCGTGTGCCGGGCGGCGGTCGAGGGCGAGGACGTGCTGCTGGTGATGCCGACCGGCGCCGGCAAATCGCTGTGCTACCAGCTGCCGGCCCTGGCGCGCGGCGGCACGGCGCTGGTGATCTCGCCGCTGATCGCGCTGATGGACGACCAGGCGGCGAAGCTTGCGGCGCTTGGGCTGAACGTCGCCCGGATTCACTCCGGGCTGCCGCGCGAAGCCGCCCGCGAAGCCTGCCGAGGCTACCTGGACGGCACGCTCGAATTTCTATTTATCGCGCCCGAGCGGCTGCGGGTGCCGGGCTTTCCGGAGATGCTGAGCAAGCGCAAACCGGGGCTGATCGCGATTGATGAGGCGCACTGTATTTCGCAGTGGGGGCACGACTTTCGGCCGGACTACCGCATGCTGGGCCAGCACCTCCATAGCCTGCGTCCTTCGCCTGTAATTGCCCTGACGGCCACCGCGACGACGCAGGTGCAAGGTGATATCGTGACCCAATTGGGCCTGGGACAAGCCGGGCGCGAGCCTTCAATCTTTATCCACGGCTTTCGTCGCGACAACCTGGCGATCGAGGTCGTAGAGGTGTCGAAGCCGAAGCGCGCGGCGTTTGCGGCGGACCTGCTGAAGGAACGTGAAGCGCGCCCCTCGATCGTGTACGCGCCGACCCGCAAGGAGGCCGAAATGCTTGCCGGCGAGCTGGGGCGCACCCTGCGCGCGGCTCCTTACCACGCCGGGATGGACCCGGAGCATCGCGACCGGGTGCAGCGGGCGTTTTTGGGCGGCGAGCTGGAAATAGTGGTTGCTACCATCGCGTTCGGGATGGGGATCGACAAGGCCGATGTGCGCACGGTGTTGCACATGGCGCTGCCGGCGACGCTTGAAGGCTACTACCAGGAGATCGGCCGCGCGGGTCGCGATGGCGAGCCGTCGCGCACGGTGCTGATGCACTCGTTTGCGGACAGGAAGCAGCACGACTTCTTTTTCGAGCGCGACTACCCGCCCGTCGAGCGGCTGGACGCGATTTTTAAATGCCTGGACGCGGACGCCCTGCACCGTGAAGAGCTGCCGGAGCTGCTGAAAAAACAGCGCATGCGGCTGGAAGAAGACGAGCTCGACAAGGCGCTTGAAAAGCTGCTGATCCATGGCGGGGCGGTGCTGGACTACGAAGGCTTTGTGACGCGCGGGCACGATGGCTGGCGCAAGCCCTACGCGGCGCAGAGCACGCACCGGGGCGGGCAGCTGGACCGGGTAATCCGCTTCGCGGAGTCCGGCGAGTGCCGGATGCGGCAGCTGGTGCGGCACTTCGGCGATACGGAAGACGGGCAGGCCGACTGCGGGATCTGTGACGTGTGCGCGCCCGAAGCTTCGCGGACGCAGACCGCGCGCGGTCTCGACGATGCGGAACGGCGGCTGGCGTACGGAGTTGTTGCGGCGCTGGGCGGGTCGGGCTACGGCGGCGGGTCGAAGTCGACGGGCAAGCTGCACGGGGAGCTTTGCACGAAAAACGGGGTGAGCCGGGACGAGTTTGAGGACCTGCTGGGAGCGCTGGCCTCGGCGGGGTTTGTGCGGCTCGATGACGCGGCGTTTGAAAAAGACGGACGGACGATTCCTTACCGCAAGGCGAGCCTGACGCACGAGGGCGCGACGTTTAATGACAGCGACGCGGACACGGTTGTACTGCGGGTGCTAAACACATCGTCCGTAGCAGCCGCGCCAAAAGGAAGCCGCAGGAGTGCGGCGCGTAAGGGCGAGCCGGCAAAAGCACAGCCGCTGGCCGGCGCGGCCGCGGAGCTGGAAACGCGCCTGCGGGCAT
>CAXTWU010000261.1:0-3325 GCA_964248025.1 uncultured Acidobacteriaceae bacterium | reverse complement strand
CCGCGCCCAGGCATGCCCGCCGCCAACCCTCTTGTTCTGCCCACCGGCGACTTTCGCGCCTACCTGTTTGACCTGGACGGCACCGTCGCCAACTCCATGCCGCTTCACTACCGCTGCTGGACCGAAGCAGTCGGGGAACAGGGTGGCGTATTTCCCGAGGAGCTCTTCTACTCCTGGGGCGGCATTCCCCTGCCCAGGACGGTGGAGATGCTGAACGAGCGTTTCGGCTACCACCTGGAGCCCACGCAGATCGTGCGGCGCAAGGAAGAGCTTTACCTGTCCATGCTGCATGAGCTCCAGCCGATGGCCGCCGTGGTCGAACACATCCATGCCCACCATGGGCGCATTCCGTTCGCGATTGTTTCGGGCTCGCCTCGCTCTTCTATCCTGCGGACCCTGAACACCCTCGGCCTGCTTGACCGGTTCGACTTGCTGGTCGGGGCCGAAGACTACACGGAGGGCAAGCCTCACCCGGAACCCTTCCTAACAGCGGCCGAACGGCTGGGTGTCGCTCCGGCAGACTGCCTGGTGTTCGAGGACGCGGACGCGGGCATCGCGTCGGCGCAGGCAGCCGGTATGTCGTGGGTGCGCGTGTTGCCCAGCCACGGCCAGCCAGCTTCACAGACCTCCCACCGAAAGTGAGAACCCATCTCCGTGGTTGACACACAGCCCCCTTCCGCGCCGCTTGCCGGCAAAACTGCCGTGGTTACGGGTGCCTCGCAGGGTATCGGCCGCGCCATTGCCTTGGCACTCGCCGCGCAAGGAGCCAGGGTCGCCCTGATGGCTCGCAACCGTGAAAAGCTGGAGTCGGTGGCCGCCGAAATCAGGACGTCCGGCGGCGAAGCGCACCCCTACGAACTCGACATTCAACAGGAATCCTCCATCAAGTCGGCGGCAAGGGCCGCACTGGCCGATCACGGCGCGATCGAGATCGTGGTCAACAACGCCGGCATTACCCGCGACGGGCTGATGATGCGCATGAAGCGCGCCGACTGGGACGACGTACTCGCGACCAACCTGACCGGTACGTTTCTGCTGACGCAGGCCCTGCTGCCCCCCATGATCAAGGCACGCTGGGGCCGCATCGTCAGCATTGCAAGCATTGTGGGCCAGGTGGGTCAGGCAGGCCAGGTCAACTATGCTGCCAGCAAGGCCGCGCTGCTCGGTTTTACCCGGTCGCTGGCGCGCGAGGTCGCGTCGCGCTCCATCACGGTCAATGCGGTGGCGCCGGGCTATATAGAGACCGCCATGACAGAGGTCCTGACCGAGGCACAAAAGGCCGCCAACCTGCAGTTTGTGCCTCTGGGCCGTACTGGGACCGAGGCCGAGGTAGCCCACGCGGTCTCGTTTCTGTGCTCGCCCGCGGCCGGCTACATCACGGGGCACACGCTTGACGTCAACGGCGGCCTCCATATGCAATAGGGCCTCAGGCGGCGTCCGGGCTGCGTGCCACGGGCAGGGCAGCGGTCGCGCCGGCAGCCCCCATCGCATTCGGCGCGTTCTTTTGCTTCCACAACTCCGCGTTCAACTCTGCCCCGACCAGGATGGAGACGGCCGTCAGGTACAGCCACAGCATCAGGATGATGATGACGCCGAGCGAGCCGTAGGTGGCACTGTAATCGGAAAAGTGACCGATATAAAACGTCAGCCCCACCGAGCCCAGAAACCAGCAACTGACCGCCAGCATGGCGCCCGGCAGAGCCGATCGAAAGCTGACCTTGCGGTTGGGACCCAGGGTGTAGAGCAGCATCACACTGGTCACAAACGTGCAAAAGATCAAAGCCCAGCGCAGAGGCGGCCAGATCAGCGTGAATACATAGGGAATCGGCAGGACGCGCGCCAGAAAGCTGATGACATGCGGTCCGGCAAGGGCGATCAGCAACGAGAACAGGGCCAGTCCGCCGCACAGCAGCGTCAGCAACAGCGCCTGCACACGGTCACGCCACCACGAGCGCTCCACCTTGACGTCGTAGGCGATGTTGAGCGCCTCGATCAGCGAAGTAAAGCAGCCCGACGCGGCCCACGCGTAACTCAGGATGCCGATGGACAGGATCTTGGCCGGATGCGCTGTCTGGATGGAGTTGACCGCGCCGATCACGAAGTTCATGGCGTCCGGCGGTACCAGCAGCGACAGCATGGCGACCAACTGGTTGAACAAGTCCGGAATCGGCAGCGCACTGAGCAGGGCGGAAGACACCATGAGCAGCGGCACCATGGACATGAGCGAGTAAAAAGCCACGGCCGCGCCAATGGTCAGGACGCGCGTCCGCAAGACCTCGTTGAACAAAACGACGGAAAGGCGGGGGATCTTTTCAAAGCCGCCGACCGCCCGTTTCACCTGAACTGATGCACCTGCAGCCATGAATGCCTCGATTGCCTCATTGTCCAACGCGTGGGGGAATCTTGCGAAAGCGATGTGCCGGGGTTCGACCCTCTCCCTTCACAATAAAGCTACTCCCTTCCGGTTTGGAAGGCGCTGGACCAGTGCTATCACGTATCGACACGGTGTTAGACCGTCCGCAGGCCTTGACGCGGCAGTAGAAGCGGGTGAGTCGCAATAAATTCACAGGCCTAAAACGGGACACCTTGATGCTTTTCTCATCGACGCCGGGCCGGAGTCGTGTTAACTCTTGAGTCAATTGGACGGCTCCCCACCGGTCCCGGCCCTCTGGCCTGCCAACGAGGATAAGTGAACACTGCCGCAACCGAAATCGGTGGAACGATTCGTACCCTGCGCCTCCAGCGCAGCCTGTCGCAAGGCGACATTGAAAAGCGCACCGGGCTGCTTCGCTGCTATCTGTCCAGGGTAGAAAATGGGCACACCGTGCCCTCGCTGGAAACCCTGACCAAGATCGCGGGAGCCCTGGAGATTCCGCTGGCACAGTTTTTTGCCGGCAAGGATGGAGCCCGCGAGCTGCCGACCAGCCGGATCTCCGACGAGGAGCTACGGTTCCTGACCCAGATCCGCCGCTACTCCTCGAGCCTGAATGACAGCGATAAAAAGCTGTTGCTGGCCATGGTGAAAAAGTTCGCGGGTGCAAGCCAGCCCGTCTCTGTGTAGCGCTGACATCGTGGGGGCTGCCGGCTTTCTAAAATGACAGGTTCCGGATCGCCGGCAGAAAAAACGCTCGCACCCCGGTTGAAAGCAGCAACAGCAGCAGGGTCAGCCCTGCCACCGCCAGGTTGCGCCGCAGTCGAAACAGGCCCGGCGGAGCGCCGGCCTTCGGAACCATGGGCCAGGCCAGCAGCAGCCCGGCTACGAAGCCGCCAAAGTGCGCCGTGTTGTCGACCCGCAGGGAAAACCCGCCCAGGTCCCCGCCGAAGG
>CAXTWU010000260.1:0-3334 GCA_964248025.1 uncultured Acidobacteriaceae bacterium | reverse complement strand
CCATGGGCAGTTGCAGTTCATCGTGCTTGGCCCCGCCGTACCAGCGGTTCAGGTCGGCCGGGCCGTCCAGATATGTTTCGCCGATCAGCACGCGGTTGCCAGGGAAGGTATCCGTCAGCGCACGCAGGCGGCGCATCACGTCGTGGACCTCAGGCAGATTGTTGTACTGGCTCGTGTCCTGATTGGGGTCGCCGTAGTTGTTGGTGCCGGGGCGCGGGCTGGCGTCGGGCAGCGCCGGGTTTTCAAACATGGTCGGCACCGCATCCAGCCGAAAGCCGGCAACCCCTTTGTCGAGCCAAAAACGCACTACCTCGAACATTGCTTTTTCAACGGCCGGGTTGCGCCAGTTCAGGTCCGGCTGCTGGGCATAGAACTGGTGATAGTAGAACTGTTTTGTTTGCGGATCCCACTGCCAGGCCGAGTGCCCAAACAGCGACTGCCAGTTGTTGGGCGGAATCGGTCTACCGTCGGCGGAGTAGCCCTTGGGGTCGCGCCAGATATACCAGTCGCGCTTGGGGCTCGTGCGTGAGCTGGCCGACTCGAGAAACCACGCATGCTTGTCAGAGGTATGGTTCACGACGAAATCGAGGCACACGCGTATGCCGTCGCGCCTGGCCGCGGCAAGCATACGATCAAAGTCGGCCATGGTGCCGTACTGGGGGTCTATGGCTTCGTAGTTGGAGATGTCGTAGCCGAAATCGACCTGCGGTGAAGGATACATTGGGGTGAGCCACACTGCGCTTACGCCCAGCTGCTGCAGGTAGGGCAGGCGTTGCGTGATGCCATTCAGGTCGCCGATCCCGTCGCCATTCGAATCCTGGAAAGAGCGCGGGTAGATTTCATAGAACAGTGCATGCTTCCACCATGGGTTGGTACTTGCGGTCATGGCCCTTTCTGCGGCCACGCGGGCGTTGGCCGGTGCGGCCGCAGGTGCCTGCAGGCCTGGCACGCAGGCAAGCATCAGGGCCAGCATCATGCGCCTCACGGCAGGGTGGGATGGATATGCGCGCGTCAGGACGACTTCCTCACCGGTCATCGGAATGGCCCGATGGAGCATAGCATTACTGGACCACTCCTTGCATGCCGTCGCTTCCTTCCGGCCTACATCGCCGGTGCTCCGCCTGCGGGGGTCACTCTTGCCTTGGGAACTTTGGCGCGTTGCTTTTTCAGATATGCCACCAGCTCCGCCACCTGGTCCTTTGTAAGGACATCGCCAAAAGCCGGCATGGCTTGCCCTCCATGCTGAATCTGGCTGGCGATGGCTTGCGGTTTCAACTGTCTGCCGACAGCGCGCAAGGACGGCCCTGTTTCCGTTCCCGCCAGTGCTTCGCCGTGGCAGTGGGTACAGCCGGAGCTTTGGAAGAGTTGGGCGCCGGCCGGGGCTTGTGCGCCTGCGCTCGCTGGGCAGGCAGGCGGCAGGCCTGCAACCAAAACGCACCCCAGCAGCAGAGCAGCATTTAACCTCATGCCTCCCATGGTAATTGCCGTGGCAGTACAAAGGAAAAGGCCCCGGCGATGATCCGGGGCCTTCGTGCTGAAGGGGCACGGTTGAGTTGGGACCTACAGTTGCTGGACGCGACCGCGTGTGACGAGACGCAAGAAGAAGGTAAGAATGACGGCACCGAATACGGCCACGATGATCGAGTAGATCAGACCGCCAGAGCCTGCAAAGCCGAGGTGCGACATAATGAAGCCGCCAATCAGCGCGCCGATGATACCGATGATGATGTCCATGAACGCGCCATAACCGCCGCCGCTCATGATCTTGCCCGTCAGCCAGCCAGCGATTAAACCAACAATAATCCACCAGATAAATCCATGCATATTATGAAGTCCTCTTTCATCGTGCCAAAATGAGCGGCGTGTGCATTGGGAAGGTGGATCGATGCAAAGTGTTGCCCCTGGGGTGCAGGATCAGTGGTAACCACATTGCTGTTACCGCGGCCCGCTATTGTCGTGGCTGGACGCCGAAAACCGGGTGCTACACTCCCGCATATGTTGCCGCGCCTGCCTTTCTTGCCTCCGCTTCTGCTGCTTGCTTCGTTCATACCGGCTTTGCGATTGCCGGCGCAAGCGCCCGCGCGCCATGCCATGACCCTGGACGATGCGGACAAACTGCTGCAGCTGAGCCGCCCGGAGATCGCCCCCGGCGGCACCTGGATGGCTTACACGCTGCGCCACACCGACACGGAAGCCGATAAATCAGTGAGTCAGCTATGGATGGTGAGCTGGGATGGTTCCGAAGATGTGCAGTTGACCTATGACACCGAAAGTGCCGGCGCGCCTCGCTGGAGCCCCGACGGGCGTTACCTGGCTTTCACCTCGAGCCGGCCCGGCAAAGCCAAGGGCGCGCAGGTTTGGGTACTGGATCGGCGCGGCGGCGAAGCACGCCAGTTGACCGACGTGAAGCAGGACCTGGGCGACTACCGCTGGTCGCCCGACAGCCGGCAACTGCTGCTGACGCTGCGCGAAAAAGATGAGCCGGACGACGAGAAAAAGAACGGCAAACCGGTGCCGCCCAAGCCGATCGTTCTGGATCGCTACCACTTCAAGCAGGATGTGGAAGGCTACCTGACGGACAAGCGCGATCACCTGTTCCTGTTCGACATCGCCACAAGCAAGCTGACGAAACTGACGAGCGACACCGCGCATGAAGAGCACGCGGCGGAGTGGTCGCCGGACGGAAAATCCATTGCCTATGTGAGCCGGCAAGACGGGCCGGACCCGGACCGCACCGACAACCCGGACATCTTTGTGGTGAACGCCACGCCAAACAGCGCCCCGCGCAAGCTGACCACGTTTGCCGGGCCTGACGAAGCGCCGCTTGCCTGGAGCCCGGACTCGACCCGCATCGCCTACCGGCAGGCCCGTCTGCCCGGCTACTCCATCTATAACCAGGCTCAACTCGCGGTCGTCGCGGCGGCGGGCGGCCCGCCGCAACTGCTCGCCGGCTCACTCGACCGGCCTGTGGGCGCACCGCTGTGGACGGCCGACGGCACGGCACTGCTTGCGACCGTGACGGATGACCGTAACCAGTACCTGGCACGCTTTCCGCTTGCGGGTGGTCCGCCCGAGCACCTGACTACGGGCAGCGGCGCGGTGACCGGAGCCGCATCGGCTGCGAACCACACCGCACTTCTATCGTCGACCGATACCACATTCCCGGAGCTTTACGCCCTTGATAACGACGGTGCCTTGCGTCAATTGACGCATCACAACGACGCGCTGCTGGCAGCGACAAACCTCGTACATTCGCAGGACCTGTCCGCGAAAACAAAAGACGGCAGCGAGGTGCACAGCCTGCTCACGCTGCCGCCGAACGGCAAGCCCGGCG
>CAXTWU010000259.1:0-3345 GCA_964248025.1 uncultured Acidobacteriaceae bacterium | reverse complement strand
CCCGACTATGCCAAGGATTTGAAGCTGAACTATTCCACGCTGGTGCGTCAGAACACCGAGCTGACCGAGCAGCAGCTGTGGGGCACCATTGTCGCGACCGCGATTGCCACCCGCAATGCCCAGCTGACCGAAGCCGCGCTGCCTGAAGGGGCGTCGCACCTGTCAGCCCAGGCCCTGGGCGCCGCCAAGGCGGCGGCCGCCGTTATGGGCATGAACAACATCTACTACCGCTTTCTTCACCTGAGCTCAAACGAGAAGTATGCGACGATGCCGGCTCGGCTGCGCATGAACGTGCTGCGGACCCATGGCGTGGATCCGGTCGACTTCGAGTTATGGTCGCTGGCGGTGTCGGCGGTCAACGGTTGCGGCAAGTGCGTCGACTCGCACGAGAAAGTACTGCTCGGCAAAGGCGTGACCGAGGATCTGGTGCTGGCTGCCGTACGCGTGGCCTCCGTGGTGCATGCCATCGGCACGGTGCTGGATGCAGAGCAGGTGGCGGTGCCGGTAGCGGTGTAAGTGCTTGCGCCGCAGCAGAAAGGGCATCCGGCTGAAACCGGATGCCCTTTCTGCACGGCAGCCTGGCTTACAGCGTCTTCTTTGACAGGTACCAGGTTTCCACCTGGAGGCCCGCTCCGCCGCCATTAGTACGTTTTTCCGCGTCTGCGACGGTGGCCGGACTGGGAACAATGACGGGTTCGCCCGGCACCCAGTTCGCCGGGGCTGCCGCGCCGTTTTTGTCGGTCATCTGGATCGCTTCAAATACCCGGACGAGTTCGTCGACCGAGCGGCCCAGCTGTGGCGGATAATAGATGAGTGCGCGGATCACACCCTTCGGATCGATCGCAAACACGGCTCGCACCGCCGCGGTGTCCGACACGGCTTCATGCACCAGGCCGTAGGCATTGGACACCTTGAAGTCGAGGTCGGCGACCACCGGAAAGGTGATCTTGACGCCCGAAATCTGCTCGATGTCGCGGACCCAGGCGATGTGGGAGAACACCGAGTCGATGGACACGCCGATAGGCTGGACATTGAGCCGGTCCCAGTCGCTCTGCCGCCGGGCGAACTCGATAAACTCGGTCGTGCACACCGGGGTGAAGTCGGAAGGGTGAGAGAAAAGCAGGACATACTTGCCGGCGGATGTGTAGTCGCTCAGCTTGATGACGCCGTGGGTGCTTTTCGCTTCAAAATCCGGGGCTTTCTCAAAAATGCGGGGAATACGGGATTCGGCTGTGATGCTCATGCAGGCTCCTGGGTAAGTCGGCTTGGGTGAAGCTGGTTTTCGCTGCGTTCCGTGTTCTGTTGGACCGCAGGTGGAGCAGCGTGGATCAGGCTTTGGGGCATGGCACTGCTAGAAGAGATGCCGCAGAGTCGTGAACCGGTCCGGGAATGCAGGGTGGCGGTCGCGCGAGCGGCTAGAATCGCCGCTGGGCCGGCGACCGCATCGTACAGCGCACACCGCAGTCGTTCGTACACGGCAGCTGCAAAGCGAAGATCGAGACTGGGATCAGAGTCGGCATGGCCTGGCGTGTTCCTGCTTGAAACAACTTCGGGTGAGCCCCAGCGTAGCACAGGCGACGTGCCGGGTGGGAGGAGAGGCTTTCAATGCGAGAGTACCGGTACTGGCTGCTGGATGTTTTCACGGAAACAGCTCTGGCAGGCAATCAATTAGCCGTGTTTTTGAACGGCGCAGGCCTCGGTGACGCCGAAATGCAGGCGATCGCGCTCGAAATGAACCTGTCGGAGACGACGTTCTGCTTTCCCGACGAACAAGCGGCCGAGCCCGGTGAGCAGGACCGTGGACCGGGGGTGCGGGTTCGGATTTTTACGACCGAGGAGGAACTGCCGTTTGCCGGGCACCCCACCCTTGGGACAGCCACCGCTTTGCGGCTGACCGTGCCGGCTCTGCAGGGTACAGCGGAGGTCGTGCTTCGGTTGCCGGCAGGGCCAGTGCCGGTACGCTTCGGAGTTTTGGGCACGGGCGAGGCCGAACTGCCGTTTGGGCGGCCCGTGCAGGGCGAGATGGAGCAGCCGCTGCCCCGCTTTGGGCAATGGCACGACCGGGAGGCAGTCGCGTCGGCACTGGGGCTGCCGCTGGCAGCGCTGGACCGCGACAAGGGGGTACAGACGGTGTCAACCGGCATGCCGTTCGTTGTGGTCCCGCTTGTCACACTGGAAGCGCTGGGCAGCCTGCAGCCGGCACGCGTGCAGCCTGGCGTATACCTGCGCGGAACCGATGGCAAATGGTTCTACCCCATCGCACCCGCAGGTGAAGGCGGAACGCACTGGCGGGCGCGCATGCCCTTGTACGGCGGCGAAGACCCGGCAACGGGCTCAGCCGCAGGCTGCGCGACTGCCTACCTGGTACGGCATGGCTTTGCGCCGCCGGGCACGCCATTGCTGATCGAGCAGGGCGTCGAAATGGGCCGGCCAAGCCGGCTGCATACCCGCGCGGTGTTGTGGGGCGAGGGAACCGGCGCCCGGTGGGACGCTGGGAGCTATGTGCGCGTAGGCGGCAGCACCGTTCCCGTGGCAGAAGGACGTTTTTTCCTTCCGTGATGCACATCCCTTCCACAGGGCGGGAGCCGCACAGGGGGCGGCTTTCGTCGTTTTGGGGCCGCTTTTCCTTTCTTTCATGCACGGGTACGCCTTGAATTCGCCTCCTGTTCGCCCTTGCGCACGCCCACTGCGGTCCGTAGTCTGGGCAAGCGTTCGGGAGCTATGCAGCACGGCAAACATTCGCAACTTTCGCCTTTTACCGACAACCTGAACGAACCGGAGCCGAGGGAGTAGCCAACGGCCTGCCGCGGTCGGCCCGTCCCCCAAGGGCGTGTCGCCCCAAAGCAGGACGCCCAAACCAAGGCTTTTGTTCCCCGTGTCTCGACTCGTCCCGCGCTGTGTGGCGGACGGGCGGGGGCGCCACCAACGTGCCTTGAGGCGCGATCGCCGGAGCTTTGTCTCCGTTCGACGCCCCTGGCGGCGCGGGCGTCCCCGCTCGTTCCGCAAAACAATGCCCGCCGGCAGGACACGGCCATGAAACCCCGCCCGGGGTGCATACGCCGGGTCCTGCGCAAAAAACAGGGCCGGTAAGCAAGGACAAAAAACCGACGATGCGGCCCAGAAAAGTGATTCTTCTTGTAGACGGCAACGAGCAGGCCCTGAGTGTGCGCAAGTTTATGCTGGAAACCCGCGGCTACCGCGTGGTGGAAGCGAATGGGGCCGTGGGCGCGCTGGAACGTTTTGCCGAAGGAGGCATCGACCTGGTGGTGAGCGCCCTGCTGCTGCCCGGCTTGGACGGCAACGAGATGGTACGACGCATCAAGGCCGATGCGCCCGAAACCCCGG
>CAXTWU010000258.1:0-3347 GCA_964248025.1 uncultured Acidobacteriaceae bacterium | reverse complement strand
TCAAGAACGAGGCCGGCGCGATTGGCAAGAGAGCGAGGAAGGAGAGCACGCGCATGGTCACATACTCCAGCAGCCGACAGCAGTTTGCCACGAAAAGGTATGAAAGAGAAGAAGGAATCTCAAAGCGGCCAGTTCCTTAGTTGCTGGAGATGGTTTGCGTAGTCTGCTTGCGAGCTTCCATAGCGCAGGTGGAGTGCTTGAGGCTATGCTGCCGGCCGGATATCCGGCGGCTTCGGGCTTTTGCGCCTGGAGTGTTCGCAAGCTCTGATCGCGCTCTGGATTCTTTGACCGCTGCTGCCACGACGCACAGGAAGGCCGCAAGCCTCGTCGGCCGGAATCAGCCTGGGGAAGAGATTGCACAAAGATTGAGCTGAACAAAACAGCAAAGCTGCCGATAAAGGAAAAGCACACTATTCGAGAAGACTTCTGCGTGTCGGCAGAGCGAGAACTCCACTGAGCAGAGCGTCCAAAGCTCTTTTTGCATGCGCGGCCGGCGGGCAGGTCATCCATCTGCTCACCTTGTTCTCGCCGCATGCCGTTGCCTTGTCGAACGTGGTGCAGATTGCTATTCCATTGGTGACTGCGGGCATTTGTCTGTTCAAGGCGCGGGAAGCCCGGATGCGAGGGCGCGCGGAACCCTGGTTCAAACTGGCGTTTACCTTTGCGCTTTGGGCTGCCGCACAGGTTCTGTACTCTTTGTCGCTGCTTGTCCCGGCCAGCAGAGTGCCGGAATGGGCCAGCGATGAGCTATGGCTGGTGTTTCCGTTTCCGCTGCTCGTTGTAGCGTTTCAGCTGCCCCGGTCGTCACGGCAGGATGCCGTGAGCTGGCTGGACATCGGGCAGGCCGCTTTGTTCTTTGCAACCCTCTTTGCGTTGGCCTTTATCAGCCCCGCCCTTGTCAGCCTCCCTGTGGCCTACAGCGTGCAGAGCATCGCGCTGCTGCTGGCTTGTGTTCTCCGTTACTCCATGACAACTGCCGGTGCTGGGCAGATTTTCTATCGCCAACTTGCTTTGTTCTCTATCTTTTATGCCGTTTTTTCTGTCCTCGGCTACCTGGGGCAGGCTCATGGTTTGACGACGGGCACGCTGATTGATTTTTGCTGGACGGCACCGTTCTCCTTGTTTGCCATGCTGGCGGCCTGGCCCGACCGTCCGGAACGAACCACCCTGCCCAGGAGGGCGCGCTTCGCCGATCCGACCCATCTGCACGGGATCAGTGCCCACTGTCTTACGGCCATGTCCTTTGCCGCGGCAGCGACCCTGGCTTTTCACCGTCCCCGTTCAGGCGGTGCCGCCCTGCTCTGCGCCTTTGCACTTTCAGCCGCCCGCACCAGCGTGCGTGAGTGGCAGATGCGAAGATTCCAGGCACGCCTTGAGTATGCAGCCATGCATGATGTTCTGACGGGTCTTCCAAACCGTCAACGTTCTCAGATCGACCTGGCCGGTCGCTTAGTGCAGAGCACAGGGGAAAGCGTCGGCACGGGGATTCTCTTCATCGATCTTGACCGCTTCCAGTTAATCAACGATGGTCTCGGGTATCCCTTCGGCGATCTTGTGATCCAGCAGGTCGCGCGGCTGCTCGGCTCAAAGATCCGAACGGCGGATCTGCTGGGGCGCTCGGGCGGAGATGAGTTTGTCATCCTGCTTGACGCGGTCACCGAAGAAGGAGCACGTTTGCTGGCGGAAGAGGTACTCCATCTCCTGCGACAGCCGGTCATCATAGGCGAACGGGTGCTGTACCTGACCGGGAGCGCGGGGATTGCGATCGGGACGGCAGGCGCGGATGCCGCCTTTCTCTTGCAGGCCGCAAACTGTGCCATGTGCCGGGCCAAACGGCTGGGAAGAGACCAGGTGCAGGTGTTTGCGCCCGAGATGCTTGCTGCCGTCCGCAATAAACATCGCCTCTACACGGATCTTCGGACGGCGATCGACGAGCAACGGATCGAGGTCTTCTACCAGCCTATCTACAGCCTGGAGAAGGATGAGATTGCGGGTTTTGAGGCCCTGGCTCGCTGGCGGCATCAAGAGCATGGATGGGTTTCCCCGGCGGAGTTTGTGCCGTTGGCCGAAGATAGCGGGCTCGTAGTGGAGTTGGGGCGACAGATCCTGTCAAAAGCTTGCGCACAGTGCAGCGGCTGGAACCGGCTTTACCGAAGCGCCCTGAGTGTCAGCGTCAATGTGTCGGCGCATCAGTTTGCCCAGCCGGGGCTGCTTCAGAACGTGCAGGATATGCTGGCCGAAACCGGGCTCAGTCCCTCTTTGCTCAAGCTGGAGGTGACGGAAACCGTATTGTTGAGCGGGTTTGACAACGTGGAACGGCTTATACGGAGTCTCCGGGCGTTGGGGGTCGGCATCTCGCTCGACGATTTCGGCACCGGCTACTCATCGCTCAGCTACATGCTTCAACTGCCGTTTGACGTGCTCAAGATTGACCAGAGCTTTGTGCGGCATCTCCACCACGATGCGCGGCGCGCCCAGATCGTGCAGTCGGTGATCGACCTCGCCGCAAAGCTTGAAATGAAGGTTGTGGCCGAAGGGGTGGAGTCGCGCGAAGAGCTGGAGCGTCTACGCGAGTACCGGTGCGATATGGTGCAGGGTTTTCTGTTTTCCAAGCCCCTCCATCCCGGCGCGCTGTGCGAGTTGCTGGACCGGCAGCTCGACCGGCAGCTGGACCGGCAGCTGGACCGGCAGCTGGGGGCGTCCGACGTTCATTCTTTTCCGCCATCCGATGCAGTGCTCGGGGGAACTTACCAGGGCGTAAAGGGACTTCCTCCAACAGCCGCTCCGGCGGGTGCATTGCAACTCCTGCACCCGGCGAGTCTGCAGCACCCTGAGCCGGTTGAAGCCGGCCCGGGGGTCAGGGGAGTCAGGCTTATACGAGGAATTCCGTGATCCGGCCGCTCGCCCCTTGCTTCGGGTGCTTCGCTCCCAAGTCTGCGATGCGAAAGCGCTTGGTATTTGCGCTCGGAAACATTGATTGCATTTGCATGAATCCCTGTTTGGCGCGTTGACACTCCCCGGACAGCCCACCTATAGTTTCCACAGCGGGCCTTCAGCCTGCGCATCACGCATTCGCTGTGAGCGTTCGCCTCCTTCCAAACTGCGGCACGACCTCGAGCCTGAATCATTGAGCCGCACACCGGCTTTACGGTTCCACTCGCCTTCTCCGGCAGCCGGCAGGTTCAGTCGGTCCCTCGCATCCAGATGAGCCCCTGCTGTATCTAACTTCTAGAGCGGCCGGCTTGTGGTACGCAGACCTCAGGCACCCGTTTTAGCGTGACCCCAGCACGATCCCCGGAACGAACTGTTATGGCCGACGCCCCTTATCCTACTTACGCCGAGAACAA
>CAXTWU010000257.1:0-3350 GCA_964248025.1 uncultured Acidobacteriaceae bacterium | reverse complement strand
TCCTTCCAGCTTGCGTGGGAGCTGCCGGCGGATTTGGGTTTCAAGCAGCAGCTGCTGGTCAGCCGATCCGATCGCGACCGGACCCGGCTGCTGATGGAGTTTTATCAGGATATCCTGCCGAAGCTGCGCATGGGAGCCGCGAGCCGCCCCGCGTTTTCAAGCAATGGGCACGGGCCGATCATGTAGGCGTGTTCCGGCCGGGGTAGGCGAGCCGTTGCACAGGGTTTCGGGCGGGGTCGCGAAGCCACTGCCCCGCCTCATTTATTCTTGGACAGGTTCAGAAAACAGGCTGGAAGCCAGAACCTGAGGGGATGGGGTTCAGCGGACGGCGGTTCGCTTCCCTGCCGCAGGCCGGCGATCAACGCGCCCTGGGTTCCGGTTTTCAAGGCCACGTTTCACGTTTTTCCACGTTCTTACCTCCAGGAGCTTCTACCGATGCCTTCCCCGATCTCAGCAGCCACGTCGCACCTGCCCACCACCCTGGGGGAGCTCCGGGACCATCCCTTGTACGGGGAAGTGCAGCTTCGCGATCGATCCGTCAAGGATGAAATGCGCGAGAACCTTGTGGCGCGGCTGCGAAAGGGCGGCGGTGGCGAGTCAATCTTTCCCGGCATCGTCGGCTATGACGATACGGTGGTGCCGCAGATCGTGAACGCGGTGCTGTCGCGGCATAACTTTATCCTGCTGGGGCTGCGCGGGCAGGCAAAAAGCCGCATTCTGCGAGCGCTGACGCACTTGCTGGATGAGTGGGCGCCGTATATTGCCGGCTCCGAGATCCGCGATAATCCGTGGAAGCCGCTGGCCAAGCATTCGCGCGACCTCCTCGCGACCCATGGCGACCACACGCCAATTGCCTGGATGAGCCGCGAAGATCGCTATGTTGAAAAGCTGGCGACGCCGGATGTGACGGTGGCCGACCTGGTGGGCGATCTGGACCCGATCAAGGCGGCGCGCGGCGGGCAGGACCTGTCGAACGAGCTGACCATGCACTACGGGCTGCTGCCGCGCGCCAACCGCGGCATCTTTGCGATCAACGAAGTGCCGGATCTTGCGGGCAAAATCCAGGTGGCCTTGTTCAATATCATGCAGGAGGGGGACGTCCAGATCAAGGGCTACCCGGTGCGCTTGAAACTCGATGTCGGCATTGTGTTCAGCGCAAACCCCGAAGACTACACGGCGCGCGGCAAGATCGTGACCCCGCTCAAGGACCGTATCGGCTCGGAGATCCGCACCCACTACCCCGAAACCCTGGAAGAAGGCATCGCGATCACGGAGCAGGAGGCCTGGGCAGCGCGGCCGTTGTCGCCCGGCAGTGCGAGCCCCATTGAGATTCCGCAGTACATGCGCGAACTGGTGGAGCAGGTGGCGTTTACCGCGCGAAGCGACAAGCGGGTGGACAAGCGTTCGGGCGTTTCGCAGCGGCTGCCGATTTCAACCATGGAGCTGGTAATTTCAAACGCGGAGCGACGCGCCCTGCTCCACGGCGAGGGAATCGTGCTGCCGCGGATCGGGGATCTGTATGCGGCGATGCCCGGCATCACCGGCAAGATCGAACTGGAGTACGAGGGCGAGATGCGCGGGGCCGACGTGATTGTGCGCGAGCTGATTCGCGGCGCTCTGGGCACCGTGTATGACCGCTACTTTTCGGAAACAAACACGCAGCAGATTGAGCAATGGTTCAACCTTGGCGGATCCTTGAAGGTGGATGACGGCGAGCCTTCAGCGGGGATCATGGCGGAGCTGAAGCAGATTCAAGGCCTGTTTGAGAAGCTTGCCCCGCTGGGGGTCGGCGCGACGGATGCGCCGGAACGGGTTGTGGGCGCGGCCGAGTTCCTGCTGGAAGGCATGGTGGCGCACCGGCGCCTGAGCCGGAACGAGGAGCGAAGGTTTGCGGCCGGGGAAAAGAACCGTCGCGGCGACCGTGAAAAGACCGCCGGCAATGACGAACAGGCGTATGAGGCCTGGCAAGGGCGGCGGTCAAAACGCGGCGGACTGAACTAGGCCTCCATTCAGCCTGGGCTGTTTCCAGCAGAAAGCCCCGCGAACCGGGGCTTTTCTGCTGCCTGCGTCGCGCTCTAGACGAAGCCCAGGTTGCTGGAAGAAAAGTTGCCGAGCCCCGGAAACATGGGACCGAGCGCCGAGGATGGAACCCCGAACCACGAAGCCAGGGTTGCCATGTACTGCGAGAGTGCGGTGGTCGGGACAAAACGACCCGAGCCGTCGATGTCGTCCGGCCCGTTGATCTGCAGGTTGGGCATGCTGCCGTAAAGCCTTCCTCCCTTGACCGCACCGCCCAGCGCAAAGTGGTGACCGCCCCATGCGTGGTCCGAGCCATTTGCGCTGTTGATGGCCAGTGTGCGGGAAAAGTCAGAAGCCGTGAACAGGGTGACGTTGTTGTACAGGCCCAGTTCCTGCATGACCTGGACAAACGTACCGAGAAACTGGTCGATCGTGGCATAAAGCTGCGGCTGGGCCGCTGCCTGATTTGCGTGAGTGTCGAAGCCGGTCGCGTCGATCAAAAATATCTGCCGGCGCGCGCCGATCTGGGACCGGAGTTGCATCATGGTCGCGACGGTATAGAGCGGACCGGAAAGAGGATTGCTGCCCGGGAAAGCAGTCCTGAAGCCCTTGGCGCTGCCGAGTACGCCGTTGTAGAAAGCATTGTACTGGTAGGCCTGTTGGTAAATCTGCTCGTCAGCCTGTACCAGGCTGACGCCACTGTTAAAGGAAAGCAGCTGCTGGGCGGCCGCGGCTCGCGGGTAGCACGACATGCCTTCCGAGCACCAGAAAGCAGCCGACTGGGCCGAAGGACCGGCGGTAAACGGCACGGCCGAGTTGCCGCGTCCGAAATTGGCCGCACCTCCGAGCAGGGTCACCATGGGCATGTTGGGGGCGTTGTAGTTGGGTGCCAGCAGGTCTGCAGTCAGGCCGGACCAGCTCGGATTGATGCCGGGGGTATAGCCGCCCGTTTCCCATACCTTTTGCTGGTCGTCGTGGGCCATGAGCGAGCCTGGAAGCTGCACGCTGGATGCCTTGTACTGTGCGGCGGTTGTGGGCTGTACCAGGGGCCCTACGTTGGCAATCATGGCTGCCTGGCCGCTGTTGTAGGCCTGCTGCAGCTGAGTGAAAGCCGGGTGAACGCCGTAAGGGGAGTTCGCGAAGCCGAGCAGCTGATTTTGTGCCACGGCGCTGGATCCGCGGGCCTGGCTGTAGGCGCTGTACTGTGAGCCGGTCAGCGGTACCAACATGTTGTTGCTGTCGTTGCCGCCGCGAAGAAAAAGGCAGACGATCGCCTTGTAGTCGGTGGCACTGCTGTTTTGAGCCAGGGCCGCCATGGAGCGGAGCGGGGA
>CAXTWU010000256.1:0-3381 GCA_964248025.1 uncultured Acidobacteriaceae bacterium | reverse complement strand
CGGCGTCCACCGTGTCAACGATGCCGGCGACGCCGCGGCGCTGCCAGTCGGCACTTTCGCCGGCGCGTTTTTGAGCGATGTCGCCGCCCTTCATGGCGATCAGGGTGGCGGCGGAGCCGTCGGGGGCGGGGCGGATCAGGACCCGGTCGCCGACGGCGAGGTCGTCGAGAGCCAGCGGGGTGGCATTGTTAAGGGTAGTTGCGCCCGGCACGGTGCGCAGCAGGCGGGTCGCGGCGGTGACGGGGACGGTCCTGGGGACGGTGCCCGCCCCTTCCCCCTGCACGGTGACGCTGCCGGCTGAGAGAGCGGTGACGGTGCCCAGAATGCGCGGTGGGGCGGCGGGCGCGGCGGCGTTCGAGGTTTGGGCTGGGAGAGAGGCGGTCGCTACCGAGAAGGACGCAGCAGCAAGGAGAGCGGAGCAGAGGCGAGGGCGGAAAGCGGCAAGGACGTGCATGAAAAGAATTCCTCGGCGGTGTGGGGAACTGAGCGCGCGGCGCGATCGCACACGGAATGGGACGATCATAGGGAGCAGAAGTTTCAAAACGGGAACCGAAGCCTGTCCTGAATGGATGCAAATGGGCCAAAGCTGTGCCCGATCATGTAGCATCAATGGCGATTCGCTCACCCCGCACCTCCAACAGAGCAGGGAAGGCACAACGGAGCACATGGCGATAACCAGCGTCGGCAACAGCATATCCACCTCTGCCCCGGGCAGAACCAACTACAGCGCCATGGCCATGGTCACCACCCTCTTTTTCATCTGGGGTTTTTGCACGGTGATGAATGACGCGGTGATTCCGCATCTCCAGTCCATCTTCGGCCTGAGCTATTTCCAGGCATCGCTGATCCAGCTGGCTTTTTTCGGCTCGTACTTTTTTTTCGCGCTGCCGGCCAGCAAGTTGATCGAGTGGGTCGGCTACCAGAGAACGATGGTGATCGGGCTGCTCACGATGGGCGTCGGCGCGCTTTTGTTTCTTCCGGCCGCGAGTCTTGCGGCTTATGGGTTGTTTCTTGGCGCTGAGGTCGTCCTGGCGGCCGGGGTCACGGTTCTCCAAGTGGCCGCCAACCCGTATGTCACGATCCTGGGGCCGCCCGAGACCGCCTCAAGCCGGCTGAACCTGACGCAGGCTTTCAACACGCTGGGGGACACGGTTGCCCCGTACATCGGCGGCGTTTTTATCCTGGGCGTGACGGCAGCGGCGACCAAGGGCGCGGTGCCGCTCCAGGGCGCGGCGCTTCGGATTCACCAGGCGGCCAGCATCAAGACTCCGTTTCTGGTGATCGCGATCACGGTGGCGATCCTGGCGCTGGCGATCGCCCTTTACCGGTTTCCGCGGCTGGAAGTCACGCGCGACTTCCGTCCGGCCAGCCTCGATATCCAGCAAGACAGCGTGTGGAACCACCCGCACCTTTACCTGGGCGCGCTGGCGATCTTTATCTATGTGGGGGCGGAGGTCAGTGTCGGCAGCTTCGCGGTCAAATACCTGAACCAGCCGGAGATCGGCAATCTTTCGCTGAAGCAGGGCGCGCAGCTGGTGGGCATTTTCTTCTGGGGCGGGGCCATGGTGGGGCGCTTTCTGGGCGCGGCGGTGATGCAGCGGATCCCGGCACCCCGGCTGCTGGCGCTGAGCGGCGTGGGCGCGGCGGTGTGTGTGCTGCTGTCGCTGCTGGGCACCGGCAAGGTCGCGCTGGTGGCGATCCTGGCCGTGGGTTTTTTCAATTCCATCATGTTTCCGACGATCTTTACGCTGGGGGTTGCGGAGCTGGGGCCCTTGACCGGGCGCGGCTCCGGGCTGCTGGTGCAGGCGATCGTTGGGGGGGCGCTGATCCCGGTATTGATGGGCGCGCTGGCCGATCATTTTGGGATCCATCACTCGCTGTTTCTGCCGTTTCTCTGCTACCTGTACATCATTTATTACGGTTGGCGCGGCTACCGGATCGCCCCGGAGGAGCCCAAGGCGGCGGTGCGGGCGGTCGCTTAGCTCAGACCGGGAGCGGGCAGGTGACTGTCGGCCGTTGCCTGGCTCCGTGGGCTGGGCGACACTAGGGCCATGCCTTCCGACCTTCCTGGCTCTGAGCTTCCCCATCCCGGGCCTCGCGGCAGGCTCGACGTCGCGCTTGCAAGGGCGCTTTGTATTACACTGGCCGACGTGCAAGCGGCGCGCGCGCGGATCCGGGACCATGTAGTGTGCTCGCCCGCGCCGTACTCGGCGGCCTTGTCGGCCCTGTGCGGGCAGAGTGTGTTTCTGAAGCTCGACAACCTCCAGCGCACAGGCGCGTTCAAGGAGCGGGGTGCGCTGAACCGCATCCTGGCATTGAGCGAGGAGGAAAAGCAACGCGGGGTGATTGCGGCGAGCGCGGGCAACCATGCGCAGGCGGTTGCGTTTCACGCGGCGGCGCATGGTATCGCGGCACGCATTGTGATGCCGGAGATGACGCCGCTGGTCAAGGTCGCGGCGACGGCCGGCTTTGGCGCGCAGGTGGTGCTGCACGGCGCCAACTATGACGAGGCCTACGCGGAAGCGGTGCGGCTGAGCGAGGAAACCGGGCAGGTGTTTCTTCATCCATTCGACGACGCGGCGGTGATCGCGGGGCAGGGCTCGATCGGTCTTGAACTGCTCGAGCAGGTGCCGGAGCTCCACGCGGTGGTGGTGCCGATCGGCGGAGGGGGCCTGATCGGCGGCGTGGGTTGCGCCATCAAGGAGATGCAGCCGGGTGTGCGCGTGATCGGTGTGCAGACAGAGCGGCTGCCTTCGATGCTGCGCGCGCGCGAGCACGGCGGCCCGGTCACGCTGCCGCCGCAGGCGACGATCGCCGACGGCATTGCGGTGCGCCGCGCGGGCGCGCTCACGTATCCGCTGGTGGAGCGCTACGTGGACGAGATTGTAACGGTGGACGAGGAAGAGATCGCGCAGGCCATTTTGCAGCTGCTGGAAAAGGAAAAAATGCTGGCGGAGGGCGCGGGAGCGGCGGCGCTGGCGGCGCTGCTGCAGCAGAAAACCTCGCTGAGCCGGGCAGGCGCCGCAGCCCGGCGGACCGCCGTGCTGGTGTGCGGCGGCAATATCGATGTAAGCCTGCTGGCGATGATGATTGAGCGCGGCCTGGTCAAGGACGGACGGCGAACGCGGTTAAGGATCCACTTGACGGACCGGCCCGGGGCGCTGCACGGCATGACGCGCATCCTGGCGGACGCGCGCGCGAATATCGTAGAAACCTCGTATGACCGCGCCTACTACGGCGTGAACCTGGGCAACACGGTGATCGATGTGACGCTGGAAACGCGCGGCACGCCGCACATTGCGGCGATTCGCGAGGCGTTGACGGAGGCCGGCTATCAGCATGAGCGTATTCACTAGCGGGCGCCTGCCGCTGGGGGTGCGT
>CAXTWU010000255.1:2246-3409 GCA_964248025.1 uncultured Acidobacteriaceae bacterium | reverse complement strand
CCCCGCGCCCGCTCGATCGCCCGGATCACCCCGCGCGCCTTGTTCCGGCACTCCTCGTACTCACGCTCCGGCACCAAATCCGCCACCACCCCGGCCCTCGCCTGCACCGACCCCCGTTCGCCCTGCACCACCAGCGTCCGAACCGCAATGCACGTATCCAGATTGCCCGAGTCATCCGCATCCAAAAGACCGCATCACCCCGCCCCGTGCCCCGCACGTTGATGGCAGCGCAAACCGGCTCACTTCCACAGCGGCGTTTATCGAGACTCACCGTTCTGCTTCAAGTGTTCTTGCATCCAGCGTTTCACTCCAGCCACCGGAATCGCTCTTTGGGCATTGAAGGTCTTCTCCATGGCCCATGCAACACCCTTTCCTTCGGCGAATACAACACGGTACTTCCGGAGCGCGCTGTCCGGCTCGTTGGCCAGTTGTTCCTTCAGCATAGGCACTGTCCAGGCAACGCGGTGCATCGTTCGGTTCAAAGTGGAATCGAGCAGGTCTGCGACTTCTTGGTAGGTGATCGTATCTCCGGCTATGTACACGACCTGATCGGCGATCCTCGGCTTCGCGAACAGGATCTCCGCGGTCAGCTTGCCGATATCTTCGGCCGTGGTCACCGTTACGGCGTTTTCCCAGCTGCCCAGCGCATGGACGGTGTTCGCTGCGAGGTTCACCACGCCAAACGATGGTTCAAAGAGAAAACTGGTGAACATGCCCGTTGAGATGATGATCCACTCGGTCGCTCGCTGAGAGCGAAGCAGATGTCGCACATCGAGCTGCTCGTCGAACAGGTCCTGCGCACTGCCTTTGCCGATGGCGTCATAATCGACGCCAAACTGCCAGGGAATGTAGCGTTGAACTCCGCCCGCAAGCACTGCCTGAGCGAGTTTCAGCTGGATGCCGCGACCTCCCACAAAGCCCGTACAGCCGATCACCGTGTGGTACTGCCGGAACAGTGCCGAGAGTTCGCCCGGAGAGGCACGAGCGAGATCGCCGAAAACAAAGTTGACTCCCAGAGAACGCAGATCCGCCTGTTCTTTGCTTTTTTGAGCACCGGGCGCCTCGGTGCTGCCGGGGCGAAGAAGAACATCAAGGGAGACCCCGCCCATAGGGGACGCCTTCAAGGCCAGGTGGCGCAGAACTGCCATGCCGAGTTCACCGGC
>CAXTWU010000255.1:0-2146 GCA_964248025.1 uncultured Acidobacteriaceae bacterium | reverse complement strand
TTGCGTAGTCCTCTGTCATATGGTTTCCCGTCCTGATAGCTGCTCATTCACCGGTGTGAACAGGGCTTCGAATTTCGTGAAAACCGGATCGAAGATCTGCGTCTGAAGCCAGTCGCCGGCTTTTTCAATCTCACCATCTGCCGCATCGAAGACGCCGCGGAACTCAAAGAACGACCCACCACCGCGTGTAAGGGGCCGCACCTGCATGTGGCCTATGTAGTTCAAGGTAAGGTCGGCGCCCGCGAAAGTATGAAAGGTGAGTCGCATCTCCGGATCGGAGAGCTCCAGCAATCGTTCCTGCACAACCCCACCATTGCGTGCCTTCAATGTCCGCTCTGCGCCGACTCGGTCCGGCATGTCTCCCGCCCGGAGTTCGCTTGACACGATAAAAGGAAACCATTGCGGAAGAGCATTGAAATCGCGGACTAACGCCCACACAGTTGCCGGGTCCGCCTTTACGACGGTGCTGCTGTAAACCGTTGCCATGGTTCTCGTCTCCTTGCTGTGGTTGTCGTTTGGATGGGGTTCGATCCACCCAGTCCGTGAACTGCGGCCGGGAGGAAAGGAAGGCTTTTTAGCGGGCAGCAAGGCCGATCACAATCTTCCCAAAGGCTCCCCGGTAAAGGTGACCGTAGGCAGCGGGCGCGTCTTCGAAGCTGTAGGTCGTATCGATGACTGGGTGCAATTTCCACTCCGCAAAAGAACGCAGCATCGCCTCAAACGAGGATCGCGGGCCTACGGTGGTCCCGCCGACCGTGAGTTGCTTGACAACAAAAGGAAACAAGGGAATCTCAGAGCTGACGCCATTCAGGAAACCGATCAGCGCGACGTGACCGCCGATTCTGGCAGCCTGCAGAGAGCGACCGAGGTTGTCGCCCCCAGCCACCTCGACAACGAGATCGGCGCCCTTGCCTTTCGTCAGATGGAGCACAGCCTCCTGCCAGTCCGGTTGCTGCGTGTAGTTGATGCCGTGAGCCGCCCCTAGCTGCTTCGCGCGCTCCAGCTTCTCGTCGCTGCTGGAGGTCACGATGACCTCGGCACCAAGGGCGGCGGCGATCTGCAGGGCGAACAACGAAACCCCGCCTGTTCCCTGCACAACAACAACCTGGCCAGCTGAGATATGTGCCTTTTCCGCAACGGCATACCAGGCCGTCACCGCGGCACATGGCAGCGTTGCCGCCTCAACATCGGTCAGGTATGCGGGAGCCTGTACGGCCACCTGTTGATCGACGACGATGTACTCCGCCAAGGCTCCCGAGATCACGCTGCCCAGTGTGTAGGCTGATTCTTCGACCTGTGGAGGTCCTTCAAGCCACCGCGTAGCAAAGTTTGTGAGAATCCTGTCGCCGGTCTTCGCCCGTGTGACTTTTTTCCCCGTCTCG
This sequence comes from uncultured Acidobacteriaceae bacterium, assembly GCA_964248025.1. Classification (GTDB taxonomy): domain Bacteria; phylum Acidobacteriota; class Terriglobia; order Terriglobales; family Acidobacteriaceae; genus EB88. The sequence goes on along the minus strand of CAXTWU010000255.1, from coordinate 764 downwards.
ACGACAACACCGACAGCATCGCTCCCCTGGATCATCGGAAAGTTTAGACGGGGGTTGTAGAGCCCTTCGACCAGAAGCCTGTCTCGGGCGTTCAGCGAAACGGCGCTCACCCGCATCAGGACCTCGTTGTCCCCCGGCCTGGGCATATCCCGATCCGTCGATCGCAGGTTTTCGATACCGAAACCCACCAGCTCCCAAACTTTCATCGTTTCCCCCTTGAGTCTTTCGAAGCTGCGCGCCCAACCTCGTACGGAGGGAGGATGGGCTGCTTGTTCGATAAATATCGAACTACTTGGGCAACAGTACGCAAAGAAAGCTACGATGTCAAAGTGAAGATTGTGACCCATCCCCGAACAAAGGAAATCGAGCTGGCAAAGGTGCTTCACGCACTCAGCGATCCGGTGCGGTTGCAGCTTGTGCGCATGCTGGCTGCGGAAGGGGATCTCACGTGCGGTGCGCTGTGCCTGGGAAGGCCGAAGTCCAGCATGTCGCACCACTTCAAAACGATGATCGATGCCGGCCTGCTCCGGGTGGATGTCGCCGGAAACGTCCACAGGAACAACCTGCGGCTTGCTGACCTTGAAAGCCGCTTTCCGGGCTTGATGACTGCTGTCCTGGCAGCCGGGGAAGGATGATTCGGCGTATCCAGAATCGGTAACGGGGCGTCCCATTGTCGGAAAAACGGGCTTTCCCCAACAAACCTCAACCCCCCCGCGCCCGCTCGATCGCCCGGATCACCCCGCGCGCCTTGTTCCGGCACTCCT
>CAXTWU010000254.1:0-3421 GCA_964248025.1 uncultured Acidobacteriaceae bacterium | reverse complement strand
CGCAGGGTGTGACGGTGAACCTGGTGCAACCGGGACCGATCGACACGGACATGAACCCAGCCGACGGTCCGATGGCAGACGGGGTTCGGAGCCTGACGGCACTCGGTCGCTACGGCAAACCATCGGATATCGCTGCCGCCGTGTGTTTTCTCGCAAGTGCTGCAGCGGACTACATGACTGGCTCCATCGTCACTGTGGATGGCGGAGGTAACGCCTAATCGCTTCTGCTTGGTGGGAAGAGGGGAGCAGGCCATCTTCCCACCAGGTTGTACCCCACATCCAGAGGTGTGGAGCACCTTTGGAGCTCGGCCTTCACTTAAGCAGCGTAGATCCCGTGATGTCGCATTGTGTTAATTGAAGCGCTGTCGGGTACCGGGCAGTGAAACGCGATGGCGGGGGTTGAAGAGCTTCGAGGCGGGGTGGTCGCCCCGAGGTTTTCAGGCGTAGATGCCTCGCTGTTTGATGGCGAAAGCGACCCGGTCCATGGCCAGCATGTAGGCGGCGATGCGATTGTTGACGTCGTGGGCTTCGGCATAGCGGACCACGTCGTCGAAGGAAGCGGCCAGGATGGCTTCAAGCTGCTCGTTGACGGTGTCTTCCTTCCAAAAGTAGCCCTGGCGGTCCTGGACCCACTCGAAGTAGGAGGCGGTGACGCCGCCGGCGTTGGCGAGGATGTCGGGGATGATGAAGACGCGCTTTTCGGCGAGGATTTCGTCGGCGACCGCGGTGGTGGGGCCGTTGGCACCTTCGGCAACGACGCGGGCGCGGATGCGGTCGGCGTTGCGGCTGGTGATGACATTTTCCATGGCGGCGGGGATGAGGATTTCGCAGTCGGCGGTGAGTAGCTCATCCGGGTCGGCGGCTTCGGCCCCGCGAAAGCCGAGCACGCTGCCTTCGCGCTGCCGGTGCTCGGAAAGCGCGTGGATGTCGATGCCGTCGCGGTTCAACAGCGCTCCGTCGTATTCGGCAATCCCGATAATTTTGTAGCCGGACTCCATCATGAGCCGGGCGGCGTTGGCACCGACGTTGCCGAAGCCCTGGAGGATGACGCGGGAGCCTTGGCGGGGCAGACCGAGAAAGCGGAGGGCTTCGTCGCAAACCTTGCGCAGACCGCGGCCGGTGGCCTCGCGGCGGCCCCTGGAGCCGCCGATGGTGAGCGGTTTGCCGGTAACGACGCTGGTGACGGTTTGCCGCATGTGCATGGAGTAGGTGTCCATGATCCAGGCCATGGTCTGCTCGTTGGTGCCGAGGTCGGGCGCGGGCACGTCTTTTTCAGGTCCGATGAAGTCGATGATTTCAGCGGTGTAGCGGCGGGTGATGCGTTCGAGCTCGCCCCCCGACAGCTTTTTGGGGTCGCAGATGACACCGCCCTTGGCACCGCCGAAGGGAATATCGACGACGGCGCACTTCCACGTCATCCAGGAGGCCAGGGCGCGCACTTCGTCGAGGGTGACGTCGGGCGCGTAGCGGATGCCGCCCTTGCCGGGGCCGCGGGCCTGGGAATGCTGCACGCGGTAGCCGGTAAAGACCTCGAAGCGGCCGTCGTCCATCTGCACGGGGAAGTGGACGATGATTTCGCGCGAAGGCTGCCGGAGCACCTTCCAGATGCCGGGATCGAGGTTGAGCTTTTCGGCGGCGTATTCAAAGCGGGCGGCCTGTGCTTCCCAGGGGTTGATCTCTTGTTCAAGTGAAATCGCGGTTGCCATTGAAACACGCTCCGGTGCGCGAAGGCGCACAAACGTCCCCGAGTATAGGCCTCGTGTCGGCGGGCAGCAAGGCGCTTGCGACGCTTCCATGCCCTTTTGAAGTTGGACGGCTCCAAAATGGGAACGGGGCCGGCAATGGGAACCGGCAATGCGAAAGGCAAAGATGCCCTCGTCTTGCAGAGCGAAGCGCCATGTAGCATGGCAACACACACACCATGCCTGAACCTCCGTTTTCCCTGCCACCATTTCTTCCTTCGCGCGAACGCTTTCTGGAGCTCGCCGAAACGCACACATTGCTTCCGCTGTTTGCGGCGTTGAACGCCGACCTGGAAACGCCGGTGACGGCTTTTTTGCGGCTGGCCCAGGACGGGGAAGAGTGTTTTTTGCTGGAGTCGGTGGAGGGCGGGGAAAAAATCGGGCGGTACACGTTTATTGGGGTGCGGCCGTTTCGCAAGGTGGTGGCGCGCGGGCGCGAGTTGCGGGTTTGGGAAAAAGGCGAGTTGGTGGAGCAGGCGACAGGCGATGTATTTGCGCGGCTCCAAACCATGCTGGGCGGGCACACGCCTGCGAGGGTACCGGGGCTGCCGCCGTTTACCGCCGGAGCCGTGGGCTTCATGGCGTATGACGCGGTGCGTTTGGTCGAGACGCTGCCCGGAGGAGCGCCCGATGAGCTCGGGGTACCGGACGCCTGCCTGCTGTTTTTCGACGAGGTGCTGGCGTTTGATTCGGTGCGGAAGGAGATGGTGCTGATTGTGACGGCGGACGTGCGCCGGCAGTCGGCGGAGACAGCTTACGCGACGGCGCTGGAGCGTTTGCGGGCGTTTGCGGCGCGGCTGGCGCGGCCTTTACCGTCGAGCGCGTTGGGGCCGGCAAGTACTCAGCGACCGGGGAGCATGCCGGGACTCGGGAGCGCGGCTGGGTCCGCAGGCGCGGCCAGCACAAACGACAGCATGCCCGGTGCAGCAACAGGGCCGCTCGCCGTGCGGGCGCGGACGAGCAAGGCTGCTTATCTGGCTTCGGTTGCGAAGGCGCAGGAGTACATCGCGGCGGGCGACGTTTTTCAGGTGGTGCTGTCGCAGCGTTTCGACGTGGAGCCGGGGGTGGATCCGTTTCAGGTGTACCGGTCGCTGCGGGTGGTCAATCCTTCGCCTTATATGTACTACCTGCGGCTCGGGCTTGGTGACGCGGGCATGACGCATATTGTGGGCTCGTCTCCGGAGCTGCTGGTGCGCGTGACGGGCCGGCGGGTGGAGTACCGGCCGATCGCGGGAACGCGGCCGCGGGGGGCGGACGAGGACGAGGACTTGCGGATCGCTGAGGAGCTGCTGGCGGACGAAAAAGAACGCGCCGAACACGTGATGCTGGTGGACCTGGGTCGCAACGACGTAGGGCGGGTGAGCGAGTACGGCAGTGTGCGGGTGCGCGACCTGATGCTGATCGAACGCTACTCGCACGTGATGCACATTGTGAGCGCGATCGAAGGGCGGCTGCGCGCGGGGCTGAACGCGGTGGATGCATTGCGGGCATGCTTCCCGGCGGGTACGCTGTCGGGCGCGCCCAAGATTCGCGCGATGGAGATCATCGACGAGCTGGAACCGGCACGGCGCGGCATCTATGGCGGCGCGATTTTGTACGCGGATTACTCGGGCAATCTGGACTCGTGCATTGCAATCCGCACGCTGGTGGTGGAGGGCGAGCGCGGGTCGGTGCAGGCG
>CAXTWU010000253.1:0-3423 GCA_964248025.1 uncultured Acidobacteriaceae bacterium | reverse complement strand
GTGTGCGACAGCTCACTCCCGGCAATCTGCTCCGGCGTGCCCACCGCCACCACCTGCCCGCCCTTCGATCCGCCCTCCGGCCCCATGTCGATCACCCAGTCCGCCGACTTGATCACATCAAGATTATGTTCAATCACCAGCAGCGAACCCCCGCCGTCGATCAGCTTTCGAAAAGCTTGCAGCAGCTTCCCCACATCCTCAAAGTGCAGCCCCGTCGTCGGCTCGTCCAGCACATACAGCACCCGGCTGCCACCTTTCTTGGGCACAGCCCGTACCGTCGCCAGGTGCGCCGCCAGCTTCACCCGCTGGGCCTCGCCGCCGCTCAACGTGGTCGCCGACTGCCCCAGCCGCACATAGCCTAGGCCCACCTCGTCCAGTACCGCCAGCTTGTCCACAATCTTCGGGTTGCCGGCCAGAAAGCGCAGCGCTTCCTTGACCGTCAGTCCCAGCACCTCGTGAATGTTTTTCCCCTTGTAGCGAATCTCCAGCACGCTCGACTTATAGCGAGTCCCGCCGCACTCCTCGCACGGCAACTCCACATCCGCGAGGAACTGCATTTCAACCGTCACGGTCCCGTCGCCATCGCATACATCGCACCGACCGCCCGGCACGTTGAACGAGAAATGCCCCGCCGCATACCGGCGCCGCTCGGCCTCCGGCTGCGCCGCGAACAGCTCCCGGATCGCGTCAAACGCCTTGATATACGTCACCGGGTTCGACCGCGGCGTACGCCCGATCGGGTTCTGATCCACCAGCACGATGTCGTTCAGCCGGTCGGCCCCCTTGATCTCGCGATACAGCCCCGTCGGATCGCCGCCCTCGGTCTGCCCCAGCTCATGCGCCACCGCCCGGTACAGCACCTCGTGCACCACGGTCGACTTACCCGACCCGCTGACCCCTGTAATGCAGCACAGCACTCCCAGCGGAATCTCAAGGTCCACGCCCTTCAGGTTATTCGCGCGCGCTCCCCGCAACCTGATCCAGTCCTTGCTCGCGGCCCCCGGCAGCGCGCGCCGTTTCGCCGGCACCGGGATCGTCATCGCGCCGCTCAGGTACCGCCCGGTCACGGAATCCGGATGCGCCGCCACCTCCTCCACCGTGCCCGCGGCCAGCACCCGCCCGCCGAACTCGCCCGCGCCCGGCCCCATGTCGATCAGGTAATCCGCCGCCGCAATCACGTCCGGGTCGTGCTCCACCACCAGAATCGTGTTGCCCAGGTCGCGAAGTGCCTTGAGGATGCGGATCAGCTTCTCCGTATCGCGGCTGTGCAGCCCGATCGAGGGCTCATCCAGCACATAAAGCGCCCCTACCAGCTGCGAGCCCAGCGAGGTCGCCAGCTGAATCCTCTGCGCCTCGCCCCCGCTCAGCGTCGAGGCCAGCCGGTCCAGCGTCAGGTAGTCGAGCCCCACCGCATCCAAAAATCGCAGCCGCTGCTGCACCTCCTTCAGAATCGATCCGGCGATTTCGGCCTGCATCGGCGTCAGCTCCACCGCTTCGAAAAACGCGTGCGCCGCCGCGATCGTCAGCCCGGCAGCTTCGCAGATCGTGCGCCCGCCGATCCGCACCGCGCGCGCCTCGGCCCGCAGCCGCTGGCCCTTACATTCCGGGCACTTCGCGTAGCCGCGGTACTTCGACAGCATCACGCGCACGTGCAGCTTGTACTTCTTGGTCTCCATCAGCGCGAAAAACGGGTGCACCCCCGTGTACCCGCTGCTTCCGTTCAGCACCCATTCCTGCTGGTCCGGCGTCAGCTCATACCAGCTCACGTTTGTGGGCACACCGTGCTGCTTGGCGGCGCGCTTCAACTCGGTCGCGTAAGCCGTGTAGTTCGGCCGCGTCCACGGGTCCACCAGCCCTTCCTCAATGGACCGGTTCTTATCCGGCAAAATCAGGTCCAGGTCGAAATCTATCGTGTTGCCGAAGCCCTGGCAGCGCGGGCACGCGCCAAAAGGGTTGTTGAACGAGAACAGCCGCGGCTCGGGCTCGGTGTACACGCGCCGGCAGTTTTTGCACTCGAACGCGAGCGAAAAGCGCAGGCGCTCCGGCGCGGAGGGAACCCCGGGCAGGCTTTCAACGGGGTTCGTAGCGCTCCCGGCGTTTACAGCGCTTTCGGGCCGACGCACGACCTCAAACAGGATCTCGCCGGTCTCCCGATAGCCGATCTCCGCCGCGTCCACGATGCGCGCGCGCGCCTCCGCTGAAACGGCAATGCGATCGACCAGCACATAGACGGGCAGCGCAAAGTCGATCTGCAACAGCGACTCAGGCTGCGAAAACTCAAAGATCGTCCCGCCCTGGTAGAGCCGGTTGAACCCGCGCCCGCGCAGGTCCATCAGCCGGTCGCGCATCCCCGGGGGCAGCTCGCCCGGCTTGTTCGCTTCCACAGCGGCGGCCTTTTTCGCGGCTGCCTTTTTCAGCGCCACCTGCGAGCGCGACCGCTTTTCGAGCATCGGCGAAACCGGCTCGACGACCGGTGCCGTCTCCGGCTTGGCAACCACGGGAAACAGCGCATGCAGCCGCGTGCCTTCACCCAGCGCCAGCACCGCGTCCGCGATCTCATCCACTGAGTCGCGCTTCACCACCGCATCGCAAACCACGCAATGCACGGTGCCGCAACGTGCATACAGCAGGCGCATGTAGTCGTAGACCTCGGTCGCCGTCGCCACGGTCGAGCGCGGATTGCGCGTCGTGTTCTTCTGCTTGATCGCAATCGCCGGTGCCAGCCCGTCAATCAGGTCCGCGTCCGGCTTTTCGATCCGCTCCAGAAACTGCCGGGCGTACGCCGACAGCGACTCCACGTAGCGGCGCTGCCCTTCGGCATAGATCGTATCGAAAGCAAGCGAGCTTTTGCCGGAGCCCGAAACCCCCGTCACCACTGTGAGCAGCCCGTGCGGAATGGCGCAGTCAATGTTTTTGAGGTTGTGCACCCGCACGCCGCGAAGTGTGATCTGGTCGGTCAAACGCGCCCTCTTGGTCGGCCCGCTCGCTTGTGTGCAGCGGCGGGCGCACGCCAAACCTCTATTATAGAAGGCGAGGCCGGGGTCAGAGCGCTAACGTTGCTGCGGTGTGAACAGTGCCCCGAAGAACAGCAGAATCCCGCCCACCACGATCGCCGAGTCCGCCACGTTGAAGTCGGGCCAGTGGTAGTGCACGATCGTGACCTCCAGAAAGTCCGTCACCATCTTGTACTGGATCCGATCCCACGCATTGCCGATCGCACCGCCCAGCACCAGCGCCAGGCCGAAGCCGGTCCACGTAAAACGCCGCCCCAGCCGGAGGAGCAGCACCAGGATCACGACGGCCGCCAGCAGCGAAAAGCCGGTCAGCGCCCACCGCGTCGGGTTGGCCGGGGCATCGTTGAAGAGAGAAAAGGCCGCGCCCTCGTTCAACACATGCGACAGCCGGAACACATGCGGGATCACC
>CAXTWU010000252.1:0-3423 GCA_964248025.1 uncultured Acidobacteriaceae bacterium | reverse complement strand
ATCGAGCGCGGCGGGGGTGAGCGCGGCGGAGGCGAAGCTGGATGTGGGGGATTTCGCGGGGGCGCGGGGAATGCTGGAGCCGTATGTGGCCGCGCACCCTGACGATGGACGGGCGGCTTTTGACCTGGGCTACGCGGCGGATGGTTTGGGGGATGCGGGCGCGGCCGAGGCAAGCTACCGGCGGGCGGCGACGGAGGATCCGAAGCAGTTTGAAGCGCACTCGGCGCTAGGGCTGCTGTTGGCTCGTGAGGGCAAAACCGCCGAGGCCGCGGTGGAGTTGGAGAAGGCATCGGAACTGACGCCCAACCCCGCAAACCCGGCGGCGCAGGCACAGGCAAACCGTGCATTGGTGCGGCTTTTGTTGCGGGATGGCGGGCAGGCGGAGGCGGAGCGGGCGCGCAAGGCGCTGATTGCGGCGCTTCGGCAGTCGCCGGAGACGGCCCCCGAAGTTACGCCTGATACCCTGCTGGCGGCGGAGATCGCTGGGCGGCTCGGCGAGACGGATGCGGCAGCGGATGGGTACGGCAAGGTGCTGACGAGCTCGCCGGCCGGAAGTCCGGAGGCAGCGGAGGCCAGCGCGGGGCTGGCTCACCTGCTGATCGCGGCGAAACGCTACCGAGATGCCGAGCCGGTGCTACGAAAGGCACTGGCCGGCGACCCCGCCAATGCTGCCCTGAGCACGGAACTGGCCGAGGTGCTGAGCGCGGAGGGCAAGCAGGCGGGCGCGATTGCGGTCCTTGAAAACGTGCATGCGGCGAAGCCGGACGACGCGGGCATTGCGGCGATGCTGGCCGACCTGTACCGGCAGACCGGGCAGCCGGAGAAGGCGGCACCGTTGCTGGCCGAAGCCTTGAAGGCCAGTCCGCACGACCCGGCGCTGCTGGCCGACCGGGGCGACGCGCTGGTGCGCGAAGGGCATTCGGAGGAGGCGATTCCGGTTCTGCAGGAGGCGACGCGGCTCGACCCGGCCAACGGCAATGCCTGGAGCAGCCTGGCTTTTGCCGCCAACCAGGCCCACGAGCCACAGCTGGTGCTCGACGCGCTCGCCATGCGATCAAAAGTAATGAGTGAAACCCCTGCTACCTATTTCCTATCGGCTACCGCGTGGGATAGTCTGCATGCAACCAAGCGTGCAGTGGATGGCTACCGGCGGTTTTTAGCGGCGGCGGGAAGCGGTTTTCCGGACGAGGTATGGCAGGCCCGGCACCGGCTCGTTGCCCTGGCGAAGTAGCCGACCTGCAGCTTGGCGGACGCACGAGGAGGTGCTCCAATGCGCGCTGCGGCTGTGTTTGCCGGTCCGTTCCTTGCCTTCACGTTTGCTTGCCCCGGCCTGCTTCTGGCCGCCGACAACGGCTTACCCAATGTTTCGGCTCTCCAGGCACTGGCTGAAAAAGCGCAGCATGCGAGCCTGCGCGAGCAGTGTTTTCTGTATGCGGAACTGGTGCGCGGGAGCACAGAGTTGGCGGACCGCAAACTGGCCGAGGGCGACAGGGAGGCCGGGGCGCTGGCGCTGAAGTCGGTCGAGGCGTACGCGGCGGCGATGGACCTGGCGCTGGCGGCCGACGCGAAGAAGCTGAAGGACGCGGAGATCCTGCTGCGGGAAAGCTCCTTCCGGTTGAAGGCGGCGATGCTGGCGTCCTCGATCGACGACCGACCGGCGATGGACTCGGCCCTGAGAAAGATCAACGCGGCGGAGTCACGGGTGATGGGGGCGGTGTTCGCCCATTAAGCTTTGGCGACTGCACCCCGCGATCGAGCATGCCGGATGGATGCGACGGGCTAGCCCGTCGCGTCCGCGCCGAAGTGGATGTTGGGCAGGTCTTCGACGACGCGGCGAAGCGCCTGCTCCCAGCGGCCGTGGATTCGCTCGAGTTCGGGATCGCCGGCGTTGAAGCGACGGTAGTCGCTGAACTGAAGGCTGCCCCGGCGGTACTGCACCAGCTCGACCGGAGGCCCGACCGTGACGTTCGACCGCATGGTGGCGTCCATGCTGAGCAAGGCGTACTTCGACGCGGCTTCAAGCGAGGTAGTGCGGGCATCGATGCCGCGATCCAGGATCGGACGGCCGTACTTGACCTCGCCGATCTGCAGGTAGGGTGAGTCGTCGGTGGCGCAGATGGGGTTGCCCTGTGGGTAGATGAGGTACAGCTCGGGCTCGCCGCCGCCATCCGGCAGCCGCACTTCGCCGCCGAGCAGCAGGTGGATGTTGAAGGAGTAGTCATCCTTGGCGAGCGCGTCGCGGTCGAGGTCCGACACGGCGCGCACACAGCTGCCGACGGCCCGCGCGGCCTCATACATGCTTTTGGCGGCGGCCAAACCCAGCCCGGCCCGGAACTGCTCGGCAAGCAGCGTGACCACGGACTGGGTGATCGACAGGCTGCCGCTGGTAAGGATCGTGAAAGCGCGCTCGCCCGGTGTGGCAAAGGTGTGAAGTTTGCGGCAGGTGTTTACCTGGTCGTAGCCGGCGTTGGTGCGTGAGTCCGAGGCCATGACCAGGCCTTCGTGCGTTTTGATTCCGAGACAGTACGTCATGAGTGCTGTGTCTGCTCTCCCCTACAAAGTGCTTGCGCCCCTTTGCGTACCTGTTACAGTCTTAGCACGTTGCTCGAGGCTGTTCCCCTCCCCCCGGTGACGCGCCCCCCCCATCACAAACAACGACGAGGGCCCCCTTGCACCTTCGCCTAGGTTTCGACATCCGCTTTGAGCTGCCTGCCTCTACGGCGATCGTCGCCTTGCTGCACGTGCACCCTTCGGTAGATGCGCGTCTTTTGCTGCCGGACACGTTAAAAACTGACCCCGCGATCCCGGTACGGCAGTACTTCGACTCGTTCGGCAATCGCTGCTCGCGTTTCCACGCGCCGGCCGGCAGCCTGCGCCTGCACAACACGACGGAGTTGATCGCGGTGGACTTTCCGGACGAAGCCGGGATGGATGCGCCGGAGACCCCGGTCGAGGACCTGCCGGACGAGGTGTTGCAGTTCCTGCTGAACAGCCGCTACTGCGAGGTGGACCGCATGGGCGCGATTGCGCTGGAGCTATTTGGCGGATTGCTGCCGGGCTGGAGCCGGGTGCAGGCGGTGATCGGCTATGTGCACCGCAGCGTGCAGTTCGGCTACGGCTTTGCGCGGTCGACAAAGACGGCGCTTGATGTGTACACGGAGCGCACGGGGGTGTGCCGCGACTTCCAGCACCTGGCGATTACGCTATGCCGCGCGCTCAACATCCCGGCTCGCTACGCGACCGGCTACCTGGGCGACTTCGGCGTGACCCCGAGCGCGTCGCCGATGGACTTCAGCGCGTGGTTTGAGGTGTACCTGGGCGGCCGCTGGTGGACCTGCGACGCGCGGCACCATCGCCCGCGCCTGGGCCGTGTGCTGATGGCGACCGGGCGCGACGCATCGGACGTGGCGCTGACGACCTCGT
>CAXTWU010000251.1:0-3438 GCA_964248025.1 uncultured Acidobacteriaceae bacterium | reverse complement strand
ACCAACGGATTATGAGTCCGCTGCTCTAACCAATTGAGCTATAGGCCCATACTGGGGTAAGTGACTGCTGTTGCGGAATTTAGTTGATGCTCACCATTCGCGCCTCCGACTTTTCAAAACCACCGGTCTCAGGTTTGGTGTCAGTTGGCCCGTTCGGCGTATATGCAGTATCACATAGCCGCTGGACGGCCTGCAGTTGGTGCTGAGGAGCGACATAGGCGTACCGGAGCGTCACCTGGATCTGCTTGTGTCCCATCAGTTCCTGGACGGTTCGGATGTCGACACCGGCCACGACGAGACGGCTAGCGAAGGTGTGCCGCAGATCGTGCCATCGGACGTTCTTGACGCTCGCGACCGCTGAAGCCTGCTCAAACCAGCCCGTCGCGCCCACGATGCGGTCACTGCGATACCGGTGCGCGAACACCTTGTTTTCGCCCGCTGAGAAGCGCCCTAGCTCTCTGAAAGCCGCTGCGGCGGCATCGTTGAGGTACACACGACGCTTCTCGCCGTGCTTGCTCCTGGGGACAGTCACCAACCTTGTTCTGCAGGTCTACCCACGACCACTCGCACCCGTACTGTTCGCCCCGTCTTATACCGGTGTGCAGGGCAATGTCGAGTTCGGGGATTCGTTCGGGTGCGATCTCCGACAGCGCGGCGCGTACGGCATCCTCCTCGTGGCCAGCAAGTAGCGATCGCGAGCATTGTTCTCTCGCCGCCGCTCGACCTTTCGGGCAGGATTCACGGTCAATTTCCGCTTCTTGATGCCTAGGCGATTCATGGCAGTTCGCTGCACTTGGCAGCGAACTCATTATGAGTCCGCTGCTCTAACCCCTTGAGCGATAGGCCCATGCTTGCGTCACGGCGGCGCAAGCCCAGGGTAGAGCTAGCCTTTAGCTCTTGCGGTTTTCAGGCAGTGCAACGGCTCGAAAGCGCGTTGCCAGCTGCCGCAGCTCGTCGTTCAGGTTCGCCCCGGCCAGCGGCTTGCCGTGCCCGGGCGCGACCACGGCGACATCCATGGCGGCCAGCCGTTCGACCGAACGCTGCGCCGCCGCCCAGTCGGAGGTAAAGTAGGACGGAGGCCCGTGCAGCTCCGGCTGTTGGGCCAGTGCCGCTTCGAAAAACGATTCCGGCTTGGTGGTGCAGAAGGCATCGCCTACCAGCAGCGTCCGGTCGCTCGCCCGGTAAAGCGAGCAATGACCGGGCGTGTGGCCGGGCGTGTGGATGATCTCCCAGCCGGGCATGATTGCACTGGCTCCAGGCTCCAGCACCTGGAGGCGCCCGCGCAGATCAGCCGGCCCCTTGGGGTACAGCGGCGACAGCAGGCTCATCATGCCGCCGCCCGCGCCCGCATTGGGTGCGGGGTATTCGTGCTCACCCGTCAAGTACGGCGACTCCAGGGTATGCGCGTAGACCGGAACGTCCCAATCTTCGGCCAGAGCCGGGGCCGCGCTCACATGATCAAAATGACCATGTGTCAGGACGATGGCGTTCGGCGGCCCGGGGTGATGCTTTTCGGCCCAAGTGCGAATGCGGCTCGCCGTCATGGGCAGCCCCGCGTCGATCAGCGTCCAGCTCGCGTCGGCGTGCGTCACCGCGAACACATTGACAAACGCGATTCGGAGTCCCTGCACCCCGGCAGCGACCGCGTCCATGGGCACAATCTGGTTGTCGTCTACCGGCACCTTATCCACGGCCCCTCCATCCTCTTACGATGCGGGACGAGGCGAAGTCAGCGCTTCCACTTTTCCAGGAACTGGTGCACAGGCGCGGACTCCATGTGACGCATGTCGGAGAATTCACCGCTCTGCCCGTAGATGGACTTGCCATCGGGCTTCAATACGGCGAGCGCGGGTACGCCCTTTTTCAGGTTGACGCCGTACTTCTCGCCGATGTCGAGGTTCTGGTCGATGCGCCCGACATTCACGTCCACCAGCACAAAGTATTTTTCAAGCAATGGCTGGTTATCCGGCTGGTGAAAATACACGTTCAGCACCTGGCAGTCGCCGCACCAGTCGCCCCCAAAATCGAGCAATACCCGCTTGTGCTCCCGCTTTGCGGTTGAAAGGGCCGCGTCGATATCGGCTTGCGCGGCGCTCACCTCAGGGTAGATGTGTGCGTGTGGGATCGGCTGCTGGGCCACCACGGCGGCCGAGCCCAACACCAACGCCAGTACTGCACCGGGAACACTTCCGTTCACTTTCATACCAACTCCTTATCTCCGGTTGCGGTTTCGCTCCGCAGTTCCGGTCAGCATACCGCATCGGCGCATCCCGCCTGAAGTCAGCGGCCTTAAAGCTCCGTCGCGTGCGTCGTCAGTAGCGCTTTCGCCCGCTGCACAAACTCCGCCAGAGGCATAGACCCGCCATCGCCCTTGCCGCGCGTCCGCACACTTACGGCGGCCGCCTCGGCCTCCTTGTCGCCCATCACCAGGATGTAGGGGACTTTTTGCAGCGTCAGCTCGCGGATTTTGGCGTTCATCTTCTCGTTGCGCCCGTCCAGCTGCACGCGCAGACCGGCCAGCTCCAGCTGTGCTTTGACCTCCTGCGCGTAAACGAGGTGCCGCTCGGAGATCGGCACCAGCCCCACCTGTACCGGCGCAAGCCACAGCGGAAATGCGCCCGCGTAATGCTCGATCAGCACACCGAAAAAGCGCTCCACCGAGCCGAACAAGGCGCGGTGCACCATCACCGGCTGGTGCCGCTCACCATCCTCGCCGACATATTCCAGCTCAAACCGGGCCGGCAGGTTGAAGTCGAACTGCACCGTGCTGAGCTGCCACAAACGCCCGAGCACGTCCACCAGCTTGATGTCGATTTTTGGCCCGTAAAACGCTGCCTCGCCCGGAATCGTCGTATACGGAATGCCCTTGCGATCGAGCGCGCTCTGGAGCGAGCCGACGGCCAGCTCCCAGTTTTCATCCGACCCCGCGTAGCTCGCGCGGTCCTTCGGGTCCCAGGTGGAAAGCTCGACCTTGAAGTCGGTGAAGCCAAAGGTCTGCAGCACCGCCTGCGCGAAGTCGATACAGCCGACCACCTCGTCCTCGATCTGCGACGGCATGCAGAAGATATGGGCGTCGTCCTGCGTAAAGCCGCGCACCCGCAGCAGCCCGTGCATGGTGCCCGAGCGCTCGTAGCGGTACACGTTGCCCAGCTCCGCGTAGCGCACCGGCAGGTCGCGGTAGCTCCTGGGCGCGTTCTTGTAGATCAGGATGTGGAACGGGCAGTTCATGGGCTTCATGCGGTAGTCCGCATCGTCGAGCTCCATGGGCGTAAACATATTGGCCGCGTAAAAGCCCTCGTGGCCGCTGGTCTGCCACAGGTTGACCTTCGCGACATGGGGCGTGTAGACGAGCTCGTAGCCGCGGCGCACACACTCGTCGCGCATCCAGTCTTCCATGATGCGGCGAATGGTCGCGCCCTTGGGATGCCAGAAGATCAG
>CAXTWU010000250.1:0-3456 GCA_964248025.1 uncultured Acidobacteriaceae bacterium | reverse complement strand
CCGGCTTGTCGATCTCGGGCGGGCTGGCCAGCAGTTCGTCTGCTTTCGCGAACAGCGCTTTTGCGATCTCGCCTGACAGATGAGCCTCCCGCGCCGCGTCGTCGGCGAACGTATCGAATATGCCGTACTTCGACGGACCAATCTTCAGCGCATACCAGGTCGTCGTGCCTGTTTCCGCCTGTGCCAGCGGCAGCGCCGATTTCAGAAACTCTTCCAGCTCCTCTTCCTTGCCGGGCTTTGCTTCCATATAGGCCCAGATCGCCAGCTTGTCCATAGGTGTATGCGTCTCCCACGCCACAGTATAGATGCGCAGCCGCTCGTACAATCGACTACAGGCCGATGAAAGTATTTCTCACAGGAGCGACAGGGTTTGTCGGTGGGCACGTGGCTCATGCTTTGGCTGCGGCCGGGGCTGATCTGCGCCTTTTGGTCCGGCCCGCCAGCGACCTCCGCAACATCGAGCAACTGCCTGCGTTTGAGCCCCTCACCGGCGACCTGCGCCACCCAGAATCGCTGCGCACCGCCCTGCGCGGCTGCGATGCCCTGGTGCACGTCGCCGCCGACTACCGCCTGTGGGTGCGCGACCCGGCGGACATGTACGCGGTCAACGTGGAAGGGACGCGCGCCCTGCTCCAGCTGGCGCAGGAGGAAGGGGTGGCTCGCACGGTCTATACCTCAAGCGTGGCGACCATGGGTTTTGACCGCGACGGCACCATCGTCGACGAAACGACACCAGTCTCTTTTGACGCGATGGTCGGCCACTACAAGCGTTCCAAATACCTGGCAGAGCAGGTCGCGCTCGAAGCAGCCCGCGCGGGTCAGCATGTCGTCACACTCAATCCGACAACCCCCATCGGCACCGGCGACATCAAGCCGACGCCGACGGGCCGCATCATTGTCGATTTCCTCAATCACAGGTTTCCCGCCTACATGGACACAGGTTTGAACCTGGTCGACGTCGGCGAGGTAGCGCGCGCCCATGTGACCGCCCTTGAGTGTGGGCGGCCCGGCGAGCGCTATATCCTCGGCGGCGAAAACCTGACTCTCAAGCAACTGCTCGACAAGATGTCCGCGATCACCGGCGTGCCCTCTCCCAAACACAAAGTCCCCGTGCCGGTCGCCATGTTGTTTGCCTTCTTCGATGAAGCGATCACGGGCCGCCTGCGTGGCCGGGAGCCTCGCGCTACGGTGGAAGCCGTTCGGATGGGGCGCAAAAAGATGTTTGCGTCCTCCGCCAAGGCCGAGCGCGAGCTGGGCTTCCGCATCCTGCCCGTCTACGCCGCGCTCCGCGCTGCCATCGCCTGGTTTACGGACCACGGTTACGTGCCGGCGGCAGGCATAGGGGAGCTTGGGTGAGGCGCATCGGCATCGTCGCAGCCATGCCCGCCGAGCTGCGCCCGCTGGTTCGCGAGTGGCCACGTACCGATCACGTTTTTGTCGGGCAGGTCGGCCACAACGAGTGTTTTGCTGCCTGCGAAGGCATGGGTGCCGCTGGCGCGACTCGCGCTTTTGCCGCCCTGCGCGCGACCGCCGGCGAGCTCGACGCGGTCGTCTCCTATGGATGGGCCGGCGCCATCACCTGCGGCATCAAGCCGCCCGAGGTACTCACGGTCGGCGAGGTGATCGATGCTCGCACCGGTGAGCGCTTCTTCACTGATTCGCCGCATCGTGGCCCCGGTGCTCCACTGCGCCTGGTCACGCTTGACCACGTCGCAACCCAGCCCGAAAAACGTCCGCTTGCCGAGCGGTACCACGCATCGCTGGTCGATATGGAAGCAGCGACGGTGGGCCGCCTGGCGCGCGCGCATGGGTGGAGTTTTCTGTGCCTTCGCGGCATCTCCGACGGTGCCACCGACCCTTTGCCGGACCTCAACCCATTCATAACGCATAACGGCCGGTTCCGCACGGCGGCCTTTGCACTTGGGGCCGCGTTGCGCCCTGCTTCATGGTCCGCGCTCGCCGCGCTCGGCCGCAACAGCCGTGCCGCCGCCGAAGGCCTGTCCCGCGCCCTGCCGGATCTGCTCGCAAACCGCGCTCCGAACCGCAACAGCCACCGTAGCTCGGGTCCCGGCTTGTTATCCTAGAAGTTCATGGCGTCAGCGACCATCACAAGCGCTTCCGGGCGAGCATTCTCCGTCCCCCCCACCATGCAGGCCATCGTGTACCGGGGCGTAGGCGACGTATGCGTTGAAGAGCTGCCGGTTCCTTCCATCGGCGTAGGCGAAGTGCTGCTGCGAGTCGAGGCCTGCGGCATCTGCGGCACCGATCTCAAAAAAATACACACCGGCTCGCACTCCGCCCCGCGTGTCTTCGGGCACGAGACCGCCGGCACGGTCGTCGCGGTCGGCGAAGGCGTCCGGGGCTTTGCACCCGGCGACCGCGCCATGGTCTTTCACCACATCCCGTGCGGTCACTGCTACTACTGCCGTAAAAAAACCTTCGCGCAATGCCCCGTCTACAAGCGGGTGGGCGTCACCGCCGGGTTTGAGCCCTCCGGCGGTGGCTTTGCCGGCTTTGTGCGGGTCATGGACTGGATCGTTAGGCGAGGGCTGGTCAAGATTCCGGACGGCATTCCGTTTGAACAGGCCGCCTTTATTGAGCCCGTCAACACTTGTCTCAAAGCCATCAAAAATCTCGCGCTTGAGCCGGATGAGACCGTGCTGGTCATCGGCCAGGGTCCCATCGGCATCATCCTGGCCGCGCTTGCCGCGCGCTCCGGCGCGACCGTGCTCACCTCCGACCTGTACATGGAGCGCCACGCCGCCGCCGCGCGTTACGGGCTGAGCCACCCGATCGATGCCCGCACGGAGGACGTTGTCGCCCGTGCCCGCGCCATGACCGAGGGCCGCGGTGCCGATGCCGTGCTGCTCGCCGTCGCAGGCGACCCATTGATCCCCATCGCCATGAACGCCGCGCGCCCCGGCGGCCGCGTGCTGCTCTTCGCGCAAACCCAGCACGGCGAAGCTCCCGTCGATCCAGCGGCCATCTGCATGGACGAGAAGTCGCTGCTCGGCTCCTATAGCGCATCCGTCGACATCCAGGACGAGGGCGCACGGCTGGTATTTGAGGGCTACGGCAACGGCTTCGATCTCACGCAGCTGATCTCGCATCGCTTCGCGCTTACCGACGCAGTGGAGGCCATAGGGGTCGCATCCCACCCCACGGCTGACTCCATGAAGATCTTCTTCTCTGCCGATGCGGAGTCTCAATAGTGGCACCCGCGAGCACCATGCAGGCCGCTGTGCTCTACGGCAAGGAGGACCTGCGCCTCGAAGCCCTGCCGCGCCCGCGCGCCCGCGCCGGTGAGCTGGTGGTGCGTGTCGGCGCGGCGCTCACCTGCGGCACCGACCTGAAAGTTTTTCGCCGTGGGTACCATGCGCGCATGCTGCAGCCGCCCGTACCCTTCGGTCACGAGATCGCCGGCACCGTCGAACAAGCCGGCGAGGGCTCCGGTTT
>CAXTWU010000249.1:0-3492 GCA_964248025.1 uncultured Acidobacteriaceae bacterium | reverse complement strand
ACTTCGCTGGCAAGTCCACGCAAATCGATCAGTACGCCCGTCGTCCTCGGCGGTACGACGCAGGGGCGAGCCTTATCGCAGGGAGGTTGCTAGGTCACAGCGCGCCCACGACGGCCGAGCGGCGAAGTGAAGGATCCGCAAAGGCGCTCCCCATATCGATGCTTTGTTGAGCGCTTAGGCCAGCTTCCGCCACCTGGATCATGGCTGTCACATCTCCAAGCATCTCGGGGGTGGACATAGCCGTACCGATGTTGACAGTCAAAAAGCCTTCCCAGGTGGCCTTGTGCTCAATCGCCAGGGAGCGAACGGCCTGCACGGCGGCGTCCTTTCTTTGCTGGGTTTCATCACCGATACCAGGCCCCGTCAGCAGAGCGATGAACTGCTCTTCACTCCAGCGAGCCAAAAGATCGTTTGTCTGGCCGATGCTGCTCCTTAGAGCGGTCACGAGCGTCCGGAGGGAGCTGTCGCCGTGCGCGTTTCCATATCTTTCGTAGAAGGCCTTGAGGTGATTTACCTGAATGAACAGGATGGCGAGAGCGCCGTCCGTTAAACGGGCCGCGTCAGCCTGATCTCGAAAGATTTTCTGAAATGCTCGCCGGTCGGGCAGACCCGTCAATATGTCCCGCCTTGCCAGGCGAGCGGAGCGTTGAAGGCCGGAGGCAAAGCTTCCATTCTGCGACATCCCAAGATCCTCGTCCTGCTCAGGCATATCGCGCAGAGTACCGACATAGCCCCGGACCACACCCGTCTCGTCGTCGATGTAGGTTCTAAAAGCAGCTTCAATCCAGCGCCAGCCGCCCCGCTTTTGAGCCAGGCGATAGCGGAACGATTGATCGCGTTTGCCCATCAGCATGTCCTCGATCACACGATCAAATGCCAAGTGATCCTCTGGGTGCATCGTTTCTGCTCGCTTCAGGCTGGTCCATTCCCCAGGCGTCCAGCCAGTGAAGCGCTCACTGGCCGCCGAGACGTACCGCTGGCCTCCATCGATCGAGGAAAGAATGATCATGACATCGGCGTACTTCAGGATGGTTTGCGTTACAAGGCGAGCCTCAGCCGCTTCCTTTTCGGCCTGGCGGCGCTCATCGAGCATGGCGCCGATGGGCAGCGCCGTGGCTACGTTCATCCAGATAAAGCTTTGAAGCAGAAGAACCCGGTAATGAGGCGTATAGAAGTGGGCGATCCAGAAGGGTCCATGTCCGTGAGATGTGCACACGATAGCGATGATGGGGAGCGTGATGGAAACGTAAACAGCTCCTTCGAGGCCTAACACAAACAAAACAACCAGCATGGCGGGAAAGACCATGAACAGGAGGGGGCTGGTGGTCTGCGCAAAGATACCGCAGGCCACCGCTATAAACAACGCGGCGGCGGGCACACCGTGCTTCAGGAGTGGCCGCAGCTTGCGGGGATCGCGATTTTTGCCGGTGAGCAAGAAAAGCAGGGCGGGCAGAATGATCACCATTCCGAGCGACTCACAAACGGTCGACAGCATGCCGGCATCCAGTGGCCGGATATGAAGAAGGTGGGAAAGCGGATAAGCCTTGATGGCGCCGCCGATGATGGGCGCGACGATTGCAGCCAGGGCGAGAAGAAGCAGGTTGCTCCGCCTTTTCAGGTCTTCAAAGCCGCGCACGCCACGGCTCAGGATGGTGCCGGCGATCCAAACATCCAGGAGGCTGATTGCCGCCACGGAGCTTGCAAACCACATCGGTCTGCCGGCAAGAAGACCACCGCACAGTGCACCGATAGCCCCTGTTCCCTGGGCAAGAATGCGGACTTGGGGCTTGTTCCAAAGAGGAACCAGGAAGCCGAGTTCGACTGCTGTCAACGGCCATAGATAAATAATGCCGTGGCCGCGATCTGTGAGACGGTAGCTGACAAAGACGCAGACCAAAGCGGCCGCAAAATTGATGGAAGCAGCTAGCGGGGTCCAGCGTTTGCCGTCTTGTGCGTTGGCTGCCATTATGGTCCCATGCCGAAAGCTCCGCATCCTAGGCGGCGCCCGGCCTTCCGACAAGTATCGGCTGTTTGAGCCTAAAAAGTGTCAGCAAAATGGCTTCGCACATTACCTCCGTGCTGAGTTGGGACTGGATGCAACGGGGTTTCGGGGCGGTATCAGGTGCTTGGTGAGGGATGGGTCAGGGGCGCTGGTGGTCGCGGATCAAGGCCAGTCCGTCCTCCGTGGTTGCGATCCGGCCTTCGAGCTGCGCGTCTTCAGCCAGGGCAAGCCACCCCTTAAACAGTGGGCCGGGCTGGTATCCGGCGGCGATCAGGTCGCGGCCTGTGACCAGGAGCGTGGGCTGGACCTCGGTGGCCGGAATGGTCTCGTAGTGCTGCCGGGCGTAGTCATGAAGCGAGAGAATGTTGTGGCTGGAAAGACAGTCGAGCCGGTGCAGGGCGAGGTGCTCGGGGAAGCGCGGAAGGCGAAGAAAGCGCTTCAGGGTGGACTGTTTCATCTTGAGCACATCGCCGAAACGCATATGGTTGGCGACGAGCGAGGCGATCTGCGCGGTGTCCTCGTTGGAAAAGCGGAGCCGGGCGCAAAGAGCTTCGGCCATGCGGGTGCCGACCTCGGCGTGGCCGCTGAATCGGATGCGGGTGCCGTCGAGTACATAGCAGGGCGGTTTGCCCACGTCGTGGAGCAGCGCGCCCCAGGCAAGAGTTGCGGGGCAGCCGGCTTCGAGCTTCTGGAGCAGCAGCAGGGTGTGCACCCAGACGTCGCCTTCCGGGTGCCAGTCGGGGGGCTGCTCAACGCCGTGCATGCGGTCGATTTCAGGCAGAAGTTCGCGCAGCAGGCCCGTGCGGTCGAGTAGCTCAAAAGCCTGTTTGGCGCGGCCTTCGGTGAGCATCCGGGTCAGTTCATCACGGGTGCGCTCGGGGCTTACCTGATGAATGGAGGAGGCTTGAGCCCGGATGGCAGCCTCGGTCGCGGGCTCGATGGCGAAGCCGAAGCGGGCGGCAAAGCGGACGGCCCGCAGCATGCGCAGCTTGTCTTCGGTGAAGCGCCGGGTGGGGACGCCGGTGGCGCGAATCCGGGCGTTGCTGAGGTCGGTTTGACCGCCCACAAAGTCGAGAACTTCGCCCGTGAGGGGGTCGAAAAACATGCCGTTCACCGTGAAATCGCGGCGGGCGGCGTCCTCGCGGGGGTCGAGCGAGTAGCGCACGGAGTCGGGCCGGCGGCCGTCGGAGTAGGTGCCGTCGCTGCGAAACGTGGCGACCTCCGTGTCGGTCTCACTCCCGTCCGGGTGCCCGGTGCGCACCAGAACGACGCCGAAATGGGCGCCCACAGCGAAGGTGCGCGGGAACATGGCGAGGACCTGATCGGGGGTGGCGCCCGTGGCGACGTCGTAGTCGCTGGCCTGCCGAGCAAGAAGCCGGTCGCGGACGCAGCCGCCGGCGTAGAAGGCCTGGTGTCCGGCGGCCTGGAGTTGTTCGACGATGGCACGGGCGGCTTGCTCGGCTGGGGACGGGGCGGGCATGCTGTTTGGA
>CAXTWU010000248.1:0-3506 GCA_964248025.1 uncultured Acidobacteriaceae bacterium | reverse complement strand
TGAAGCGGGGCCTGACGCGAGGCCTGGACCGTGGCCCACAGGCCGGCCAGTGCTTCTTCCACTTCCACGGCGCGCATCCGTGCGGTTTCTTCCCCTTCGCCGGTGCGTGCAAAGCGGGCTCGCGCGTCTTCAAGCGATGCATGGAGCCGCTCGCGCAGGTCGGCGGGGGTCAGGTCGGAACGAGTCTTCATGATGGTCGCTCCTGTGGGTTGCTCCTGTGCGCCGGGCCGCTTCTTCCCTGGACCCTGCCGGTTCGCGCTTCACGGGGTTTCAAGCGGAGCGCGCCCGGCCGTGCGCCGGATTCTTCCATCGATGTTTGATCGATGCTTCGATCGATGCTTCGATCCTAGAGCGCGGTCGGACCACGCTCGTCATTGCGAATCCGGACCGCTTCTTCGATCCGGGTGAGGAAGATTTTGCCATCGCCGATCTTGCCTGTACGTGCTGCATTCGAGATGGCGCTGATCGCTTTTTCCACCATGTCGTCGGCGACCACGGTTTCCAGCTTTACCTTGGGCAGCAGGTCCACCGTGTATTCGCGGCCGCGGTAAAACTCCGTGTGGCCTTTTTGCCGGCCATGTCCGCGCGCTTCCAAAATCGTCATGCCCTCGATGCCGGCCTCGAGCAGGGCATCCTTGACTGCGTCGAGCCGGGACGGCTGCAGAATCGCTTCTATCTTGTACATCGACACGTCCTTTTCGCCTTGCTGCGCCAGGGCAAATCACCCGGCCATTGCTGTTTTCTGTTGCGCTCGCCGCAGCGCTTCTTCTAGGCGGCAAAGTCGTAGCCTTCTTCGCCGTGCTGCGTGATGTCGAGCCCTTCTTCTTCATCTTCCACCGAAACCCGCAGGCCCAGGGTGAGATCGACGAGTTTCAGCAGCACAAGGGTACCCACTGCGGACAAAGCCCAGGCGATGGCGATGCCGACCAGCTGGTTCCACACCTGGTGCCAGTTGCCCTGGATGGCGCCCAGGGGCAGGGCATTGCCCTGCGCATCCTTGAAGATGGGATTGATAGTGGACGACGCGAAAATGCCGGTGAGCACGGCCCCCAGGGTGCCGCCCGCACCGTGGACGCCGAAGGCATCCAGCGAGTCGTCGTAGCCGAAACGGATTTTGACTACGACCACCATGGCGTAACAGAAGAAGCCGGCCAGAAGGCCGATCAGCAGGGCGCTCATGGGCTGAACGTAGCCGGCAGCCGGCGTGATGGCCACAAGGCCGGCCACTGCGCCCGAGATGGCGCCCAGCGCCGAAGGCTTGCCGCTGCGAACCCACTCTGCCGCGCCCCAGGCCAGCGCCGCGGTCGCGGCCGCAAATTGGGTGTTCACAAAGGCCGAGGTGGCAAGCGGCCCGGAAGAAAGCGCCGAGCCCGCGTTGAAGCCGAACCAGCCAACCCACAGCAGGCACGCGCCGACGAGCGAAAGCACAACGGAGTGGGGCGTCATGGGCTCTCTGGGGTAGCCGACGCGCTTGCCAAGGTAGAGTGCGCAGACCAGCGCCGACACGCCGGAGGTGACGTGGACTACCGTGCCGCCGGCGAAGTCCAGCGTGGGGAAGCGCCCGCCAAGGGTCGCGTTGAGCAGCCCGCCCTTGCCCCAAACCATGTGGGCCATGGGCGAATACACCACGATGGACCACAGGGTAAGAAACACGGCCATCGAGGAGAACTTCATCCGTTCGGCAAAAGCGCCGGTGATGAGCGCCGGGGTAATGATGGCGAACATCAACTGGTAGATCATGTAGGTCTGGATCGGGATGGTGGCGGCATAGTCCGGGTCGGGCAGGAGGCCGACGCCGCGCAGGAATACATGGTGGAGGCCGCCGATAAAGGCAGTGCCCGAGTCAAACGCGAGCGAAAACGAGACCAGCGCCCAAAGCACGGTGATGATCGCCATCATGGCAAAGCTTTGCATCATGGTGCCCAGCACGTTTTTTCGACGGACCAGGCCGGAATAGAACAGCGCGAGCCCGGGGCCGGTCATCAGCAGGACCAGGGCGGCCGAAACCAGCATCCAGGCGTTGTCGGCACCGCTTTGGGCGGCGGCCGCAGCGGCTTCAAGCTTGAGCAGGCGTGCTTCCGTCGCGCCGGGAGCCTGCGCCCACGTTGCCGGGGCAGCCGAGCCGAGCGCAAGGAGGCCGGCAAGGGGAAGGGCAGCGGGAGGGCGGCGGGGGCGGGGACACAAACAAGGAGGCATGGCGCTCCAAAAGTGAAATAGGGTTTGGGTGACTCGCATCCTGTAGGTCCCTTGGAGGGTCCCTCGCGGGGTCCCGTACAGGTTCGCTGGCATGGAACCTCAAACCTTGCGGGCACGATCGGGAAAGGCTTGCGTCCCGTGTTGGTGATACTTTGACACACTTTTGGGGAAAGCCGAAGCGAAACGAAAGACGGGGGGGGGAAATTTGCTCGACGGCGGCCGGTGAAAACAGGAGCGGGCCGGCGCCTCGCGATGGGTTTGCCGGAGCGATATAGTGGATGCATGAGCACAACAGCAAGCGGGGCGGGGCAGCGGGACAGGTATTTTTTTGGCGCACTGGAATCGTCCTCCAAAAATCGGGAAAAGCTCCGCGAAGTCACTTTTGGTGAGCAGCAGCCGGAGGGCATCCTGCTGGCATCGCTGGATTCTGCCTTGAACTGGGCTCGCAAAAGCTCCATCTGGCCGATGACCTTTGGGCTGGCCTGCTGCGCGATCGAGATGATGTCCATGGGTGCGTCGCGCTTTGACGTAGCCCGGTTCGGCATGGAGGTATTTCGCCCTTCGCCGCGCCAGGCGGACCTGATGGTGATCGCGGGGCGCGTATCCAACAAGATGGCGCCGGTGATTCGCCGCCTGTATGACCAGATGCCCGAGCCGAAGTGGGTGATCTCCATGGGTGCCTGCGCGACCTCCGGCGGGGTCTTCAATAACTACGCGATTGTGCAGGGGGTGAACCAGGTGATTCCGGTCGATATCTATGTGCCGGGCTGCCCGCCGCGGCCGGAGCAGTTGATCTATGCGCTGACGTTGTTGCAGGAAAAGATCCAGCGCGAAAAAGGCACCACACGCCGGGCGCTAAACCTGGCCTGATGTTTTTGGAGGTGGAAAGAGCGGGACCCGCCACGGGGTCTCGCCTGCTGCCCGGTATCGAAACGAAACCAGCGGTGTGCTTCGATCTGGCACTGAAGTGTTAGAAGCACGCCGATTTTACTTGCTTTGTTTCTCAGGAACGCACACTCTGTTGAAGACCTGTTTCAAGCCCGGAACCGGAGTCTGGTTGATCCTGCATGGGGGAACAAGCAACGCATTAACGAAATGGGTACGGGCGAAAAACGATTGACTTTAGGCAACTTGTCACTCCTTCCGTGCTCTAAGGTAGTAAGCGGACGGCCCTTGGTGTTCCATGCCGATGTGCAGGCTGGAACGGGAACGGGCGCTACACCGATTTTGTAAGACTTTTTCAGCAAGGTTTCGGAGGATAGACGCATGTATCGTGCTCCATTGCAATCTTTGAGCCGGATTCTGCTAGT
>CAXTWU010000247.1:0-3510 GCA_964248025.1 uncultured Acidobacteriaceae bacterium | reverse complement strand
AGCCCTCGCGCCCGCAGCACCTCCGCGAGCCGCCGCAGCTGCGTCGATTTTCCCGAGCCGTCCAGCCCCTCCAACGTGAGAAAAAATCCGCGCTTCTCGTTTCCATGCTCCATCGACGCCCCCTCCCTAGCCAGCACGTCGCTCGGCCCGGCGCAGATCCACGATCTCCAGCTCCAGCCCGCCAAACTCCGGGTGCTCGTTCTCGCGCAAACGGTAAAGCAGGTCGAGCTCATCGCCCACGACTAGTCCCAGCCGCTGCACCGGCTCGGCCCAGCGCCAGCCCAGCGCCGACAAACGCGCCGCGCCCTGCCCCAGCTGCAGCTTGCAATGCCGCTCCTTCATAAAGCGTGGCTCGGCTAGCAGTTGCACCCCGTAGGCCGCGAACACCGGTTCCGGGTTGCCCATCCCAAACGGCTCCAGCGCCTGCACCGCCCGGTACAGCGGCACCGTGACGTGGGGGAGCGGCAGCTCCGCATCGCAGTGCACCGGCAGTCCAAGGTCTTCGTCGCGCACGTGTGTCGCCGCGTGGGCCACCATCCGCTCCCGCAAGGCCGGCACCCTGCCCGACGGCAACGAGAACCCGACCGCATGCGCGTGGCCGCCAAAGCGCGTAAATAACTCCGCACAGCTTTCAAGCGCGTCCAGCAGGTGAAATCCCTCCACCGACCGCCCCGACCCAAAAGCCTCTCCATCTTCATGCGCAATCACCAGCACCGGCTTGCCCGTTGCCTCCACCACGCGCGAAGCCAGGATCCCGATCACGCCGCGATGCCAACCTTCGCCGTCCAGCACCAGGCACCGCACCCCGGCAAACTCCGGCTCCCCGGCTCGTGCCAGCACCTCGGCCAGGGCGGCCAGCTCCGTAGCCCGACGCTCCGTATTCAGCCGGTCCAGCCGGCCGGCGAGCTCCCCCGCGCGCGTCGCCGAACGCGTCGTAAATAGCTCCACCACGTCATCGGCAATGTCCATCCGCCCCGCCGCATTGATCCTCGGCCCCAGCCGAAAACCCACATCCGTCGCGCTCAACCGCTTGCGCGCCGGGTCCAGCTGCGCCACGGCCAGCAAGGCACGCAGCCCAGGGCTCACCGGGTCCCTGAGAGCCTGCAGCCCCAGCGCCACGATCGCCCGGTTCTCACCGTGGAGCGGAACCGCGTCGGCCACCGTCGCAATCGCCAGCATCTTCAGAAACGACGGCAGCAGCTTTGTCCGCAGCCGCTCCCGCGCCGCCGGGTCTTCGCCCGCCGCGGCCTCCAGCAGCGCCTGCGCCAGCTTAAACGCGACCCCCGCCCCACACAGCCCCTTGCACGGGTATCCGCAGCCCATTTGGTTCGGGTTCAGCACGGCCAGTGCCTGCGGCAGCGCCCCTTCAGGCAGGTGGTGGTCCGTCACGATCAGATCCAGCCCCAGCGCTTCCGCTGCGTCCGCCGCCGCAAACGCGCGAATGCCCGTATCCACGCTCACCACCAGCCGCACACCCTCCGCAGCCGCCCGCCGCAGCACCTCGGCCTGCATCCCGTAACCTTCGCGCAAACGGTGCGGCACATGGAAGCGCACCGTGCCGCCCAGCCGCTCGATCGCCGTTTTCAGCAGCACCACCGCCGTCGTGCCATCCACGTCGTAATCGCCGTAGATCAGCACCGGCTCCCCGGCCCTGATCGCCGCCTGGACTCGCGCAACAGCCGCCGCCATCCCCTTCATCGAGAGCGGGGGGTGCAGCTGCGCGAAGTCCGGGGTCAAAAACGCCCGAGCCGCTGCTCCGTCACGCAGCCCGCGAGCTATCAGCAGGCGCGCCATCGCGTGCGGCACCCCGAGCACCCGCGCCAGCTCGGCAGCCGGTCCTTCGTCGGGCTTGGGCAGCACCCAGCGCTTGCGCGGAGCTTCGGCATCCGCAACCGTCGGGGAAGACAGCGAGGGCGGAGGGAGAGTGGAAGGGGAAGCCAACGCGGACTACCCTTCCTCCCCGTCATCCTCGTCAAACATCACGCCGCCCACGCCGAACTCGTCCACCGCTTCGATCAGCTCCTCGTACTGCTCGTACCAGTCGCTTGCCGTTTCATGCAAAAAGGCGATGCCGCCATGCACAAATCCCAGCTGCACAAAGCCCACCTTGCCTGCATGCTTGCGCAGGGCATCGATCTCGTCGAACTCAGGGGCCTGCTCGTCCGGAAAGTTTTGCTCCCGCAGCTTTTGGAGCAGCAGGTCCAGCTCTTCGTCGTCCAGCACCACATCGCTGATCGTCAAAAAAGGAGCGCCCGCCGCCTTGGCCGTTTCCACCAGCCGCTTCCAGCCATCCGGGTCCTCGTTGTCCTCCCACAGCACCGAAGGTACGTCATCGCCCACGTAGCCGGGGAACTGCCGAAGGCCGTGGCCAGTCAGAAAAGCAATCATGTCGTCTTTCAGCGCAAGGAGGTTATCGTGGGCCATAGAGCTTCATTTTCGCAGGTTCCACGCGGGAGCGCGAGCCCGCTCACGCCCGCTCCGGCCCGGAACCATGTGCTAGACTCGCCCCCAAGACAATGATTTTTTCCCGTGAATACGTCGGCTACCTGGGCCGCAAAACAGTGCAGCATCTGATCGACAGCAAGATGATCAAGACCGATCACTTCCCGCTGGTGCAGGAGCGCGTCACCGCCGCGTTTACCTCCGAGCTGATGCTGGAAGACCAGATCAACGAGGAAGTCCGGGTCATCCTCGATGCCATCCAGGACGAAATGCGCCGCAACGGGGCCGAATACGGCGAAATGTTTAAAAAGGTCAAGCAGCAGCTGGTGCGCAAATACAAGGCGGTTCTATGAGGGTTTCGCCCGACAAGGTCAACAAGCTGGCTCACGCCGGGGCCGACACCCTGGCCGCGATCGACGAGGTCGAGTTTGCCGAGGACCGCGACACCATCCGCAAGGAGATCCGCAACTATCTCCACGGGCTGCTCGCCGATGAGATGCGCATCGACGCCGCCGCTCGCGCCAAAATCACCTCCCAGCGCAAAATCATCCTGGAAGGCACGCAGGAGTGGAACATCCTCTACCGCAAGTACTACAACGACGAGGTCAAGCGGCTCGGGATCTAGCGCCGCCCGGCTCTTGCAACGCTGTTCTGCTAGCGGTGGTTGGAAGGTGCAATGCGAGCCGCTTCTCTGGCCAGCCGCCGCCTACGGAAGTGGTTCGAAATATCCGGCCAGAACTCTTCCAGCTCCGACCCGATCGTCCCTTCCGCCGTCACCGTGATCGCCCCGGTAAAGGTTTTACTCACCCCGCGGTCGGCGGCCGGGTAGTACACGTTGGAGATACCGCCCGAAATGATATTGCCCAGCACATTTGCATAATTCGGCCCCCATCCGCCCCGGTCTCTCCGGCACCACACCGCCGTCGCGGCCGAGTACAACGCCCGGTGCGTCGGGCTGTACTCTTCGCCCTCGCGAAAGTAGCGCGGGTCCTCGTGCAGCGCCGACGTCAGCACCGCGTTGCCCCAGAAGTTCCCGTCAAACGTGTCCGCGTACGAAGCCGCATAGCG
>CAXTWU010000246.1:1365-3515 GCA_964248025.1 uncultured Acidobacteriaceae bacterium | reverse complement strand
CGCCGAAGTCACGCACCTTCTGCTCCGGCTCGATAAACGTGCGGCCCACATAGTGATTGCGGATCAGCCCGAACCGAAACGGCAGCCCTGCCTCCTCGGCATAGCCGAGCGCCGCGGTCACGCCGGAGTCCGGCACCGGCACCACTAGGTCGGCCGGCACATGCGACTCCCGCGCCAGGCAACGGCCCATGGCTTCACGCGAGTCCTGCACCCACCGTCCGAAGATCTTGGAGTCGGGCCGCGCGAAATAGACGTGCTCAAAGATGCACGAGGAGCGCGGCACACCGGACGCGTACCGACGCGTAGTCACGCCGTCGCGCGTCACCATGATCAGCTCGCCCGGCTCCACATCGCGCTCGTACTTCGCATGCAGCAGGTCAAACGCGCAGGTTTCAGACGCAAATACGACCGTGTCGGGACCGTCGGGGTTCGCAATACGGCCCATCGAGAGCGGCCGAAAGCCGCGCGGATCACGTGCCGCAAAGATACGATCGCGCGTCATCATCACGAGTGAAAACGCGCCGTCCACCTGCCGCAGTGAGTCGGCGATCGCGTCGACAAGCGTGGTTTCCTGCGAGTGCGCGATCAGCTGAACGATGATTTCGGAGTCGGAGGTGGTCTGGAAGAAGGCGCCCTCGCGCTCCAGCTTCGCGCGCAGGTTGCCCAGGTTGACCAGATTGCCGTTGTGCGCGATCGCGATCAGGCCCTTGGTCGAGTCCACGCGAATCGGCTGCGCGTTCAAAAGCGCCGAGTCGCCGGTCGTCGAGTAGCGCGTGTGCCCGATGGCCATGTCGCCCTTGAGCTTTTGCAGCACGTCTTCAGTAAAAATATCGGAAACCAGGCCCATGCCCTTGATGTTGGACAGGCTTGTGCCGTCGGCGGTCGCGATGCCCGCGGACTCCTGCCCGCGATGCTGCAGGGCGTAGAGCGAAAGATAGACCTGCCGCGCGGCTTCCGGGTGGTTGAAAACCGCGGCCACGCCGCACTCATCGCGAAAACCGTCGCCGGGTTCGCGCACGGAGTAGGTGCTTGCGCTATCTGTCCCCTGGATCTGCGAGAGTCGGGCGCGTTCTTGAGAGGTGGTCGCACCGGAGATGCCTTCGAGCAGCAACGGCTTCACGCCATCACCTCGTCTACAACGGGCGAGGTTGCGAGCGTGTCTTCAAGGGCATCAGCCCAAGGCTGCTTGAGTTCGGAGATTGCAGCAGAGATTAGCTCGCGCGTTCCGATGTGAACTTTTACTCTCGCGCCACCAGTGATTCCGAGCTGTTTTACGTCTATGAGGCTGTAACCCTCAGAGATTTCTTTGACCAACGGGTAATTCGCTGGACTACAAGACAGGATGGCTTGGGTTGCATCTTCGGAAAAAAGCCTGCAAACATCGGGCCATATAACCTGCGAATTCATCTCTTCAAGAGTCACAACAGCGCCGATGTCGCTTGCACAGGCTATCTCGGCGAGCGCCACTGCCAAGCCACCGTGGCCCACATCCCTTACGCTCTTCACAAGTCCTGCACCTACCATACGCATTAAGCACTGCCTGAGCTGGACTTCCTCGCGTATGTCTAACTTCGGGGGTGTACCCCACAATTCCTGAAGAATTGATTTCGCAAATTCAGAAGAACCAAGCGCGCGAATCACTTTGTCGCCGGTTGCGCCCTCGACAAGAGTCAGCAGGACCAAAATGTCATCCTTTGATTGAAAGCGAGAGGACACAGCCTTGCTCGCATCGTCAAGGATTCCAACAATCCCCACAACGGGCGTCGGATAAATCCCTTCCCCGCGAGTCTCGTTGTACAACGAAACATTACCGCCAGTAATCGGCGTTCCAAGCACGGTACACGCCTCGGCAATCCCGTCGATCGCGTCCGATAGCTGCCGCATGATCTCCGGCTTTTCCGGGTTCCCGAAGTTCAGGCAATTTGTAGCAGCTACTGGTGTCGCACCTGTGCAGGCCACCTTGCGCGCAGCCTCAGCCACTGCGTGCATGGCCCCCAGCTTCGGGTCCAGATGGCACCAGCGCCCATTGCCGGCCAGCGCCATCGCCAGCCCGCGCTCATGCTTTGTGCCATCGGACGAAAAAGTGCCTGAGCCTTTGATCCGCATCACGCCCGCTTCGCCGCCCGGACCCTGCACGGTGTTGGTCTGCA
>CAXTWU010000246.1:0-1265 GCA_964248025.1 uncultured Acidobacteriaceae bacterium | reverse complement strand
TTGATCCGCATCACGCCCGCTTCGCCGCCCGGACCCTGCACGGTGTTGGTCTGCACCATGGAGTCATACTGCTCAAACACCCAGCGCTTGGAGCAGATATTCGCGCTTGCGAGTAACTGCTTCAACTCGGCGGTGAAATCATGCGGGCCATTCAGCTTTGCCAGCACGTCCGCAGGCGGGTCGAGCGGCACCGGCGCTTTCCACTCCCCCACAGGCCGGTGGTACAGCGGCGCATCGTCGGTCAGCGACTCGTTCGAGATATCAGCCACCAGCACCCCGCCATGCCGTACGCGCATGCGGTTCTCCGCGATCACCTCACCCGCAACGACCGCGTCGAGTCCCCACTTGCGGAATACATCGAGCACTTCCCCTTCGCGGCCTTTTTCCGCCACCAGCAGCATGCGCTCCTGCGACTCCGAAAGCATGATCTCGTACGAAGTCATGCCCGTCGCTCGCTGCGGAATCCGGTCCAGCTCGATCTCGATGCCCACGCCGCCGCGCGCGCCCATCTCGCAGGTCGAGCACGTCAGCCCGGCCGCGCCCATATCCTGAATGCCCAGGACCGCGCCGGTCGCCATGGCCTCCAGGCAGCCTTCGAGCAGCAGCTTTTCCATGAAGGGGTCGCCGACCTGCACATTGGGCCGCTTCTGCTCCGAGCCCTCGGTAAACTCCTCGCTGGCCATGGTCGCGCCGTGGATGCCGTCGCGCCCGGTTTTCGCGCCGACATAGATCACCGGGTTGCCGACACCCGTGGCCTTGGCATAAAAGATTTCGTCGCGCCGAACCAGGCCCAGCGCAAAGGCATTCACCAGCGGATTGCCGGAGTAGCAGGCCTCAAACTTTGTTTCGCCCCCCAAGTTGGGCACGCCGAAGCAGTTGCCATAGTGCGACACACCGGCGACCACGCCCTCGGTCACAGCGTGGTTGCGGCGCACGGTGGCGGCGTCCACGCCCGGCTCTTCTGTCAACGGGCCGAACCGCAGCGAGTCCATGACGGCCAAGGGACGCGCGTTCATGGTGAAAATGTCGCGCAGGATGCCGCCGACGCCGGTGGCCGCGCCCTGAAACGGCTCGATATAGCTGGGGTGATTGTGCGATTCGATCTTGAACGCGCAGGCCCAGCCGTCGCCCACATCGATAATGCCGGCGTTCTCGCCCGGCCCCTGTACCACGCGCTCGCTCTTCGTCGGCAGGCGTTTCAGGTGCACGCGCGAGCTCTTGTAGGAGCAGTGCTCGCTCCACATCACGCTGTAAATGCCCAGCTC
>CAXTWU010000245.1:0-3550 GCA_964248025.1 uncultured Acidobacteriaceae bacterium | reverse complement strand
AGGATGTGTGCTCGACCAGCGGCCTCGCGGTGAGCTCGTGCGCTTCGGGCACGGTTGCTTTCGGAACACAGATTAACGACACGGCGCTGGACGACGCGAACGGTGCCATTCCGCAGGCGGACTACAACCTGGCGCTGGCAGCCGTGCCGTCGCAGCAAGACACGCTGTTGTTCGCCGGCACCCGGGACCTTTTCCGGTGTTCGCTGGCCAACAGCTGTCAATGGCGCAACACCACCAATGTGCAAACCTGTGCGTCGGCGCAGGTGGCTCCTTCAACCCACGCGATTGAGGGCACTTACGGCGCGAATGGGACCATTTACTTCGGCAACGATGGCGGGCTTTGGCGAACAACTGACGGCCTGGCGCAAACAGGCCCGGTGTGCGCCCCAAGCGATGCCTCGCACCTCGATAACCTGAATGGGGGGATCGGCTCGCTTGCCGAGATCAGCCGCCTTGCCGTAAGCCCGGCCAACGGGTCGCTGGTACTGGCGGGCATGGGCCAGTTCGGCATTGTGGCGAGCGAAAATGCAGCGGCTCAAGGCGGCACCGGTGCCTGGCAGCAGCTGCTGACCGGGGAGGGAAGCCTCGTGGCCATCGATCCGGTGACCCCGGGGAACTGGTACGCAGACGCCGGGGCCGGACTCGCTATCTTTCCCTGCGCGAACGGCGGCAACTGCAATGCCGCGGGTTTCGGCACCAGCCCCACCATTGGGCGGTCCCAGGTAGCAGACGACACAGACGATATCGTAACCAACGGCTACGACCCGGCACCGTGGATCCTGGATCCTGGAAACCCGGCGAACATCCTGGTCGGTACCTGTCGCATGTGGTTGGGACCGGCGACCGGCGGCTGGACCGGCAGCAACCTGCTGAGCGGTATGCTCGACGGCAACGCCGAACCCTTTTGCAACGGCAACGGCCAGCTGCGATCGGTCGGCGCCGGCGGCAGCTACAATGGGGCCGGGGAGCAGATGTACGCCGGCATGGCCGGTTTCGGAGACGGGGGCGCATCGGTGCCGGGGCACCTGTACGGGACTACCGTGCCCCAGTCCGGCGGCAAGCTCGCCTGGGCCGACCTGTGGCGCAATCCCGTCACCAATACGCCCTTCAGCAAACAGTTCAATGCAGGCGGCTACGCTATCTCGTCTCTGGCGGTGGACCCGCACGACATAACGGGGCGTACGGTGTATGCGGGCGTTGCCGGCTTTCCCACGGGGAACGAAGCGGTCCTGTACGGTTCGACCGACGGGGGCGCGCACTGGGCGAACCTTACCAACTCCCTGCCGTATGCGCCGGTCAATAGCGTGGTGGTGGACCCGAATAGCGGCGGCTATGTTTATGTCGGGGGCGACTTCGGGGTGTATGTCGCGACGGACATCACCAAGTGCTACGGGACTGGGCAGAACTTTCAGAACTGCTGGACCGAACTGGGTTCCGGCCTGCCGAATGCGCCCGTTACGGACCTGAAGGTCTACAGCTCGGGGGCGACAACCGTGCTGGAAGCGGCAACCTATGGCCGCGGCATCTGGACCCTCGGGCTGACCACCAACCCGCTGACGCCTCAGGCAACGCTGTCACCGGCCAACTATGGCTTTCCCGCTCAGGCCGTCGGATCGCCCGGCGCGCCCGTCTCCTTCACTCTGACCAATACGGGCTCGGTGGCGCTGGCCATCGCACAGATCGCAGCGGCACCTGCGACGGACTACACGCAGACTAACAACTGCGGCGCGTCGTTATCGGCCGGGGCGAACTGTTCTATCCAGGTCGTTTTCGATCCGGGCAGCACCGGCGACCGCACCGGGTCGCTGACCGTGCGCGCCAACACCCAGAGCGGAACATTGTCCTCAACGCTTGACGGAACAGGCTTGGTGCCAGGAGCGCTGTCGGTCAGCCCCGCATCGATCGCTTTTCCGGCGACCACGATCGGCACAAGCGCCGCGACTCTCAACGTCACGCTCAAAAACACCGGCGGGGCACCGCTCACCCTGGGCGCTCGAACAATTTCGGGTACCAACAGCGCTGACTTCAACCTGCCGGGAGGCAGCACGTGCGGGGGCACCCTAGCCGCCGGTGCGAGTTGTACCGTGCCGGTCGGCTTCAGCCCGGCTGGAAGTACCGGAGGCGCCCGGACCGCGCAAGTCGCCATTGTGTCGTCAGACCCCAGGAGCCCCGCCAGTGTCAGCCTGAGTGGGAGCGCCGTCACCCCGGCATCCTTGTTCCTGACGCCGAACCCGCTCAACTTTCCCAGCACGACGGTTGGCACGACCTCTCCGGGGCAGACCATAACGGTCAGCAACTCCGGCGGCACAGCCGCTCAGCTTGGAACGCCGGCGATGTCGACCACTGATTACTCGTTCACTACCACTTGCGGAGCGATGCTGGCCCCGGGTGGAAGCTGCACCATCCAAGTGACCTTCACACCAGCGAGTACGGGAAGCCGCGGCGGCCTGCTGACACTGCCTTCGCCGGGCACCGCGGGCAGCCCGTTTACCGTCAGCCTGAACGGGACGGGGCTCGCAGCCGCCAGCCTGTCGCTTTCACCGGGGTCTCTGGTGTTTTCCGCGCAGACACAGGGGACCACGTCTGCCGCGCAAACCATCACCGTCGCCAATGCCGCCGGGGGCAGCTCGGCGCAGCTCGGCGCACCTACGGCAAGCGGCGACTATGCCGTGGCCGGCAACAACTGCCCCGCGTCACTGCCCGCCTCGCAATCCTGCACGCTTTCCGTCACCTTTACGCCGACATTGGCAGGGATGCGCACGGGCGTCCTTTCCGTCCCGTACAGCGGCAGCCAGGCAGCTACGGCATCGCTGAACGGCACCGGCGCTGCACCGGGGGCGCTTACGTTCAATCCTTCCCCGGCTTCTTTTCCGACAACGGCGGACAACGCGACCTCCGTTGCCATCGCCATCCAGGTGACCAACTCCGGGGGCAGTCCTGCTGCCATTGCCTCTGTCACGACCAGCGGGCCCTTTGCGGTGCCAGGCAGTAACTGCCCGGTTGCGCCAGCCACCCTCTCGGTCAACGGCACCTGCACGCTGAACGTCACGTTTACGCCGCCCGGGACCGGCAGCTACACGGGCTCAGCGGTCTTGAGCGGCAGCTTCGGCAACTCGCCTGCCTCCGTCCCATTGAGTGGCCAGGGTGCGGCGCCCCCGGCAGCAACGCTTACGCCCGGCTCGCTTTCCTTTCCGGACACGGTGCAGGGCTCTGCCTCCCCCCCGCAAAGCCTGACCGTGACCAGCACAGGTGGCGTCGCCGTCACGCTCGGCAAGCCAACGGTCAGTACGGCGGAGTACCAGGTCGCCGGCAACACCTGTCCCGCATCGCTCCCTCCCGGCGCGACCTGTTCGGTGTCCGTGTTGTTCCATCCCAATGGCACCGGAACGCGGCCGGCCGCCATATTCTCGCTGCCCGGCAACATGGCCGGGGGCGCTGTGACTGCGAACCTGAGCGGCAACGGGTTGCCGCCCGGAGCGATCGCGCTTTCCCCGACAAGCCTCAACTTCGGCCCTCAGTTCACCCATACCGCGAGCGCGGCGCAGCCTGT
>CAXTWU010000244.1:0-3559 GCA_964248025.1 uncultured Acidobacteriaceae bacterium | reverse complement strand
GAAGAAAGCCGACCAGCACAATGACAAGATTGGCCAAAGCCAACGAGGACGGCACGCCGATCGCAAGATAGAGCTGCTGGTTCGTCACGGAACTGCCCCCTCAACCTCGTCGCGTGTGAACTGCGGGGCCGGCTCCGTCCCACGAGCCGGCCCATGCATCCTGCTTACAGCAGCTAACCTACAGCTCAGCCACCCCGGCCAACGCCGGCGTTTGCTTGCCGGCCCCGGCCAGCAGGGCCTTGGCACGTTTCACGACGTTGTCGACGCCGAAGCCCAGCTTTTCAAGCGCCAGGGTACCGGGGGCCGAGGCACCGAAGCGGTCGAGCCCGATCACGTCGCCATGGCGGCCCACCCACTTCCACCAGCCCAGGGTCGCGCCTGCTTCCACCGCAAGCTTGGGCAGGTGGTTGGGCAACACCTCCAGCTTGTAGGTTTCCGGCTGCCGCTCAAACAGCTGCCAGCTCGGCATGGAAACGACCCGCGCCGTGATGCCTTCCTTTTTGAGCTCGGCCGCGGCCTTGACGATCTGCCACACTTCGGCCCCCGTGGATACCATCAGGAGGTCCGGCGAGTCGCTGCCGTGTTCGATCACATACGCGCCCCGGCTCACGCCCTCGTAGATGTCGAGTTTTGACGGATCAAGAATGGGCAGGTCCTGCCGAGACAGCGCCATAAAGCTGGCTTCGCGGTGCTCCAGCGCCAGCCGCCAGGCCGCCGCGGTCTCGTTGGCGTCCGCCGGGCGGAAGTCGATCAGGTGCGGGATGGCGCGGAGCATCATGAGCTGGTCGATCGGCTGGTGGGTCGGCCCGTCTTCGCCGAGACCGATGGAGTCGTGGGTGTACACAAAGATGGAGTGGATGTGCATGAGTGCCGCCAGGCGCAGCGCGGGCTTCGCGTAATCAGAGAAGGTGAAAAAGGTCGAGCCATATGGGACCACTCCCCCGTGCGCGGCCATGCCGTTCACCGCGGCGTGCATGGCGAACTCGCGCACGCCCCAGAAGACATTGCGGCCCGTCGGATCGACGTGGAAGTTGCCCGATTTTTTCAGGATTGTTTTGGTCGACTCCGTCAGGTCGGCCGCGCCGCCGAACAGCTCCGGCACCGCATCGGCAAAGGCGTTCATGATGGCGCCGCCGGCGTTGCGCGTCGCCATCGGCTTGGTGCCGGCCGGGTATGAGGGCAGGGTCGCCTCCCAGCCGGGCTTCAGCTTGCCGGCCTCGACCCGCTCGTATTGCTCGGCCAGCCCGGCGAACTCGCTCTTGTATTTCGCAAACAGCTCGTTCCACTCCGCTTCGTACTTCGCCCCATTGCCGACGATCTCGCCCCAGTTCTTCGCGGCCTCTTCGGGCACATAGAACTGCTTGTCCTCGGGCCAGTTCAGGGTCCGCTTGGTTTCCTTGGTGTTTTTCTCGCCCAGCGGCGCGCCGTGCGCCTTTTGCGTGCCGGCCAGCGGCGAGCCATAGCCGATAATCGTACGGACCGCGATGATCGAGGGCTTGCCGGTTTCCGCCTTGGCGGCGTCGATCGCCTCCGAAAGCGCGTGGAGATCGTTGCCGTCGGCGACCGTCTGCACATGCCAGTGGTAAGCGCGGAAGCGGGCCTGCACGTCCTCGGTAAAGCTCAGGTCCGTCGGCCCGTCGAGCGAAATCAGGTTGTCGTCGTACAGAAAGATCAGCTTGCCCAGCCCCAGCGTGCCGGCCAGCGAGGCCGCCTCGTGCGAAACGCCTTCCATCAGGTCGCCGTCGCCGCAGATGCCGTAGGTGTAGTGATCCACGATGTCGTAGCCCGGCTTGTTGTACACGGCGGCCAGGTGCTTTTCGGCCATCGCCATGCCCACCGCCATCGCGAAACCCTGGCCCAGAGGACCGGTCGTCACTTCCACGCCGTCGGTTTCGCCATACTCCGGGTGGCCGGGGGTGCGGGAGTGCCACTGGCGGAACTGCTTCAGGTCCTCGATCGTCAGGTCGTAACCCGACAGGTGCAGCGCGCCGTACAGCAGGGCCGAGGCATGGCCGTTGGACAGCACAAAGCGGTCACGGTTGGGCCACTTGGAGTGCTTGGGGTTGTGGCGCATGTACTTGTGGAACAAGAGATACGCCATGGGAGCGCAGCCGAGCGGGGCGCCGGGGTGGCCGCTGTTTGCGGCTTCCACAGCGTCCACGGCGAGAAACCGAAGCGTATTGATCGAAAGTTGGTCGAGGTCGCTCATGAGGTTGGAATCTTTCTCCATGTAAGGGGATAGGGATGCGCGGGCTCGCGCCGGCGGCCGGGTCTGCTGCGGACAGTTCTTATTTTATTCCCCACGAGCCTCTTCCGGGTTGTTCGGGTGGGCCGCGGCCTCAAGTTTCTTCGTGTTTTTCACGGCGAAGTTCCGGCCCTGCCACTGTTTCGAGGCCGGCCAGTACAGGGTAAAGACCAGCTCGCCCGGCTCGGGCATCGGCGGCAGGTCGGCCGCCGAGCCCGCGGCCCCGAGCGAGCGAGAGCTTGCCGTGCGCTGCGTTTGCCAGCCGTCCGTGGTGTAGGTCACCTCGAAAGGGTCCTGCGCCAGGATGCGCAGGCTCTTGCCGGCCTCCATCTCGCCGACCGGGCGGCGCAGCTTCCACACCTCATACGGGCTGGGTCGCGGGCCCTCGCTGTAGCGCGTCACCGCCGCCTCGATGCGGTCAAAGACCCGCCCGTCCTGGACGGAGCGGACCAGCTTGAGGTACTCGGCATGGGCCCAGACCAACGGCATGGCCGAGCCCGCGGGGTCGCCCAGCACCACAGGGCCTGCGGTGGTGTTCAGCGGCTGGCGCTTGTCCCAGATCTGCTCCGGCAGCATGCCGCCCGGCGACGCGAAGCCCTCCATCGCTGCCACAAACGGGCGCACATCGCGGCCGGCAGCGAGCTCATAATGGGCGCGCTCCCCGGTCAGCAGCGGCCAGGCACGGCCCTGTCCATAGTGAATGAAAGGGCCGCCGCCTTCCTGCTCGCCGTAGCCGTCGCGGTTGTAGCGCCGCCAGCATGGGCCCTGCGGTGCGTCCACCCGCAGAATTCGGTCGACCACCTTGAGCGAGTCGACAATCAGCGGGTCGTCGGCGCGGCGAATGCCGTAGCGCACCAACTCCAAAAAACCGCCGTCGATAATCGAGTTGGCCGGAAACTCGCTTTCCTCCCACGGTGCCCGGTTGTTCAACCGAACATTGCCCGGCGCGACATCGTTGCGGTACCAGGGCTCGCCGGGCGCGGGCGGCTGGATGCGGATATAGTGGCGCTTGATCTCCGGGTGCAGAACCCCATTGTTGGTCACGGTCCAGTCTTCGAGGTGCGACTGGATCCAGTCGGCATGCTCATTCAAAAACGTGCCCAGCTCGGGCGCGTTGTGCGCGCCGGCGATCTCGGCCGCGCAGCACAGCGCGCCGATCACCGCGGCCAAGGTCGAGGGCGAGTAGCCGGCGTTTTCCTCCCACCGCTCCTGCTGGGTAACCGGCGCATACCGCACCAGGAAGCCGGCAGCGCGAGACGCAAACGGAAACACATCGAAGTTGCCCAGTCCTCCGTCCTTCCACAGCCGCCACGC
>CAXTWU010000243.1:0-3564 GCA_964248025.1 uncultured Acidobacteriaceae bacterium | reverse complement strand
AGCGCCGTGTAGATGTTGTCCGGCAGGTAGCGCTCCGCCTGGCGCAGGTTCGCCATCTCCGACTTATGCCCTTCGAGCCCAGAGCGAAAAATCGAGTACAGCGCGAGGTACGGGTTGGCATCCGGACCCACCGAACGCACTTCGACCCGGGCACTTTTCTCATTGCCGATCGGCACCCGCACCATCGAGCCGCGATCCGTCGCCGATGCCTTGATCTGGTTCGGCGCTTCAAAGTGTGGGTCGAGTCGCCTGTACGCGTTCACACTGGAGTTCAGAATCAGGCACAGGTCGTTGCCATGCGTCAGGATGCGGTCGATAAACTCCCACGCCATGGGCGACAGCTTTTCTTCGCCGTTTGCGTCCCAGAACAGGTTCTTGCCTTCTTTCGTGATCGAAACATTCGTATGCATGCCCGAGCCGTTCACACCCACCACCGGCTTCGGTAGAAACGAGGCCGTCATGCCGAGCTGCTGCGCGATCTGCCGGCAGATCAGCTTGTAGAGCTGGATTTGGTCGGCCGCCGCGACCACCTCGCCGTAGCTGTAGTTGATCTCAAACTGCGACGGGGCGACCTCCGGGTGATCCTTCTCGTTTTCAAAGCCCATCGCCCGCTGCACCTCCGCCGCGCGATCGATAAAGTCGCGTAGCGGGTCGCCCGGCAGCGAGTGGTAGTAGCCGCCCTGGTTCACATAGTTGAACCGGCAGTGCTTGTGGAACAGGCGCTCAGCGTCGCGACCTTCAAACAGGAAACCCTCAATCTCGTTCGCGGCATTCAGGGTGTAGCCGTTCTTCTGAAACTGTTCTCCGGCAAAGCTCTTCAACACGCCGCGCAGGTCGCCCGCGTAGGGCTTGCCGCTCTTATCGATTACCTCTCCGAAGACCAGCACCTTGCCGGGTCCAAACACGTCGGCCGGCGCCCAGTAAAAGGCCGCCCAATCGATCCCCAGGCGCAGATCGCTTTCCCGCTGCGCCGTAAACCCGCGGATCGACGAGCCGTCGAACGTCAGGTTGTCGTAGCTGCCCACCAGGAACTTCTTGTCGTAGTCCAGCATATGGAGACGGCCTTCCAGGTCCGAAAACAGCACGGTGACGGCCTTGATGCCGTCCTCGCCCTGGAGGTAAGCAAGCCGTTTTTCACGGATCTCCTCAGGCGAAACCCGCTTGCGCCGGTCCTCCTTGGCTTCCAGGTTCAGCGTTTCCAGCTCAGAATAAGGGAGGGAAAGAAAGTTGCGAAGATCGGTCTGGGGAACGTTCAAGGGGCGACTCCTGTGTGTATTCGAGACTTTCACGCCAAACCGTCGCAGCCGGATCGCGACGCATCGAAGCGTGCAGCAGCGCAGGAAAGCGATTCGCTTCCAGCCTAATGGTTGCCGATTTTCTTGCCTATCCGTATCAAGCAGCGTTATGCCCTCCATAAGCAAGAGCTATCGTAAGTCCGCAGGAGCAAACCCACGCAGTACCGCAGCGAAGCCGTTGTTCTCCGTAGCTGGCCCGTCCACGAGGCGGACCAGATCGTCTCGCTGTTCACCCGCGAAGCCGGCAAGCTGAAAGGGATCGCGAAGGCCGCGTCCAAGTCGCGCCGACGCTTCGGCGGCGCGCTCGAGCCGATGACGCACGTGATTGCGGACTATGCCACGCGTCCTCGCCAGGATCTTGTCCGGCTCGATTCGCTCGAAATCCTCCACTCGCCATTGGCCGAGCCCGTCGACTACGCCCGCGCCGCCGCGCTGGCTTTCTACACGGAAGTGCTGGACGAGATGCTGCCCGAGGGCCCGGCCCTCGCCGACGGGCAGGACGCGACCTTTCGCCTGCTGCTCCATGTTCTGGAGCAAACCCGTGTCGGTCGCATTTGGATGCCTGTCACGTACTTCGCGCTGTGGGTCGTGCGGCTGATGGGCTGGATGCCCGACCTCGGGCGATGCACCGTCTGCCGACGAGCGTTTGTACCCGATGCGCCGGCCTGGTGGCTGTCGCAGTCGGACGGGCTGCTGTGTGAGGAGCACCGCAAACCCGCCGCGTCGACGCTGTCTCCAGCGTCACGCGAGCTCGCCGCACAGCTGTTTCATGCCCCCGCCGCGTACTTCGCCGCCGAGCCCTGGCCGCAAGGCCGCGCAGCCGACCTGCGCCGCTTCGCCATGCAGGCGCTGGAGCGCCATGGCGAGCAGCGCCTGCAAAGCGTGGGCGCGTTGCTGCGCCTGGGCGGCTGAGGCAAGCTCATTCTTTGTGGCGCGGTAAGGCGGGCGTTATGTAAGAAAAAACATTGCAGCCATACAAGCCCACAACGCCGCTCCGGTCAGCATAGCCATGGAGCGTGACACGGATCGGAGTGAATCCAGCTGATGGGCGGAGTCCCCGGCTTGCGCCAATGCGTGAATCTTTATCCGCGCGAAGTACAATCTCACCATGGTCGTCACAACAAGCACGCCCACGGTGAAGCAAAGCCCTAGGCGAGCACGGGAGAAGTGTCGATGGACTTCCAAAAGGTCGATTACAGATACGACTGATAGCGACAAAAAAGACCACGACCTGTGCGGAAAGCATAGGTCGTTGTCTATTCCAAACGATTTTGCCAATCGCGAATCGAGTGTCTCGTACATATACGTCTCTCCCAGAGTCTGGATGCTAACAGTGGCTCCAGCAATAGATTGCGCAGATAGCACCTGCTATTTCATTGCCAGTCAGTGCAGCGATCACGCCTGCAGCAAAAAAAGCATTGCAATCAGCAGTGTGTTGAGGGTTCATGTCGCTTCCCCCTTACGGGCGCTGGAATGGGTATTACGGGGTCGCCTGAGTAGGTATCCTCCAACGCAGAACCAATGTTCACGAAAAAGCTCCGCGATCCAGATTTGGCGAAGGCGATGATGCCGTTCTTGGTCAGCCCGGACTGGTAGTTGCTAAGAGCAGCCGCTAGATTCTGAGCACTCTGAGTCGTAAAGCCCATGTTCAAGGCTGACTGAACATCGGGTGCAAGAGCTTGGGCCGTGATTGAGGTGCTAATTACAGCCTGGGGATTGTTCAAGGCAGCATTGTCAAATGCGATGAAGAAACCGACAGCATCCAGATTTTCTATCCAATTATTGTAAGCATTACTGAAGTTCGTAACGGTAGCGAATAATACCACCCTCCCCCCCGCTGGCTGCTTGCAACGGATTGCAGAGAAGAGGTGAGCGCGGAAGTGAGAGACGTGCCGCTTTCATTATAGGCACCATTCGCTTGTGCGAAAACACCATAGGCGCTTTGCGCGGCTGCGAACCTTGTGAACCTAGGAAGAAGCGAAACTGCAGTGACAGCGGGAAACGGTAGCAATCAGGGTGCGTCTGTTCACTGGATCCACCTTGCAAAGCAAGCTAGAAGTGACTGCGATGAGGATGACACAGGTCCCTAGGTGTTTGGAAAGGTAAAAATGGTGACATCGAGCTTTCTTCAGGATCGCGATGCGGTCGCACATTCCTTACGCACGGCGTCGCGGCTTTCATGAAGAAACCCGCGACGCCGAATGATTGATCCGTCACAGTCTCCTGATCGGCATCACCTCTACTGCAGGGCCCAGCTTTGGGCGTTGGT